>JADZDN010000335.1 GCA_020851015.1 Alphaproteobacteria bacterium | reverse complement strand
TCTCCTTGCCGTCGGGCGTGTAGCGCAGCTCGTGGAACAGGCTCTTGCCCAGCCCGTCCCGCTTGATCGTCTTCAGGAACTGCTTGGGGATGATCTTGTCGGTGTCGATGTTGGCCATCGGCATGGGCGCGGCCACGCCTGTGAGCTTGTCGAACTTGCGCATCGGATTCGCGTCCTTTGAGGGGAGGAGGCCCGCGAGCGGGCCTGCGTGGCGCTAGCCTAAGCCCTTGGCGTTGCGGGCGCAATCGCCCGGCGCGGGTCGGGTTCGTTGCTATTGGAGGGCAAAGGCTCTAACCTTGCCCGACGCCCGACAATTTTTAAGCAACGGGAATGCGATACCTCTTGATTGGCGCCGCCGGGCTGGTCCTCGTGGCCGTGGCCCTGGCGTGGACATTCCTGGGCGGCGACGAAACCAGCATCCGCGGCCCCGCTCCGGTAGCCGGCCTCGCGCTGCCCGGCGGCCCCCAGCCGCCCAACCCGCCGCCGCTGGGCGCCGGCGCGCCCGATGCGGCCTCGCCCGCCGCGTCGCCGCAGGCGCCGGCCGCCGCGACCCCGCCGCAATCCCTCCAGCGCCGGCCGCCGACTCCCAGCTTCGACGTCGTGCGGATCAAGCCGAACGGCGACGCCGTGTTCGCCGGCCGGGCCGAGCCCGGCGCGGTCGTCACCATTCTCGACGGCGGACAGCCGATCGGCACGGTGACGGCCGACTCGCGCGGCGAATGGGTCTACCTGCCGACCGTGGCATTGCCCGCCGGCTCGCGCGAGCTCGGCCTGTCGGCCAAACTCGCCGATGGAACCGTCGCCGAATCGAGCGCGGTCGTGGTGCTGCACGTGCCGGATCGCGCCAAGCCCGAGCAGGTCGCCGCGGCGCCCGCCGCCCTCGGCAAGGTCGAGCCCGCCGCCGGGCCCGCGCCGGCCGCGAACGCGCCCCCCGGCGGCCAGAGCGCAAGTGTTGTTGCGGTCGCGACACCCCGCGCGGGCGACGGTCCCAGCCGCGTGCTGCAATCGCCCACGGCTGGCCGGCCGATCGAGCCGGGCGGCGTCAGCGTCGACGTGGTCGACTACGACGACAAGGGCGAGTTGATCCTGTCGGGCCGCGGCAGTCCCGGTTCGTCGGTCGTGATCTACCTGGACAACAAGACGATCGGCCAGGCGAATGTCGACAAGGACCGCCAGTGGCAGCTCCGCCCGCAGACATCGGTCGATCCGGGCACCTATCAGATGCGCGCCGACCAGGTGTCGCCGAAGGGAAGCGTCGTCGCGCGGGTCGAAATGCCGTTCATGCGCTCGGACGTGTCGAACCAGGCGGCGGAGAACCCGGGCCGGGTGATCGTCCAGCCCGGCAACAGCCTGTGGCGCATCGCGCGCCACCGCTATGGCGCGGGGCCGCGCTTCACCGTCATCTACTCGGCCAACAAGGAACAGATCCGCGACCCGAACCTGATCTATCCGGGCCAGGTCTTCAACGTTCCGGTCGTGAACTAGCGCCGCCGGCGCGGCGTGGCCGCGGGGGGCGGCGCGGTGCCGCTGCCTGCCGCGTCGATGCACTCGGCGGCCGGACGCGTCGCCGCCACGAACATGGCGGCGGCGGCGATCAGCCGGTTCGGCGTCACCGGCGCCTCGAAGGCCAGTTCCGCCTCGACGCAGATCGTCTGCCCTGGGCCGACCACGAGCCGGCCGAGCGACGGGCGCGGTGCGCCGCGGATGGCGGCCAAGAGCGCCGTGCGCAGGGCGGGGGACTCGACGGTGTAGGGAAGTTGCGCGATGGCCCCGGCGATGTGCAGGCGCGCGCGTTCGCCTACCCGCACCAGGCGGGCCAGGAATGGGCGGCCGCAATCGAGGAAGGTGAAGCGGATCGGCTCGGTGCCGGTGCGCGGCCAAAGCTGCCCCTGATCGCCGATCTGCACCTGGTCGACCTCGATGGGACCTTCCATCGCGCGCGACAGGTTCTTGACGGCGACGTCGGTTGCCTGGAAATGGGTGGTCGAGGCGGGCGGGTTGGCCATGGTCGTCGCGGCGATTCGGGGTAGAAGAGGTGCAACCCGGATCATGCGGGCGGGTGGTTAAGGAGATGTGAAGATCGGTCGATCCGTCGGCGGAACTGCGCTAGGATCGCGCGCACGCCGCGCGATTCCACGCCTCATGACCGTTTGCGACCCATGGATGCGATACGACAGGCCGTCCTGACGCCGATCCACCGCGAAGGCTGGCCGTTCATCGGCCTGTTCGCGATCGCCGCCGCGCTGCTGTTCCTGGTCGCCAAGCCGCTCGGTTGGCTGGGCGTGATCCTGACGGCGTGGTGCGCCTATTTCTTCCGCGACCCCGACCGCGTGACGCCGACCCGCGCCGGCCTGGTGATCAGCCCGGCCGACGGGGTGGTGCAGAAGATCGAGACCGCGCCGCCGCCGCTCGAGCTCGGCATGGATAGCGCGCCGCGCCAGCGTATCAGCATCTTCATGAACGTGTTCGACGTGCACGTGAACCGCGCGCCCTGCGACGCCACGATCGGGTCCATCGCCTACTACCCAGGCAAGTTCCTCAATGCCGCACTCGACAAGGCGAGCCTGGACAACGAGCGCAATTCGCTGCGGCTGGTGCTGGCGGACGGGCGCGAGCTGGCGGTGGTCCAGATCGCCGGCCTGATCGCGCGGCGCATCAAGTGCTGGGCGCGCTCCAATCAGCCGGTGCGCGCGGGCCAGCGATTCGGTATGATCCGCTTCGGCAGCCGGGTCGACGTCTATCTTCCGCCCGGCGTGGCGTCGCTGGCCTGCATCGGCCAGCGCGCCGTCGCCGGCGAGACGGTGCTCGCCGACCTGAACGGCGCCGAAAAGTCGCGCTACGGGGAGATTCGCTGAATGCGGCCACGCAATCGTCCGCGCGTGCGGCTGGGCCAGCGCATCGTGCCGCGCCTCAAGGGCGAGCCGATCAATACGCTGATCCCCAACATCCTGACGGTGCTCGCGCTGTGCTCGGGCATGACGGCGATCCGCTTCGCCATGCTCGACCGCTTCGAATGGGCGGTGATCTGCATCGTGCTGGCCGGCATCTTCGACGGGCTGGACGGGCGCATGGCGCGCCTGCTCGGCGGCACCTCGAAGTTCGGCGCCGAGCTCGATTCGCTGTCCGACTTCGCCGCCTTCGGCGTGGCGCCGGCGGTCCTCGTCTACTACTGGTCCCTGCGCTATGCCGACGGCATGGGCTGGGCGGTCTGCCTGCTCTACGCGACGTGCTGCGCGCTGAGGCTTGCCCGCTTCAACACGGCGATCGGCGACCCCAACCTGCCGCCCTACGCGTACCGCTATTTCCAGGGCGTGCCGGCGCCCTCGGGCGCAGGCCTGGCCATGCTGCCCATGATGATCGAGTTCGAACTGGGCTTCGACGTCATGCAGTCGCGGTTCTTCATGGCACCGTGGATCGTGCTGGTGGCGCTGCTGATGATCAGCCGCATCCCCACCTTCTCGCTGAAGAGCATCAAGATTCCGCAGCCCTACGTGCTGCCGGTCTTCATCGGCCTCGCGGTGCTGACCGCGACCTTCGCCAGCTATCCCTGGATCGTGCTGAGCATCATCGGCATCTGGTACGTGCTGAGCATCCCGGTGAGCGTGCGCAACTACCATTTCCTGAAGCGCGAGGCCGAGCGGATGCAGCGCGGCGCGGCCGCCGCCGCAACGGCGACGGCGCTGCTGTCGACGGAGGAAACCCGTCCCGCGGCGACGCCGGCGCCGAACGCGGAACGCCCCATTCCTGAGGGCGATCCGGTCTAGGCGGCGGCGCGGTCTTCGTTCGTTTCGGGTTGCTTCAGGCGCCGGATGGCATCCACCGTCTCGGCGATGTTCCTCAGCCCGGGGATCAGAAGCTGGCCGCCATCGGTCTTCTTGATCACGAGGTGGCCTGAGCCGGCGGCCATCGGCATCAGGAAGCCGGCGGCGTCGGGGATCGTGCTCGCCTCGGCGATCTCGCCGAGCGGGACGGTCAAGGTCGGGGCGAACCGCGCCGCGCGCACGCGAAGATTTTGTGGCCCCAGGTGGAAGCGGAACCCGCTGGCGTTCCACCATCCCGTCGCGGCCATCGCGAGGGCGGCGACGATGAACTGCCCCGGTGCGATGAAGGCCAGCGGGGTCATCAGCACGAGGAACATCGCGGTCGACCGCCACTGGATGGCGGGATCGCGCTCGGCATAGAAAAGCACCGGCTCGTTGGCCGGATCGCCGGGCTTGCCGACCGGCTTGGCGCGCAGGCGCGCTACATTCGGCGGCAAGGGATTGTTCTGGTCGGTCGTCATGCCATTCTCCTGGGCTTGCGCCTCGACAGAAGAGATATTGGCCGTCGCCGGCATAACCGGAAGATGGCGAGGGGATTAAAACCCTGTCACCAAGAACAACATTGGATATCAGCAGGTTAGGCGGGACCATTTTGCGCGCTTTGCCGGCCGGCCGCGCGAGGTGACAGCGCGCCGCGTTCCGGGGATAACAGCAGGCGATCGGACAGCGAGGACTCCTGCAATGGCGAAGGTCTATGCCATCGACGGCGTGACGCCGGTGATCGATCCGGCCGCTTTCGTGCATCCCGATGCGGTGCTGATCGGCGACGTGATCGTGGGGCCGGGCTGCTATGTGGGCCCGGGCGCCTCCTTGCGGGGCGACATGGGACGGCTGGTCATGGGCAGGGGCGCGACCCTGCAGGACAACTGCATCGTCCACGGCTTTCCCGGCACCGACACCACTATCGAGGATGACGGCCATATCGGCCACGGCGCGGTGCTGCATGGCTGCGTTGTCAAGCGCAATGCGCTGGTCGGCATGGGCGCGGTCGTGATGGACGGGGCGGTGATTGGCGAGGCAGCGTTCGTCGCCGCGCTCGCCTTCGTGAAGGCCGGGTTCCAAGTGCCGCCGCGCACGCTCGCCGCCGGCATGCCGGCCAAGATCGTGCGCGCGCTGAAGGACGACGAGATCGCGTGGAAATCCGCGGGCACGCGCGAATACCAGCAATTGGCGCGGCGCTGCCTTGCCACGCTGGTCCCGGCGACGCCGCTCAGCGCGCCTGAGGCCGGGCGCAAGCGGCTCGACCTCAGCGACCTGCCGCCGCTCTATCAGATGAAGCAGGCGCGATCGGAATAGCCGGCGTCGACGGACCGAGCAGGGGGAACTCGGGGTAACGGCGAAGCGTTTTCCAAAGGGCGTCAATGGAAGGCGGGGAAGGAGCAGGAATGCGCAACTCGATCGGCCCCCTTCGCCGCGTTTTGGCCGCCGGCGCCGCTTGCGCCCTTCTTGCCTGGAGCCCGCCGACCCTCGCCCAGCGCGAGCCCGGCCCGCCGGTGGTGCAGACGCCGTCGCGGCCCGCGCCCGCGGTCGGCAATCGCGAACCCTCGGGGCCGGCGCTCAGCGCGCCGCCGCAATCCTCGCAACCCTCCCAGCCCTCGGCCCAGCCCTCCGCGCAGCTGCCATCGTCGGGCGGGGGATCGCGCGCGCGGCCGCGGCCGCGCGACGACAACCGCCACGACGATTACGGCCATCGCGACTACGATCGCGAGGACTGGCGCTATCGGCAGGATCGGCGCTATCGCCTCTACGACCCCTATCCGCGCCGGCTGGTCGAGCCGTATCCCTATCCCTACTACTACGTAGAGCCGCGGACGACGCCCGACCCCTACTACAACCCGCCGCCGCAGGGCGTACCCGGGACCTACTACTACTGCTACGACCCGGCGGGCTATTACCCCGATGTTCAGAACTGTCCGGGCGGATGGGTGGCGGTGCAGCCGCCAGGCTGAACGCGCAGCTGCAAGGTTCTGCGTGCCGGCGGTGGTGGATGTCCCCATTTCCTGAGCTTGCACGAGTTATGCTAGAACGCTTCCAGGTCTTATGCGGAGCGTTACATGAAGCTGGTTTCGACCAAATCCTCGGCGACGGTCCCCGACAAGGCCGAATGGCAGGTTCGCGTGGATCTGGCCGCGGCGCACCGGATGGCGGTGATGCACGGCTTCAACGAGGGCGTGTTCAACCACTTGACCGCGGCGATTCCGGGCAAGCGCGACCGCTTCCTGGTCAATCCCTTCGGCCTCTACTGGTCCGAGGTGACGGCCTCGAGCCTGATCGAGGTTGCCCATGACGGCCGCGTGCTGAGCGGCGAGGGGGAATGCGAGCGCTCCGCCTTCTGCATCCATTCGCCGATCCATCGGCTGAACGAGAAGGCCGGCGCGGTGCTGCACACCCACATGCCGTTCGCCAGCGCGCTGACGAGGCTCGAGAACCCGCGGATCGAGCCGATCGGCCAGACCGAGGTGCTGCTGCGCGACCAGATCGTCTACGACACCGAATACACCGGCCTCGCCAACGACCCCGAGGAAGGCGAGCGACTGGCCGCCGTGCTCGGCGACAAGCGCATCATGTTCATGGCGAACCACGGCGTGCTGGTGGTGGCGGAGACCATCGCGCAGGCCTACGACACGCTCTTCTACCTCGAGCGCGCCTGCCAGGTGCAGCTCTACGCGATGTGGACGGGGCAGAAGCTGAAGCCGGTCAAGCCCGCGGTGATCGAGCACATGCGCAACCAAGTCAAGACGCCCTACACCTACGGCGGCAAGCGCGGCTACCGGCATCACTTCGATGCGCTGAAGCGCGTGCTGGACCGCAAGGAGCCGGACTACAAGGACTGACCGTCCCCCTTGGCGTCATGCCCGGGCTTGTCCCGGGCATCCACGTCGGGGACGCGGCGACTGTGGCACGCGCGAGAGCGTTGCTCTTGATTAGTGCGACTGTCGGATCGTGACGACGTGGATGGCCGGAACAAGTCCGGCCATGACGAGCTGAGCGAAATCCCCCGCCGCTTTACGCTCCTGCCTGGTTCGCGTTCGGGAAGAAGAGCTGCTGGCCGCCGATCTTGTAGCCGGCGATCGCCTGCTGCCCCTCCGGCGACACCAGCCAGTCGACGAACGCCTTGCCGTCCGCGTCCTTGACGTGCGGGTGCTTGGCCTTGCTGACCAGCATCACGCCGTACTGGTTGAAGAGCTTCGGGTCGCCCTCGACGACGATCTCCAGCCGCTGGCGGTTGGCGAAGCTGAGCCAGGTGCCGCGGTCGGCCAGCGCGTAGGCGTCCATGCCGGCCGCCGTGTTGAGCGTCGGCCCCATGCCCGATCCGGTCTCGCGGTACCACTGGCCCGACGACGCCTTGGCGTCGATGCCGGCGGCTTTCCAGAACTCCATCTCGGCCAGGTGCGTGCCGCTGTTGTCGGCGCGCGAGGCGAAGGGCGCCTTGGCCTCGGCGATCTTCCTGAAGGCCGCGGCGGTGTCCTTCAGCCCCTTGATCTTCGCCGGGTCAGCGGCCGGGCCCACGACGATGAAGTCGTTGTACATCACCGGGAAGCGCTTGGCGCTCCAACCCTCGGCGACGAACTTCTCCTCCGACGGCTTGTGGTGCACGAACAGCACGTCGGCGTCGCCCTTCTCGGCCAGCTTGATCGCCTGGCCCGTGCCCACGGCCACCACGCGCACCTCGATCCCGGTCTTCTTCTCGAAGATCGGCAGCAGGTACTTGAACAGGCCGGACTGCTCGGTCGACGTCGTCGACGCCACCGTGATGAACCGGTCGGCGGCCTGCGTGGGAAGCGTGCCGAGGACCGCGACCAGCGCGAGCGTCGGCAGGAACAGGGCGGGGCGGATCGGTCTCATAGCAATTCTCCCTTCATGTAGGCTTGTGCTTCCGGGGTTTTCGGCGCGGCGAGGAAGGCGGCGGCCGGGCCGCGCTCGACCAGGCGCCCTTCGTGCAGGAACAGGATGTCGTCGGCCAGGCGCCGCGCCTGGCCAAGGTCGTGCGTGGTCATCACGATCGTCGTGCCGGCGGCGTGGATGTCGGCGATGGCGGCCTCGACCCGCCTGGCGGCGGCGGGCGCCAGGCTCGCGGTGGGCTCGTCGAGGAACAGCACTTCCGGCTTCAGCGCGGCGGCGCGGGCCAGCGCCAGCAGCTGGCGCTCGCCGCCCGACAGCACGCGCGCCGGCCGGTCGGCCAGGGCGGCGAGGCCGATCTGGTCGAGCGCCTGCTTCACGCGGCGCGGGCGCTCGGCGCCGTTCACCCCGCGCACGTCGAGCGCGTAGGCGATGTTCGCGGCGGCCGAGCGGCGCAGCAGGATCGGCCGCTGGAACACCATCGCCTGATGAAGCCGCGCCTCGGCGCTGCGCGGGCCCTGCCACGCCACGCGGCCCTCGCTCGGCCGCTCGAGTCCGTGGCACAGGCGCAGGGTCAGGCTCTTGCCGGCGCCGTTCGGTCCCATCAGCACCAGGCGCCGGCCCGGCACGACCTCGAAGCTGATGCCGCGCAGCAGGGTCTGACCGCCGGCGCGGAAGCCGAGGCCCTCGACCTTGAGCGGCAGGATGGCGGGCATCATGCCGGCGACGCCTCGCCGGCGCGGGTGGCCTCGCCGACCAGGTAGGCGGCGGCGTTGACCCCGATCGAGATCGCCAGCAGCACGATGCCCAGGCCCAGCGCCAGGGCCAGTTCGCCCTTGGCGGTTTCCAGCGCGATCGCCGTGGTCATGGTGCGCGTGACATGGGCGATGTTGCCGCCGACCATGATCACGGCGCCGACCTCGGCCGAGGCGCGGCCGAACCCGGCCAGGATCGCGGTCAGCAGGCCGAAGCGCCCGTCCCACAGCAGGGTCGCGATCGTGCGGGCGGGGCCGACGCCGAGCGAGCGCAGCTCGTCGGCGTATTCGGCCCACAGCTCGGCCATCGACTGGCGGGCGACGGCGGCGATCAGCGGCGCGATCAGGATGGTCTGGGCCGTCACCATCGCGGCGGGGGTGAACAGCCAGCCGAGGAAGCCGACCGGCCCGCTCCGCGACAGCAGCAAGTAGACCGCCAGGCCGACCACGACGGGCGGCAGCCCCATCAGCGCGTTCAGCAGCACGACCACCACGCGCCGGCCGGGAAAGCGGAACACCGCCAAGGCCGCGCCGGCCGGCAGGGCGACGATCGCCGCCAGCACCACCGCGGTCAGGCTGACGCGGATCGAGAGGCCGATGATCTGGGCCAGCTCCGCGTCCAGCCCGACGATCAGGCGCAGCGCGGCCGCAAAGGCGTCGGCAATCTCGGTCATTTGCCCCAGGACTAGGTTCGGTCGGCGGCTAGGCGATCTTATGTGCTTTCCGGTGATTTCTTCCACTGCGGTCATTTCCCGGGTGCTGTCCGACGAGCCGCCGATGCCTTGTCTGGCGCCGCGCCGCCACCCATAGTGCTGGCATGCGCGCGTTCATCGTCCGCCCCGATCCCGCCGATCCGCGCCTGACCGAGCGCGTCCGGGGCACCGACCAGGACGGCAAGCCGATCGAGACCTCGGTCCCGGTCGAGCGGCCGCTGACCGTTTTCCTGAACGGCCGCGAGATCGTCACCATGATGACCGTGGGCGACTATCCGGACTGCCTGGCGGTGGGCTACCTGCTCAACCAGAACATGTTGAAGCCCGACGACACCATCACCGGCATCGATGTCGACCTGGAGATCGACACGGTCGTCGTGCGCACGGCGGAACAGACCGATTTCGAGGACAAGCTGCGCAAAAAGACGCTGACCTCGGGCTGCGCGCAGGGCACGGTCTATGGCGACCTGATGGAGAAGTTCGACGAGATCGTGCTGCCCAGCGACGCGGTGCTGAAGACCTCATGGATCTACGCGCTGTCCAAGAAGATCAACCTGACGCCGAGCCTCTACCTCGAGGCCGGCGCGATCCACGGCTGCGTGCTGTGCGAGGAGGACCGGCCGCTGATCTACATGGAGGATGTCGGCCGGCACAACGCGATCGACAAGATCGCCGGCTACATGCATCTGCACAGGATCGGGCCGGAGGGCAAGACCTTCTACACCACCGGCCGCCTGACCTCCGAGATGGTCATCAAGTGCGTGCAGATGCGCATCCCGATCCTGATCTCGCGCTCGGGCTTCACCGCCTCGGGCGTGGCGCTCGCGCGCAAGGCGGGGCTCACCCTGGTCGGCCGGGCGAAAGGCAAGCGCTTCGTCGCGCTGTCCGGCCAGGACCGCATCCAGTACGACGCCGACCCCGCGAAGATCGAGGAGGAGGACAAGCGCCATCGCCGCAAGAGCGCCGATGTCGAGGATGCCGCGTAAGACGACGCTCGATTTTCATCCCGCCACGCCCGACCGCTGGGACGATATCGAGGCCCTGTTCGGCCCGCGCGGCGCCATGGCCGGCTGTTGGTGCATGTGGTGGCGGCTCAAGCGCGCCGAGTTCCAGAAGAATGCCGGCGCGGGCAACCGGCGCGCCTTCCAGAAGATCGTCGCGGGCGGGGCCGTGCCGGGCATCCTCGCCTATGACGGCGGCCGGCCGGTGGGGTGGTGCGCCGTCCAGCCCAAGGAAGCCTATGCCTCGCTGGCGCGCTCGCGCACCAAGACGGTCGAGGCCAAGTCGACGCCAACGGGGCCATGCTGGTCGGTCACCTGCTTTTACGTCGCCAAGGACTACCGCGGCCGCGGCCTCAGCCGGGCGCTGCTCGCGGCGGCGGTGGCCCACGCGCGCAAGAGCGGCGCGCGGCTGGTCGAGGGCTACCCGATCGACACCGCCAAGCGGGCGATGGATTTCTCGTCCTTCATGGGCACGGCCCAGGTCTTCGCGGCCTGCGGCTTTGCCGAAGCCGCGCGTCCCAGCCCGAACCACCCGATCATGCGCCGGGAAATTCGGCGCTAACCCTGGGAATTGTCTCGCTCTTGCCTCAAATGCTTTGTATTTCCGCTTAACGACTGCGTAAATATTCGCCGCTAGGTTTCGTCGGCCCAGAATGGTCACAGGCTGGGCTTGGTTGCTTGGGGGCCGCAGAACGCGCCGATGACCGCCTTGGCCACGCTCGATTTCGATCCCACCCGGTGCGACGCCGACCTGGCCGCGGCCGCGCTGCTGGCCGGGCCGCCGATACCGCTGTTCGCGCCGCCCGCCGCATCGCAATCCACCGCCCAGATCGTCGACGCGATCGACGCCGCGGTCGACGAGCACCTGCAATGGCTGCAGGCCTGGCACCGCGCGCTGATCTGCCGCGAGGCGATGCCGATCGAGATGGCCTCGCCAAACGCCGCCTTCCTGTGCCGCTTCGGCGCCTGGTACGAGGTGCATCGCCACGACGGCGGGTTGCTCGACCAGCCGGCCTTCCACGACCTGGCCGAGGCGCACGAACGCATGCACGACCAGTCCCGCATGCTGGCCCGCGTAATCCAGGGCGGCGGCGTGGTACCGGTCGCCGAGTACGATGCGCTGGTGGCTGCGGTCAGCGATTTCAACCTGCGCGCCCGCCGCATCAGCGCCGCCTTCCAGCGGCTGAAGTCGGATCTCGATCCGCTGACGGGCGCCCACAGCCGCCAGGCCATGCTGGTCGAGCTGGAGCGCGAGGCGGCGCGCACCCGGCGCACCGCAGCGCCGCTTTGCGTCGCGCTGCTCGATCTGGATCATTTCAAGCGCATCAACGACTCGCTGGGCCACGCCGCCGGCGACCACGTGCTGATCACCGCGGCCGGGCGGCTGCTCGCCCATGTCAGGCCGTACGATACGGTCTTCCGCTACGGCGGCGAGGAATTCCTGCTCTGCCTGCCCAATGCCGATCTTGGCGCGGCCACCGCCGTCTGCGAACGCCTGCGCCTGGCGGTCGCCGAAGCGCCGGTCGAGATCGACGACGCCGACCCGGTTTCGGTCACCGCGTCGATCGGGGTCGCGTCCCTGGGCGCCGGCCCGATCAAGGACGCGATCGAAGCGGCCGACCGCGCGCTCTACGCGGCCAAGCGCGGGGGGCGCGACCGGGTCGTCGCCGCAACGGCCTAGCGGCGTGGCGCGCCGCGTCGTCGGCGTCATCCTGGCCGGCGGCCAGTCGCGCCGCATGGGCGGGGGCGACAAGTGCCTTCGCCCCCTCGGGCCCAAGACCATCCTGCAGCATGTGATCGATCGCGCCCGGCCCCAGGTCGACCGCCTGGTGCTGAACGCCAACGGCGATGCCCGGCGCTTCGCCGCTTATGGCCTGCCGGTGATGGCCGACAGCGTGCCGGATTTCGCCGGTCCGCTGGCGGGCATCCTGGCCGGGCTCGACTGGGCGGCTACCGAGGCGCCGGACGCCGCCTGGGTCGCGAGCTTCGCCGGCGACGCGCCCTTTCTGCCGCGCGACCTGGTGGCGCGGATGGCGGCGGCGGTGGCTGGGGAGGCGGCCGATCTCGCCTGCGCGCGCTCGGCCGGCCAGGCGCATCCCGTCGTCGGCTTGTGGCCGATGCGGCTGCGCGCCGATCTGCGGCGGGCGCTGGCGGAGGAGGGCGTGCGCAAGGTCGATGCCTGGACCGGGCGCCATCGCCTGGTCGCGGTGGATTTCGCGGTCGACCCGGTCGATCCCTTCTTCAACGCCAACCGGCCGGAGGATCTGGCCGAGGCCGAGCGGCTGCTGCCGCGCCTTCGCGACTGACCGATTGCGGGATTGGCCGGATTGCGGGGCGCGCGGCGCCTGCGTAGAATCGTGGGCGCGACACTTCCCGACCGCCCAAGGTTTGAAGTGCCGCGCCCTTGCGGAGACGACCAACCCCTACATGGTTGTCCGTTCCGATGGGTGCAGTCTCGCGCATGACGGGCTTGGGTGCTGTGATGCTGGTCACCATATCGTGGTGACGCCCGTCACGGTTGAAAGGGTTTGATATGGCGCAGGCGAAACGACGCAAGGCCGCGGGGCGGCCCAAATCGGCCGCGCGCGAACCGGCGGGCGATCTGGACGGACGCGCGATCGAAGCAGCCATGCGGCTGGCGGTCGAACGCGGTTGGCGCAACGTCACGCTGGCGGCGGTCGCCGCGGATTGCGGCGTCACCCTGGCCGAACTCTACCGCCGCTATCCCTCGTGCGCCGCCATCCTGGCCGGCTTGGCCCGCCAGGTCGATGCCGCGGTCCTTGGCGGGCCGCCGGCCGATGCCGAGGAAAGCCCGCGCGACCGGCTGTTCGACACGATGATGCGCCGCTACGACGCGCTGAAACCCCATCGCGAGGCCATCGCGCGGATCGTCGCCGATGCGCCGGGCGATCCCCTGGCGCTGCTTTGCCTGTGCGGCCAGGCCCGCCGCTCGATGGCCTGGATGCTCGAAGCGGCCGGAATTCCCAGCGGCGGCCTCGCCGGCGCGCTCAAAGCAAAAGGATTGGGCCTCGTCCACCTCTCGGTGCTGCGCGTCTGGCTCAACGACGACAGCGACGATCAGGCCAAGACGATGGCGGCCCTCGATACAGCGCTTCGGCGAATCGAGCCTATCGCCCGTTCGCTTTTTCGGACAGAAACTAGGGACTAGTTTCGTCGAATAGACAATTTGGGCCCAATTGTTCTTATTGCGGTGCACAAATTCAACTTGACCTATGCCTTGAATACAGGCACATTACGACCATATTGCATCGCAGCCTCGACCGGTGGGCGGTTGGCGCTTAAACGCTAGGCAGCGATGCCCCTGATGGAGAATTCGCGATGATCAAGTCCGCCAATCCCTTCGGCGAGATGGATTTCACGAAGGTGATGTCCGAGTTCAAGGTTCCTGGCTTCAATGTTGAAGCGCTAGTCAATACGCAGCGCAAGAATTTCGAGGCGATCGCGGCGGCCAACCAGCTGGCGATCGAGGGATTCCAGGCGGTGGCGAAGCGCCAGGGCGACATCGTGCGCGAGGCGATCGAGTCGCTGACCAAGGCGGGACAGGAACTGGCCTCGGCCAGCCAGAGCCCCGACGCCCGCGTCGTCAAGCAGGCCGAGCTGGTGAAGGTCGGCTACGAGAAGGCGCTGGCCAACCTGCGCGAGCTGTCGGAGATGATGGTGAAGTCGAACAGCGAGGCGTTCGGCATCATCAACAGGCGCGTCACCGAGGCGCTGGACGAGGTGAAGCATTCGGTCGTCAATGGCAAGGTCAACGGCAAGCACAAGTAAGCTGCCCTCCTTCCGACGATCCGAGGCAAAAGCGCGGGCCGCCCCTCACCGGGGCGGCCCTTCGCTTTTTCGGGCCCGGCGCCGTCACCGCAGATCCAAGCGCGCGACGCCGCGCCGGACGATGTCGGCGACCGCCGCGGCCCCCGCGGCGGAAAAATGAAAGTCGTCGTAGAACATCGCCGCGCAGGCCGTAGCGGTTGATGAGGATATGCGCGGGCACCGCGATGCCGGGCGTGCCCTCGGGCGTGGGGTTGAAGACGATCTCCCACCCGGGCGTGCGGATGTAATAGTTCGACGGATCGAAGAATTGCCGTGCCGCCGCCTCGCAGAGAGCAAGCGTGGCGACAACGGCGAGCGCGGCAAGAAGAAGCGCGGCCAAGCGTACGCTGCGCCGCGGGGGGCGGGGCTGGTCCATTGCCGGCACGCTAGTCGAATAGCGAACGGGCCGGCAAGCGCCGTTTCCCCTGCGTGTCTGGTTTGCGCGGCTTGGCCCCCGGCGGAATTCCGGGCTATGGTCCGGCCGCCATCGAGGAACGCGCGGGACGGGAGCCGCATGACCATCACCTACGACGATTTCGCCAGGGTCGACATCCGCGTCGGCACCATCGTGGAGGCCGAGCCCTATCCGGAGGCGCGCAAGCCGGCCTTCAAGCTGAAGGTCGATTTCGGCCCGCAGATCGGCGTCAAGAAGACCTCGGCGCAGATCACGAAATACTACAAGCTCGAGGAACTGCCCGGCCGCCAGGTCGCCGCCGTGGTCAATTTCCCGCCCAAGCAGATCGGCAAGTTCCTGTCCGAGGTGCTGGTGCTGGGCTTCCCCGATCCCGAGGGCGGGGTGGTGATGATCGGGGTCGACCATCGCGTGCCGAACGGCGGCAAGCTGTTCTGAGCCGATGGTCGCCGCCGTCGCCACCGCGTCCTATCGCACCCGGCACCGCGGCTGCCCGGCCTGCGGGCGCGACAACGCCGGGGTCGATCCGGGGCCCTACTCCAAGGGCGACTGGCAGGTGAAGTCCTGCGCGGGCTGCGGCTTCGTCTACCTGGAGAACGCGCCGGTCTACGACGAGCTCGCCACCACCCACGCCTGGGAGAAGAGCGCGCCGGCCGAGGGCGCGCAGCGGCGCGCCGAAAGCCCGGTGCTGCAGGGCCTCAGCAAGGGCACGCGCTTCCGCCTGCACTGGTTCAGGCGCACGCGCCTGGGAAGGCTGGCGGCGCGCCACGTGCCGCCGGGCATGGTGGTGGACGTGGGCTGCGGCGACGGCTGGCAGATCGCCAACCTGCCGGGCGACTACGTGCGCTGCGGCATCGAGATTTCCGAGGACATGGCGGCGCGTGCCCGCGCCAATCTGGAGCCGCGCGGCGGGTTCGTCGTCACGGCGCCGGCGGCCGAGGGCTTGCGCCAGGTGCCGGCCGGCAAGTTCGCCGGCGTGGTGATGCGTTCGTTCCTCGAACACGACAGCGAGCCGCGCGCGACCCTGGCCGGCGTGGCGCGCGCGCTGATGCCCGGCGGGGCCGCGATCATCAAGGTGCCTAACTACGCCAGCCTGAACCGGATGGTGATGGGCAAGCGCTGGTGCGGCTTCCGCTGGCCGGACCATGTCAACTACTTCACGCCGCGCAGCCTCGCCCGCATGGTGCGCGACGAGGGGCTGGCGGTGGCGCGCTTCGGCCTCGTCGATCGTTTGCCGACCAGCGACAATATGTGGATGGTGGCCGGCAAGCCGGTGGCCGGCAAGCCCTGATCGCGGTCGGGGCGACGATCCGGGGCACCGACCGGGGGAGGTCAGGAATGGCGGCGCAGAAGAAGATCCGCTACGGGGTGGTCGGGCTCGGCTACATCAGCCAGAAGGCCATGCTGCCGGCGTTCCGCAACGCCCGGCGCAACAGCGAGCTGACCGCGCTGATCTCGGGCGATGCGCGCAAGCGCCGCGCGCTGGGCAAGACCTACGGCGTGCCGATCCTCGCGGGCTACGACGAATTCGACGCGCTGCTCGCCTCCGGCAGGATCGACGCGGTCTATATCGGCCTGCCCAACACGCTGCATCGCGACTTCGCGGTGCGCGCGCTGGCCGCCGGCGTGCACGTGATGTGCGACAAGCCGCTCGCCACCACGGTCGAGGACTGCCTGGCGATGGAGCAGGCGGCGCGGTCCGGCCGGAGCCGGCTGATGACGGCCTATCGCCTGCATTTCGAGCCGGCGACCCTGGCCGCCTACGACCTGATCCATGGCGGCAAGCTGGGCGACGTGCGCTTCGCGACCTCGCAGTTCTGCGTGCAGGTGCGCGCGGGCAATATCCGTACCCAGGCCGAGCTGGCCGGCGGGCCGCTGTTCGATCTCGGCGTCTATTGCGTCAACGCGATGCGCCACGTCTTCCGCGCCGAGCCGGTCGAGGTGTTCGCTGCGGCGGCATCCGGCAAGGACCGGCGCTTCCGCGAGGTCGAGGAGATCGCGCAGGTCACGCTGCGCTTCCCAGGCGCGCGGATGGCCGCCTTCACCTGCGCCATGGGCGCGGCGCGCTCCGCCACGATCGAGGTGTTCGGCACCAAGGGCACGCTGCGGCTCGACCAGGCCTACGGCATGCTGGGCGGCAAGGCGATGCGGGTCGACTGGCCCTTGCCGAAGCCGCGGCGGCTGGAGCGTGCCTTCCCGGCGCTGGACCAGTTCGCGCCGCTGCTGCTGCACTTCTCGGACTGCATCGCGGCGGGCCGCGCGCCGCTGCCCTCGGGCGCCGACGGACGCGCCGATGTCCGGGTGATCGAGGCCCTGCGCCAGGCGATGCGCGCCAATGCGCCGGTCAAGCTCGATGCGCTCGACTTCCAGGGGCCGAGGCTCACCGCGCGCAGCGCGATGCGCCGGCCCGCGCATGGCTGGATCGACCTGGTCCGCGCCAAGTCCTCGTCGCTCTAGCGGGCGCGCATGAACGGCTTCGCGATCGTCGGCTTGCTCGGCGCGGCCGTGCTGGCGTTCTTCCTGTGGCAGCGCGGCCGGCATCGCCGCACCGGCGCCCTGCCGCCGCCCCCGGAGGCCCGCATCGCGCGCGACGACGGGGCGGTACGCGGTGGCACGAACCGCGTGCCGGATCGCGAGGGCGACGGCGGGGGCAACGGTTAGACCCGGCCCTGGCAATTCGCCCGGGGAATGCCCATTATAGGGGCTTCCAATTTACCCCTCGCCATGCCCGGGCTTGGCCCGGGCATCCACGCTTTTCCGCTGGCCGTCGCGGTTGCCGGCGTGGATGGCCGGCAGGCCTGGCCATGACGCGGAGAGAGAGCACCGGAGCTGGCAAGCAGCATGTCCGACGTCCTCTTGCAAGTTCCCGCCGCGCGACCGGACCGCACCGGCGTCGGGCATCCGTTCCGCATCGTGTCGGACTACAAGCCCGCGGGCGACCAGCCGCAGGCGATCGAGGCGCTGATCAAGGGCGTGGAGGGCGCCGAGCGCGACCAGGTGCTGCTGGGCGTCACCGGCTCGGGCAAGACCTTCACCATGGCGCACGTGATCCAGGCGACGCGGCGGCCCACGCTGATCCTGGCGCCCAACAAGACGCTCGCCGCCCAGCTCTATGGCGAGATGAAAGGCTTCTTCCCCGACAATTCGGTCGAGTACTTCGTCTCCTACTACGACTACTACCAGCCCGAGGCTTACGTCCCGCGCACCGACACCTACATCGAAAAAGACAGACAAATAAACGAACAGATCGACCGGATGCGCCACGCGGCGACCCAGTCCCTGCTAGAACGCAACGATGTCGTGATCGAC
>JADZDN010000334.1 GCA_020851015.1 Alphaproteobacteria bacterium | reverse complement strand
GCGATCGCGCCGGCGGTCGACCGCGCGGCCGGTCGCTTCGGCATCGCCGACCTGCTGGCGCGCCGCGCCGGCGACCTGTCGCGCGGCCAGCGCCAGCGCCTGGCGATCGCGCAGGCCACGGTGCATGCGCCGCGCCTGCTGCTGCTCGACGAGCCCGCGGCGGGCCTCGATCCGCAGGCGCGCGCCGATCTTTCGCAGACCCTGCTGGCGTTGTCGCGCGAGGGCGTCACCATCGTCGTGTCCTCGCACATCCTGACCGAGCTCGAGGACTACTGCACCGACCTCTTGATCCTCAGCCGCGGCAGGTTGGTCGAGCAGCGGCGCTTCCGCGCGGCCGACGGGCGCGGGCTGGTGGCGATCCAGCTCGCCGCGCCCTGGCCAGGGCTGCTCGCGCTTTTGTCGGCGCAGCCCGACGTGACCGTCTTGAGCCACGCGCCGGACAAGGCGCTGTGCCGGATGCGCGACGATCCCGCGAGCCTGGCGGCCTTGCTGGCGGCGCTGGTCGCGGCCGGCGCGCCGGTGGCGCGCTGCGGGCCGGACCAGGAGAACATCCAGGAGCTCTATCGCGCGCGCGTCGGCGGTGCCGCCAGCGGCGGTGCCGCGCCGTGAGCTGGGAATTCCGCCGCAACCTGTGGGTGCAGCTGACGCCGCACCGGCTGATCGCGACGCCGCTGGTGCTCGGCCTGCTGTTCCTGGCGTCGATCCAGGCCAGCGTCCTGCCGGTCGCGCCGGAGACGCTGTTCTGGCTGTTCGCCGGCTTCTGGGGCACGCGGCGCGCCGCCGATTCGATCATGGAGGAGGTGATCGGCGCCACCTGGCAGAACCAGCGCATGGCGGCGATCGGCGCCTGGTCGATGACCTGGGGCAAGCTGTTCGGCGCCACCGCCTTCGCGTGGTATGGCGCCGCCCTGTCCTGGATCGCGTTCGCGGCGACGATCGCGCTGGACGTCCACACGCGGCCCTGGATGCGCCTGCCCTCGCCGGGCGAGCTGCTGTCCATGCTGGTGTTCGCGCTGCTGGCGCAGAGCGTCAGCATGCTGGTGGCGCTGGTCCAGATGCGCCGCCGGCGGCGCGGCCGGCAGTTCGCCCTCGGCCTGGCGCAGATCGCGGGCCTGTCCGTCTTCGTGCCGTTCTTTTTCGTGACCAACACGTTCGAGCCGGTCCGGCGCTCGACGATCTGGTGGTACGGGTTTCCCTATCCGACGCAGGCCTTCCTGTTGTTCGTCGCCACCGCCTTCTTCGCCTGGGCGCTGCTGGCGGTGCACCAGCTCATGCGCGCGGAACTGCAGTACCGCGATTCCACGTGGCGGCTGCCGCTGTTCGCGCTGTTCCTGATGGGGTTCATCACCGGGTTCATCCCGCAGCCCTATCGCGTACCGTTTCCCTCGGCGGTGGCGCTGGCCGCCAACGGCGTGGCGATGCTGAGCCTGTTCTACGTCACGCTGCTGGCGGCACCCGGCGAGCCGATCGCGCTGCTGCGCTGGGCGCGCGCGCTGCGCCAGGGAAGCTGGCGGCTGGTCGGCGAATTGATGCCGGCTTGGCTGCCCGTGGCGGCCATCACGCTTGCCGTCGGGTTGATGGCCTTGCGCGAATCCACCGCGATCGACCTGTGGGTGCAGTCGCTGGGTCCGGAGTCGATCGCGGTCGGCCGCCACGTCATGAGCTGGATCATCGCGCTGATGGTGTTCGCGGCGCGCGACGCGCTGGTGGTGCTGCTGTTCGCGGTCGGGCGACGCCCGGAGCGCGCGGATATCAACGCCATCATCGCGCTGGCGATCCTGCACGGCATGGTGCCGGTCGTGCTGACCGCCTTCGGCTTCGCGGCGCAAGCCGGGCTGACCGCGCCGCTGCCGGGGGTCTCCTCGCCGCTGACCGTCGCCGCCGGCGCGGCACAGGCGGCCGCCCTTGGCTTGCTGCTGGCCTGGCGCTTCGCGCGATTGCGGCCGGCGTCATCGACGGCCGGTTGATTTGGCCTGAACCCACCCGCCAAGGCATTTCCGTTGCTTGCGCATGCGCGAGTGCTATATACGGTTTCGATCCGCCCATTCCTGGCCCCTAGGCCTTTGCCTTATTTTTCATCAGGTTAGCATGGGTTTTCCCGAAGCTGCCGCGACTCGGTGCTCCGCCGGCCATGGGCCTTTCCCGCCCGCGCCACCTGGCCCTGGCGTGCGCCGCGCTATCCCGACGAATTTGCCGGAAATTAAAGATTCCTGCCCGACTGTGCCGGCCGAAAATGCCCGGCGCAGGCCGCCTGAAACCAACCGCCCGGGGGAGGGCGCTCGATGAACATCCATGAGTACCAGGCCAAGACCGTGCTGGCCAAATACGGGGTGGCCGTGCCGCGCGGCGGCGTCGCCTACACCGCCGAAGAGGCGCAGGCCGTGGCCAAGATCCTGCCCGGCCCGGTCTGGGTGGTGAAGGCGCAGATCCATGCGGGCGGCCGCGGCAAGGGCGGCGGCGTCAAGGTCGTGAAGTCGCTCGACGACGCCCGCGAGACCGCGCGCAAGATGCTGGGCATGACGCTGGTCACGCACCAGACCGGCCCGCAGGGCAAGGTCGTCAAGCGCGTCTATGTCGAGGAGGGCTGCGACATCAAGCGCGAGCTCTATCTCGGCATGCTGGTCGACCGCGCCACCGGGCGGCTGACGCTGATGGCCTCGACCGAAGGCGGCATGGACATCGAGGAGGTCGCCGCCAAGACGCCGGAGAAGATCATCAAGGTCGCGATCGATCCCGCGGTCGGCATCCAGCCCTTCCACGGCCGCAAGGTCGCCTTCGGCCTCGGGCTCGAGGGCAAGCAGGTGGGCGAGGCGACGCGGTTCGTCGCCTCCCTCTACCGCGCCTTCACCGACCTCGACATGAGCCTGTGCGAGATCAATCCCCTGGTGGTCACCGGCGACGGGCGCGTGATGGCCCTCGACGCCAAGGTGAACTTCGACGAGAACGCGCTGTTCCGCCACAAGGACGTCGAG
>JADZDN010000333.1 GCA_020851015.1 Alphaproteobacteria bacterium | reverse complement strand
CTAGATGTTCAGCTTCTTCATGATCCGTTCGGGGATCGACTTGATGATCAGCATGATGAACGCCCAGAAGAACGGCGCGTAGATTTCCTCGCGCCCCTTCTCGGCCGCGGCAAGCGCGGCGGCCGCCACGGCTTCCGGCGCCGCGACCAGGAACAGGCCGGGCCGGCCGAAGGTCATGGCGGTATCGACGAAGCCAGGCTTCACCGTGGTCACCGTGGCGCCAGCGGCGAAAAGCCGCGCGCGCAATCCCTGCAGATAGGTGTGCAGGCCCGCCTTGGCGGCGCCATAGACGTAGTTCTTGCGCCGCCCGCGGTCGCCGGCGACCGAGCCCAGCGCGATCACGCGCCCGCCATGCTGGTCGTCCAGCATCGGCGCCAGGCAATGCAGCACGCTAACCGCGCCCGTGAAGGTCGCGTTGATCGTGTGGACGGCCAGCGACGGGTCCTTGTCGATGGCGTCCTGCTCGGGCATCGCCGCGAAGGCCAGGAACACGCAGAGCTTGCCCGTCGCCCGCCGCCCGCATTCGCGGGCGAATTCGCCATGGCTCGCCGTGTCCAGCGCATCGAAGCCCAGCGCCTCTGCCCACCCAGCACCGCGCACGCGCAGGTCCTGCGCCAATGCCGCCAGGTCCTCGCGGTCGCGGCCGGCCAGGATCACGCCGTCGCCGCGCGCGGCGACGATGCGGGCGAAGGCGCGCGCGATAGCCGACGTCGCGCCCAGCACCACCCAGGTCTCGCCGCTCATGCCGCGTCCCCGCGGATGCGCAGGCGGCGCGCCATGTCGGACTGGAACCGGCCCGCGGGGTCGACCGCCGCCAGCACGCGGCGGAATTCGTCGAGCCGCGGATACATCCGCGCGAAGCCCTCGGCGCTCAGCGCGGAGTCCTTCGCCAGGTAGATGCGCCCGCCGTGATCCAGGACGATGCGTTCAAGGCGGTGCAGCAGGTCGGGCGCATCGGGCCGGTTGGGGAAGTCGACTGCCAGAGTCATGCCGGGCGTGGGGAAGGACAGCATGCCGACGCCCGCGCGGCCCAGCGTCTTCAGCACGGCCAGGAACGACGCGGCGCGGCTTTCGGTGATCGCCGCGATCAGCTTGCGGATGCCGCCCGCCGCCTCGCCGTTGGGCAATACGCACTGGAACTGGCGGAAGCCCCGCTTGCCGTACATGCGGTTCCACCCGCCCAGGGCGTCGAGCGGGAACAGAAACCGGCGCAGGGCCAGAACGCGCTCGCGCCCGCCAGCGGGGATGCGATGGAAGTAGAGCGCGTTGAACGCGGCGACGGCGATCGGGTTGAGGGCGAAGCCGGGCAGGTCGATCGGCACCGTCGCGCCCTTGCGGTCTTCGGCGAAGGACTTGCCCGCGGGCGCGGGTTCGGCCGTTTCGAGGATTCCGCGTCCCAGCCGGCCGTTGCGCGCCAACGTGTCGATCCAGCCGACCGAATAGCTTGCCTGGCGCGCGCGGCCGGCGAAGGCCGACAGGAAATCGTCGAGCGATCCCATGCGGTCCTCGCGCACGATTACCGCCGGCGCGACGATCGGGCGCATCCGCAGGCACAGCCGCAGGACGATGCCGGTCAGCCCGATACCGCCGGCGGTGGCGGCGAACAGGTCCGGCTCGCCCTCGGGCGTCACCCGCCGGACCGTGCCATCGGCCAGCAGCAGGTCGAACCAGCGCACGTGCTCGGCGAAACTGCCGTCGCGGTCGTGGTTCTTGCCGTGCACGTCGTTGGCCAGCGCGCCCCCCAGCGTGACGAACGCCGTGCCCGGGCAGACCGGCGGCATCCAGCCGCGCGGCAGGAACACCGTGAGCAGCTCGTCGATCGTGGTGCCGCATTCCGCGACCAGCTCGCCGCTGGCGGGATCGAACGAAACCAGCCGGTCCAGCCGCCGCGTCAACAGCGCATCGCCGCCGTCGTTCAGCGCGGCATCGCCGTAGGAGCGGCCGCCGCCATACGCAATGATGCCCCGCGGGCCGGCTGCGTCCAGCGCGGCCTTGACCTCGCGCAGGCGCTCGGGCCGGCGGGCCGTCATGCCGGCCAGCGGCACCCGCGCCCACCCGGAAAGCGCTAGCGTTCCCGATGAAGGCGCGTTTTCAACCATGGATGGCGGCACTGCACATGGGGCGTCGATTTGCGCGCGACATTACTGATGCCCTTATGTGATGGCAATTGCTTGTAATGTCCTTAAGATCGTCGAACGATTGGCCGGAAACCGAATGTTTACCATCGCAATCGCGGTCGGGCGCCGCGGCGTGCAGCGCTGGCAGGCGGAATGCGCGCGCGCGCTCGGCGCGAGCGGGTTCGGCCGGATCGCGCTGATCATCGAAGTCGACGGAACCCCGCCGCTTCGCCTGCCGGCAGGCTCGCGCGCCGGTGCCGAGGCGGGGTTGGACCAGCTTCCCGCCGGCGCGGCCAGCCTTGCGATTGCGGCGCCGCCATCCGATTTGGACCGCATCGCACTCGCCGGGCATACGCTCGACCTGTTGCTCGACCTGACCGGCCTTCGGCTCGGCCGCTCGCTGCCAGGCATCGCGCGCCTAGGCGTCTGGGCGTTCCACCACGGCGATCCCGCGCGTTACGACGGCACCGGCCCCGGCCTCGACGAGATCGCCAACGGCGACCTGGCTTCGTGCTGCCTGCTTTACCGCGACAGCGGATCGGGCGCGGTGGACGTTCTGCGCGAAGGTTGGTTCCGCACGCGCCAGACGCCGCGCCGCGACGCCGATTCGCTGTTGCTGCGCTCGGCGCGCTGGCCCGCGATCGTGCTCGCGGGCATGGCGGAGACGCGCGCGGCGCCGTCGCCGCTGCGCAGCGTCGTCTTGCCCGCTTCCGTCCCGCGCGGCGCCTCCCTTGCCACCCGGCTGGGCGCCGTCTGCCGCGTCTCCGCCTATGCGTGGGAAAGCCTGGGGCGGCGGCTCCGGCGCGAGCGATGGTCGATCGGCATCGCCGACCAGCCGATCGAGGCGGTGATCCGCGAGAAGCGCCTGGCGCCGCTGCGATGGATCGCCGGCCAACCGGACGACCGCTTCTACGCCGACCCGTTTCCGCTCCGCCGCCTGGGCGATCGGCTGGACATCCTGATCGAGAGTGCGCCCTATGCGGTCGCGCGCGGCCGGCTGGCGCTGATCTCCGTCGATGGCGACCGGCGGCTTCTGGCCGAGGCCGACGCGTTGGTCCAGCCCCACCACCTTTCCTATCCTTTCATCCTGCGGGACTGGTCCGGCACCTATATCGTGCCCGAAAGCTGGGAGGCCGATCGGCTGTCGGCCTACCAGATCGCGCCGGACGGCACGACCCTGGTTCACGACCGCGAGCTGATGACCGCCCGCGCGATCGTCGACCCGACCCTCTTGTGGCATGGCGGCCGCTGGTGGTTGTTCTGCTGCGATCGCCACGATGACGACGTCACCAACCTGTTTCTGTTCCATGCGGAACGCTGGCAAGGACCATACTTGCCGCATCCGCTCAACCCGGTGAAGACGGACGTGCGGTCCAGTCGCCCCGCCGGCGCATTCATCGCGATCGGCAACGAGCTGTACCGGCCGGCGCAGGATTGCGCGCTGCGCTACGGCAGCGCGATCGCGATCAACCGCGTTGTCGAGCTGGACGAGCGGCGCTTCCGCGAGGAGGTGGCGTTCGTGCTGCGACCGGATCCGGGTGGGCCCTTTCCCCACGGACTGCACACGATCAACGGCCTGGACGGATTGACGGTGGTCGATGGCGCGCGGCTGAGCTTCGAACCGGCGGCCGCGCTTGCCGACCGCTGGGCGCGCCGGCGCGCCCGCGTGCGGCGTCAATAGCCGTCGAAGTCGCCGGTGATGTTGCCCCAGCGCGGCGGCGGCGGTGTCTCGTTGCCGCAACCGCGGGCGACCAGCGGGATCGTTCCGGCGGGCAGGAACGCCGCGCGGCGCAGCAGGGGCCGGAGCTCCGCGCGCGAGCAGATCGCCTCCAGCCGCCATGCGCCGGCTGCGCGCGCGCGGCCGATGGCGGCGGCCAGCGCCGCGGAGAGGCCGTCGCGGTCCGAGCCGATGAGCTCCATCAGCCCGGCGCGCTTGGTCGCGCGCCCCCTCCAGCTTGGATCGCGCATGCCCCAGACGCAGGCGGCGACCGCCCTGCCGCCACGGCGCGCGATCAGCCACTCGTAGCCCATCGCCGCCTCGGCCGCGTAGC
This sequence comes from Alphaproteobacteria bacterium, assembly GCA_020851015.1. The sequence goes on along the minus strand of JADZDN010000333.1, from coordinate 2,346 downwards.
GCCAGCGCAGCTCGGCAGGGGTACGGTGAATCCGGCACTCGCCTGCCGGCGCGGGTGCCTCGGCATCCAGCAGCGCCGCCAGCTCGTGCTCGGCGGGTGGCCCTGGCGTTGCTTCGAGGCCGCGCACGCCGCCTTGCGGCAGCATGCCGGCGATGCGGTCGAGCATGGCGCCGACGGGACCGGGCCGACGCACCGACGGGCGCAGCCAGCGCACGTGTCGCGGCGTATCGCCCAGATACACGAAGTCCTGCGACTTCATGAACATCGGCCGGCTGGTCTCGTTGGGAAAGCCGTAGACCAGTTCGATGCCGCGGGCCGCGGCCATGTCGCGGGCCTTCGACGCCAGCAGGCCGAACAGGCCGCGGCCGCGTGCGCGGGGATGCACCATCGTGTCGATCGACTGGCAGGCCTTGAAGCGCCGCCCGTCCAGCACCGCCTCGGTCGGCAGCAGCGCATTCAAGCCGGCGAGGCCCTGGTCGTCCTCGCCGACCGCCAATACCGCGGGTTCGTCCGTGCGACCGAAGAAGCGCCAGCGGTCGTGCGCCAGCGGCCGTTCGCCCTGCTTGACCGCGTCGAACAGGGCGCGGATGCCCGCCAGGTCCCCGGGCACAGCGGCGCGCCAGCGCCACGCGGCTTCGGCCATGGCGCCGCCGCTCAGTTCGGATCCAGCTCGGAATCCCAGTACAGGAAGTCGCGCCAGCTCTCGTGCAAATAATTGGGCGGGTAACCCCGCCCATTTTCCTGCAACTCGAAGCTCGTCGGCTGGAACGGACTGGTGCGTGGGAACATCCCGCACTCATTGGGCAGGCGGCTGCCTTTCGCGAGGTTGCAGGTGCCGCAGGCGGTGACGACGTTGGTCCACACCGTCTGCCCCCCGCGCGAGCGCGGGACGATGTGGTCGAACGTCAAGTCGTTGGTGACGTGACGCTCGTTGCAGTACTGGCAGGTGAAGCGGTCGCGCAGGAACACGTTGAACCGCGTGAACGCCGGGCGGCGCGCGGTCTGGATGTAGTCCTTGAGCGCGATGACGGACGGCAGCCGGATCTCGAAGCTGGGGCTGCGCACCACGCGGTCATATTCCGAGACGATGTTGACCCGGTCCAGGAACACCGCCTTCACCGCTTCCTGCCACGACCACAGGGACAGCGGGAAGTAGCTGAGCGGCCGGAAATCGGCGTTCAGGACCAGGGCCGGGCAACTCTCGACCGAAACAGACACGACGTCTTCCGTCTCCGTTTCTGGCATCAGCATGTTGAAGAAACTAATAGCCGAGCCGGCGAAAAATCACAATATCTGGTGTTTTACGAGCCCTTGTCGGTTCGATGACGGCAAATGCAAATCGAACGCGACGATGGCGCGGGCGGAAACGCGGGGCAGGGATGGGAAACGCGCTCGGTTGCTACCCGCGCATCGTCCGTCCCTTGGCGATGATGCGCGTCGCCTGCTCCCACATCCCCAGCCCCTCGATGGACGCGGGGTCGATCCAGGCGGCATCCATCGCGTCGTCGCCGGCGACCGGTTCGCCCGCGCGCCATTCCGCCAGCACCTCGACCAGCGTGTAATGGAAGCGCACGCGGCCATCCGCGTCGGGGGTGATCGCGTCGACGATATCGATGATCGAGAGCGGCTCGATCGCGACCGCGCATTCCTCGCGCACCTCGCGCACGGCGGCCTGGAACACGGTCTCGCCCAGCTCCTGCAGCCCGCCGGGCAGGCTCCATTGGCCCAGCCGCGGCGGCTTGCCGCGCCGGATCAGCAGCACCTTGTCGGCGCGGAAGACGACGACGCCGATGCCGACCATCGGACGGTCGGGATACTCGCGGCTCATGTCAGCGGGCCGCTGGTGCGGTCCCCATCCTTCGACAGGCTCAGGATGAGGACATCATGTCGAGCTTGTCGAAGCATGAGAACGCGGCAGGGTCACGCCATGTACTGGCCGCCGTTCACCGTGAGCGTCGAGCCGGTGATGAATCCGGCCTCGTCGGCCGCCAGGAACGCGACGCAACGCGCGATCTCCTCGGCCTCGCCGAGCCGACCGACCGGGATCAGGGCGACGATCTTCTGCAGGATCGGCTCGGGCACGGCGCGCACCATGTCGGTGGCGATGTAGCCCGGCGCGATCACGTTGGCGGTGATCCCCTTGCTGGCGTTCTCCTGCGCCAGCGCCTTGGTGAAGCCGATCGTGCCGGACTTGGCGGCGGCATAGTTGGTCTGGCCGACCTGTCCCTTCTGGCCGTTGATCGAGCCGATCGTGATGATGCGGCCGAAGCTGCGCGCCCGCATGCCCTCGATCACCGCGCGGGTCATGTAGAACAGCGAGTTCAGGTTGGTGTCGATCACCGCGTG
>JADZDN010000332.1 GCA_020851015.1 Alphaproteobacteria bacterium | reverse complement strand
GCCCGGCGCGGTGCTGATCGAGCTGCCCGAGGACCTGGCCGAGGCCGAGGTCAAGGGCAAGCCGATGCCCAGCGCGCGCACGCGCCGGCCCGCGGCCGACCACAAGGCGGTGGCCGAGGCGGTCGACGTGATCCTCAAGGCCAAGAACCCGATGGTGATCGCGGGCAACGGCGCGGTGCGCAAGCGCGCCGCGCGCCAGCTGCGCCGCTTCGCGCGCAAGACCGGCATCGGCGTCGCCAACACCTTCATGGGCAAGGGGGCGGTCGCGATGAGCGATCCGCACTGCCTGTTCACCATCGGCCTGCAGGCGCGCGACTACGTCAACCTGGCGCTCGACGAATGCGACGTGGTGATCGCCGTCGGCTACGACCTGGTCGAGTATTCGCCGGTGCTGTGGAACAAGGGCGGCGGCAAGAAGATCGTGCATATCGACTTCACGCCGGCCGAGGTCGACGAGCACTATCCGGTCACGGTCGACGTCGTCGGCGACATCGCCGATGCGCTGTGGCAGATCAACGAAACCCTGAACCAGAAGCGCGGCGACAAGCTTCCGCTCCACGACATCGCCAAGCGCGGCAAGCTGCGCCAGGCGATGCTGGACGAGTTCGGCAGCGAGAAGGACGACAAGAGCTTCCCGGTCAAGCCGCAGCGTATCCTGTGGGACGTGCGCCAGGCCCTGGGCCCGGCCGACATACTTTTGTCGGACGTCGGCGCCCACAAGATGTGGATCTCGCGCTACTATCAGTGCGAGCAACCCAACACCTGCCTCATTTCCAACGGTTTCTGCTCAATGGGATTCGCGCTGCCCGGGGCGATCGGCGCCAAGATCGCGTTTCCCGACCGCCGCGTGCTGGCGATCTGCGGCGACGCCGGCTTCCTGATGAACGTACAGGACCTGGAGACGGCGGTGCGGCTCAACCTCAACATCGTCGTGATGGTCTGGGACGACGGCGAATACGGCCTGATCAAGTGGAAGCAGCAGAATCACTTCAAGGGACGGCATTCCGAACTGGCCTTCAAGAACCCCGATTTCGAGCTGCTGGCGCGGTCCTTCGGCGCCTGGGGCCGGCGCGTCGGCGCGCCGGGCGAACTGAAGCCGGTGCTGGAGGAGGCCTTCCGCCAGAAGGGGCCGGCGCTGGTCGCCGTTCCCGTGGACTATGGCGAAAACCTGAAGCTCACCAAGCGGCTGGGCGACCTCGCCGTGCCGATCTAGGGCGCGGGCCCTGGTTTCCCCCGAGTGACGGCGATCACGCGCTTGTGTTGCGCAATTGTGTATAGTGCCGCCAGAGGGCGGGGGCTGCGGAAAGGCCGCGCATGAGCTTCAAGGTCAAGTTCTGGGGGGTGCGGGGGAGCATCGCCTGCCCAAGCGTCAATCACGTCGCCTTCGGCGGCAACACCACCTGCATCGAGGTTTCGGCCGGCGGGCGCACCATCATCCTGGATGCCGGCACCGGCATCCGCAACCTGGGCCATTGGCTGCTGCGCAAGGGCGTCGCCGACGCGACCATCCTGATGACGCACACCCACTGGGACCACATCAACGGGTTCCCGTTCTTCTCGCCGGCCTTCCATGCCGGCCGCACCTTTCGCCTGATGGCCGGCGCGTCGCTGCCGCACGGGGGCTTGCGCCAGGTGATGGGCGGGCAGATGTCGCATCCCTTTTTCCCGGTGCCGCTCGACGCCATGCACGCGAAGCTGGAGTTCGAAGACTTCGAGGCCGGCACCACCTTCAAGCTGGCGCCCGACGTGACCATCCGCACCTCGCCGCTGAACCACCCGGACGGCGCAACCGGCTATCGGATCGAACATGCCGGGCGGTCGGTTTGCTTGATCACCGATACCGAGCATTTGCCGGGCAAGCCGGACGACAAGGTCCTGTCGCTGATCGCGGGATCGGACCTGGTGATCTACGACTCGACCTACACCGACGCCGAGTTTCCCAGCCGGGTCGGCTGGGGCCATTCGACCTGGCAGGAAGGCGTGCGCCTGTGCCGCGCGGCCGGCGTCCGCTCGCTCGCGATCTCGCACCACGACCCCGAGCATGACGACCGATTCATGAGCCAGGTTGAAACCGAGGCGCGTGCAATGTGGGCCGGCGCTTTCGTCGCGCGCGAAAACCTGCGCATACGGTTGGACTGAGGCCGCACCGCTCAACCGCTGACTGTGACGAATCAGTGGCCGGATTAACACTGCGGTAATCAAGACTGAGGCAGTGTAAGGCCCGGGCGGAGACGGGCGCACGCCGATTCCACGGCATTTGTTGACAGTATTTCGCAGCGCGACATAGGGTGAATCGGCGCTCGGGGAGAGGCATGACGCAGCTATACAAGGTCGCGATCGTCGGTTCCGGTCCGGGCGGCATGAGCGCCGGCGGACGCGCCGCGCAGCTTGGCGTCTCTCACATCCTTCTGGAAAAGACCGACCACCTGTCGGACACGATCTACAAGTACCAGAAGGGCAAGCTGGTGATGGCGACGCCCGACATCCTGCCCCTGCGCAGCCCGATGGATTTCAAGCTCGGCATCCGCGAGGACATCCTCGGCACCTGGGACCGCCAGACCGCCGAACTCAAGGTCAATGTCCGCTTCAACGCCGAGGTGACCAAGATCACCGGCAAGAAGGGCGCGTTCGAGCTGACCATCGCCGGCGGCGAGAAGATCCAGGCCGAGAACGTGGTGCTGGCGATCGGGCTGCAAGGCAACCTGCGCAAGCTTGGCATTCCGGGTTCGGACAATCATCCGCGCGTGCAGTACCAGCTCGACGATCCGGACGAGTACACCGAAGAGACCATCATGGTGGTCGGCGCGGGTGACGCCGCGATCGAGAATGCGGTCGCGCTCGCCAAGCAGAACAAGGTGATCATCGTCAACCGCTCGGCCGAGTTCGCGCGCGCCAAGCAGGGCAATCTCGACCTCATCACCAAGTCGATCGAGAAGGGCCTGTTGGAATGCATGTACAGCTCGGCCCCGGTACGGCTGGAGCCGGCCGGCGATCGCCTGAAGCACGTGCTGAAGACGGCGGACGGCGAGGCCGAGGTCGTGTGCGACCGCATCATCGCGCGCCTGGGCGCGCTGGCGCCGCGCGCCTTCGTGGAATCCTGCGGCATCCAGTTCCCCAGCAAGGATCCGACCGCGCTGCCCGAACTCAGCCCGACCTACGAATCCAACGTGGCCGGCCTCTACATCATCGGCGCGCTCGCGGGCTATCCGCTGATCAAGCAGGCGATGAACCAGGGCTACGAGGTCGTCGAGTTCATCCAGGGCAACAAGGTCAAGCCCGCCGACGAACCGCTGCTCGAGGAAAAGTTCAAGAAGCTGCTCGACCGCTACACGGTCGACGAATTGCTGGTGGCGATCCAGTCGACCATCCCGGTCTTCGCCGGCCTGACCATCCTGCAGTTGCGCGAGGTGCTGCTGGGCAGCGAGGTGCGCATGCCGCAGGCCGGCGAGGTGGTCTTCCAGCGCAACGAGTTCACCAACACCTTCGTCACGGTGTTCGAGGGCGAGGTCGCGATCCAGGTCGACAGCGAGGACCGCGACGACGACGTGCCGCTGGGCCCCGGCAGCTTCTTCGGCGAGATGGGCCTGATCTCGGGCCGCCGGCGCTCCGCCACGGTGGTCGCCAACAAGCCCTGCGTTCTGATCGAAACCGCGCGGCGCGAGATGATCAAGCTGATCAAGTCGCTGCCCAAGGTGCGCGAGACGATCGACCGCGCGGCGGTCGAGCGCCAGATCCGCACCTACCTGGCGCCCAGCCTGTCGCGCGACGACATGGACTCGATCCTGCGCGCCGCCAAGCTGCGCGGCTTCAAGGCCAACGAGACGCTGTTCAAGGAAGGCGATCCCGGCGACGGCGTGTTCCTGATCCGCACCGGAAGCTGCACGGTGTCGCGCCGCATCGGCGACAAGGAGATCGTGATGAGCTACGTGCCCGCCGGGCACTACGTCGGCGAGATGGCGCTGGTGCGCGACATGCCGCGCTCGGCCACCGTCAAGGCGGCGATCGAGACCGAGACGGTGTGGCTCGACGGCGCGGGCTTCCGCCTGCTGCTCGACCATCTGCCCGACCTGCGCCACCGCATCGAGCGGCGCATCGGCGCGATCATCACCCAGACCGAGGACATGGCGGCGCGGCCCGAGACCGGCAATCTCATCCAGTTCCTGGTCCAGGAGGGCGGCAAGGAAGCCGCCGACATGCTGCTGATCGACGAGTCGCTGTGCGTGCGCTGCGACAACTGCGAGAAGGCCTGCGCCGAGACCCATGGCGGCATCTCGCGGCTCGACCGCGAGGCGGGGCCGACCTACGCCTCGATCCACGTGCCCACGTCCTGCCGGCACTGCGAGCATCCGCACTGCATGGCCGACTGCCCGCCCGACGCGCTGCACAAGACCAAGGACGGCGAGGTCTACATCGACGAGGACACCTGCATCGGCTGCGGCAATTGCGAGCGCAACTGCCCCTACGGCGTGATCCACATGAGCTACGAGGCGCCGGCCAAGCCGGGTCTACTGTCCTGGCTGCTGTTCGGCCTCGGCTACGGCCCCGGCGAGGACAAGAAAGCGGTGCACGACTCGCACCAGGGCAAGAAGCTCGCCGTGAAGTGCGACATGTGCAAGGACGTCGAGGGTGGCGCCGCCTGCGTGCGGTCCTGCCCGACCGGGGCGGCCATCCGGGTCAGCCCCGAGCAATTCTTCTCGCTCACCAACAACGTGGCGCAGTAGCCGGCCGGCGGCGCGGAACAGCACGACGAGCGGGAAGCGGGTGAACTGCGATGCATGAATCGATCCTGGCCTTTCGGGGCTTCAAGTACCTGAAGCTCAGCGCGCTGATGGTCGCCGTCACGGCCATCGTCTATGCCGTCCACCAGCCGACCGTGGGCCCGCCCAACGGCGGCACGGCGCTGGGCTATGCGCTCGGCACGCTGGGGCTGGGGCTCATTGTCTGGCTGGCGTGGTTCGGCGTGCGCAAGCGGCGCTACGGCCTGGGCAAGATGCTGCTCGAGGACTGGCTGTCCGCGCATGTCTATCTCGGGCTGGGCCTGATCGTGGTGGCGACGCTCCATACCGGCTTCCAGTTCGGCTGGAACGTCCACACGCTGGCCTATGTGCTGATGATCGTGGTCATCGCCAGCGGCGCGTTCGGGGTGTTCGCCTATCTGCGCTATCCGCGGCTGATGACCGAGAACCGCCGCGGCGCCACGCAGCGCGAGCTGCTGACCCAGATCGCCGAGCTGGATGTCAAGGCGCGCGAGATCAGCGCCGGCCTGGGCGACGACATCCACGGCGAAGTGATGAAGGCCCAGGAGCAACTGGCGCTGGGCGGTCCCGCGCGCCGCCAGCTCTCGGGCCGCGATCCGAACTGCCCCGCGACCGTGGCGCTGAAGCGCGTCGGCGACCTGTCGCTCGGACTGCCGGTAACCGATGCCGAGAAGGGCCGTGCGCTGATCGCGTTGCTGGCGCGCAAGGTCGAGATGGTGGAGCGCGTGCGCCGCGACCTGGGCTTCAAGGCGATGATGGACGTGTGGTTGTTCATCCATGTGCCGCTGACCTTCGCCCTGCTGGCGTCGCTCACGGCGCATGTCCTCTCCGTGTTCTTTTACTGGTAGGTAGGGACGCCCCCCGTGTCGATCCTCGTCCGTTTCGTCTCCCGCAAGAAGAGCGGCGGCGTCGTGCACCGTGACCAGGTGGTCGAGGGGTCGCGCGCCCGCTTCGGCCGCAGCGCGGACAACGAGGCCTATCTGTCCGATCCGCGCGTGTCGCTTTACCAGGCCGCGATCGAGGTTCGCGCCAACGGCGTGTTCGCCGAGGGCATCGCCGGCGCCGACATTACCGTCAACGGCCGCATCGTCGGCACCTCGGTGCTGAAGATCGGCGACGTTGTCGGCGTCGGTCCCTACGACGTGACCTTGGTCGAGCCGCCGCCCGGCCACGCCGCCGCCGTGACGGTCGAGTTGGCGCGCGCGATGGGCGACGATCTGCAACGCCTGCTCTCGCGCAGCCGGCTCGAGCTCGGCGGACCGCTTCTCAACCGCCGGCGCATGTCGTGGGGCCTGGCGATCCTCGTCCTTGCGCTGTTCCTGGTCTGGCCGGTGGCGGCGTTTTTCAATCCCGCGCGCCAGCCCGACACCGACGCCAACAAGAATTTCGCCTGGCGCCCGGACATGATGTGGAACTCGGGCGAGATCTCCAGCGCGCACAAGCCGATCGCCCAGCAGTGCAACCGCTGCCACCAGATGCCCTTCACGATGGTGCGCGACGAGGCTTGCGGCGCCTGCCACGAGTCGATCCAGCATCACGCCGATCCGCAGAAGTTCAAGTTCGCCGAGCTGACCGGCGTGCTGTGCGAGTCGTGCCACAAGGAGCACAACGGCCCGCGCGCGATAACGCGCACGGACCAGAAGCTGTGCTCGGACTGCCACGGCGGCTTCCGCGAGCGCGCCCCGACCTCCACGCTCCTAGCGGTGAGCGACTTCCAGAAGGACCATCCGGAGTTCCGCCCCACCGTCGTCGCCGATCCGCTGGCCGGCCGGTTCGAGCGGATCAGCCTGGCCGCGACGCCGCGTCCGCGCGAGAATTCGGGCCTGATCTTCCCCCACGACAAGCACCTGCGGCCGGGCGGGATCCGCGGCCCCGACGGGCTGGAGCCGCTGGACTGCGATTCGTGCCATTCGATGGCGCCCGGCGGCTACCTGATGGCGCCGGTGACGCAAGAGCTGCACTGCGCGCGCTGCCATGAACTGGCGTTCGAGCCGGTCGCGCGCGGCCGCCGGCTGCCGCACGGCAACGTCGAGGCCGCGATCAAGATGATCCGCGAGTTCTACGCCGACGCGGCGTTGCGCGGCGCTTTCCCCGACCCGACGGCGCCCGAGGTGGTCCGCCGCGTTCCCGGCAACACGCGGATCACCAAGGCGCAGGAGCGCGAAGCCCTGGCCTGGGCCGACCAGCAGGCGCGCCAGTCGACGCAGTTCGTGTTCACCTCGCGCGCGGTTTGCGGCACCTGTCATACCGTGACCCAGACCGGCACGGGCGACGACCGGCGATACGGTGTCGTCAAGCCGCAGGTCGCGGAGCGCTGGATGCCCAAGGGGCTGTTCCGCCATTCCGCGCATGCGACCGAGACCTGCCAGCGCTGTCATGGACTGGATGTCACCGACCCGGGCAAATGGCAGGCGCGGGTCAAGGACGCGCTGCCGGCGTTTGCCGACGCCGTGCTGGCGCTGCCGTCGGACGAAGCGCCGCTCGGCCGGCTCAAATCCGCCGCACAAACGCTGAAACAGGCATCATGGTCGCCGGCGCTGGCCCGGCCGGCCAGCGATCTGGCCGCCGCCGTGGCGACGGGCAAGCTGCCGCCGGTCGACGGGTTGAAACAGGCGCGTCGGCTGGCCGAGGACGTGGTTGGTGCTGCCTGGTCCGACGAATCGGGCGATATCCTCTTGCCGGGTGTCCAGAACTGCCGTGAATGCCATGTCGGCGATTCGGCGATCGCCTGGGTGCAGCCGAACAACCGCCTGCCTAGCACCTGCGGCACCTGCCACTATTTCCACACCCCGACTCAAGGCCCGATGCACCCCGAGCTCCAAGCAGTAGAGGGACCTAACGTGCCCGGCCACTACCGGACGGGCGGGGTGGCGCTCGACGGCTCGCTGAAGGAATCCCGAAGCGGCATCCGCGCTTCCGGTCGCAAGTAGCAATCCATTGAAATAACAAGCCGATCGGGCGGCCATTCCGCCTCAAGGCTTGTTTCCGAAATGCCACAAGCGGGGCAAAATTGCAGCTTGGTCCGCCGGCGCGCCGGGGAATCGCTTTCCGCGCGTTTTGTCGCATGCCTATACTTCCACTGCCTGGAGTGGGGTTGGTTGATCCAGGCAAATGCAGGCAAAAACAAGAACATAGAGTCGTGGCAAGCGACCAATGTTGGGGCACGATGCTAGGGGTGATTAACCGGCAGGCCACCACGACGCGCGAAGCGTCCCTCGCCCGAGCGCCACGGTTTCGTGGTGCCGCGGCGGTGGCGTGTCTTGCGCTCGGGTGCCTGCCGGGCTTTGCCGCGACAGGCGCGCTGGCCGGCGACAAGCTGGCGGTGGGCGGCATCGCCCTTGCCCCGGTCGTGATCCAGCCCGGCGCGACGATCGACATCCGCCGCACGGTCGAACTGAACGGCGACCAGCCCTTGGCGACCTATGTCACGGCCTCCGCGCGCAGCGGCGAGACGCTGGTCCGCACGCGCCAGGGATACTGGCTGCCGTGGACGGGCCGCGAGGACGACTTGAGCGATGCCGGCTTCACCGCGAAGGCGGGAACGCTCGAGTTCAAGCTGGCGAAGGAGGATTTCGCGGCCGCGGCGCTGCCGATCACCGTGTCGATCGGCTATCGCACCGCTGCCGGGATCAAGTTCGGCAGCTTCGAGATCCGGGCGAAATAGGGGGACCACAGGCAGTGCCGAGGGGATTGCACCGCGCGGTTTGCAGGGCAGGTCGGCTGGCGCTGGTGGCGCTGGTCGGGCTTGGCCTCGGCCTCGCCATGTCCGCTTCGGCGCGCGCGCAGGGCAACGTCACCCAGATACCGCCGGTGGCGCTGAGCGCCGCCGAGGTTGGGCAGATCATCAGCCAGGCGGTGCTGGAGGCCCAGGCCCGCAACCGGCCGGCGACGATCGCGGTGACCGACCGCGTCGGCAACGTGCTGGGCGTCTTCCGCATGAACGGCGCGCCGGTCGCCCTCAGGATCACGACCAACCGCGGCATCGCCGCCGGCAACGGGCTGGAGAGTGTCGAGCAGATCCTCAATCCGCTCAACGGGCCGCCGACGACCGATCTGGCGGCCATCGCCAAGGCCGTCACCGGCGCGTATCTCTCTTCCTCGGGCAACGCCTTCTCGACCCGCACCGCCAGCCAGATCATCCAGGAGAACTTCAATCCGCTGGAGTTCCGCGCGCCCGGCGGTCCGCTGTTCGGCGTGCAGTTCAGCTCGCTGCCCTGTTCCGACCTGTCCCTGCGCGAGCCGCAGGGCACGCCGGGGCCGAAGCGCTCGCCGCTCGGCCTGTCGGGCGATCCGGGCGGCCTGCCGCTGTACAAGAGCGGCTTCGTGGTGGGCGCGATCGGCGTCGAATCCGACGGCATCTATTCGATCGACCGCAACATCACCGACATCGACACCTCGGACGACGAGCTGATCGCGGTGGCCGGGTCGTTCGGGTTCGAGGCGCCGGCCAACATCCGCGCCAACCGCATCACCGTGGGCGGCAAGACGCTGCGCTTCGTCGACCGCGACCGCAGCGACCGCAACAACCCGCTGTTCTCCAACCCCGCCGCCGCGCCCGCCTTCGCCGCCATCGACGGGGTGCAGGGCAACCGCGTGGGCGTGCGCAACTACTTCTCGACCGCCGGCGTCATCGCCCCGGCGCCCGTGCTGCGCGACGGCACGATCTATGGCCAGCCGGCCTCCGGCTATGCGCCCGACGCCACCGGCGTGGTGTCGCAGTTCGGTCCGGCCTTCGTGCTGCGCGACCCCGCCAACGTCAACAACAACCGATTCCCGCCGATCGCCGGCAGCGAGGGGGCGGGCACGGCGCTGACCGCCAACGAGGTCGCGACCCTGCTGCAGAACGCGCTGAAGACCGCCTTCGCCGGCCGCGCCCAGATCCGCCAGCCGCTCAACAGCTTCATCCAGGTGACGGTGTCGGTCGTCGATTCGAACGGCATCGTGCTGGGCGTCGCGCGCACGCCCGACGCGCCGATCTTCGGGACCGACGTGTCGCTGCAGAAGGCGCGCACGGCGATGTTCTTCAGCCGTGCCAACGCCGGCGCGCTGCTCCGCGCCTACAACTCGCCGGTCGCCTCGCTGCTGGGCCAGCCCGTGGGCAACAACGCGCTGGGCGTCTTCATCTCCAGCTACGTCACGCTGTTCCAGAATTTCGTGTCCGGCTCGGCCCTGACCGACGGCATCGCCTACAGCACGCGCGGCATCGGCAACCTCGACCGGCCGTTCTACCCCGACGGCGTCGACGGCACCCCCAACGGGCCGCTCAGCATCCTCTACAACAAGTGGAGCCCGTTCAACGTCGGCCTGCAGCTCGACCTCGTGCTCGACAACATCGCCCAGCACCTGATCTTCCTCAACACCGGCAACGCGGCGCTGGAGACCGCGCAGCAGTGCTCGTTCCTGCCAGTGACCGCGCCGGTCGGCACCACCAGGCAGCTCGCCAACGGCATGCAGCCCTTCGCCGGCGGGTTCCCGCTCTACCGCAACGGGGTACTGGTCGGCGGCATCGGTGTCTCCGGCGACGGCATCGACCAGGACGATTCGATCAGCTTCCTGGGTGCCCACCTGGCCGGCCTCGCGCTGGGCACCGGCGTGCAGAACGCACCGATTGCGATCCGCGACGACCAGCTGTCGCCGCTGGGCGCGCGGCTGCGTTACGTGTCCTGCCCGTTCCAGCCGCGCGCCGGCGGCAGCGACCAGAACATCTGCCGGGGCAAGTGACATGACGACGCGTCACGCCCGCCTGCTCGGACTCCTCGGCGCCACGGCGCTGATGTCGCTGCCATGGCTGTTCGGCTGCGGCCCCGCCTGGGCCGGCAAGGAGCAGATCAACCAGGCCGCCAACGACGGCGAGGAAGTGCTGCTGTCGGAATCCGAGGCGCAGCGCCGCGCCGTGCCCGGCCGCGCGCCGCGCGACGCGCAGCAGCCGACGCCCACGGACAACCCCGGCGCCATTCCGCCGGCGCCGCCCAACCTGCCGCGCGAGTTCATCCCGGTGCCCGACCGCTGGCGCCTGTC
>JADZDN010000331.1 GCA_020851015.1 Alphaproteobacteria bacterium | reverse complement strand
GTCGAAGGTCTGGCCGGCGAAGGCTTTCTGATGGACCGTGCCGTCGGGATTGCGGTCGAAGAAGCAGCCCCATTCCGATTCCAGCTCGCGGATACGGTGCTGCGCGGTGGTGACCAGCGTCCAGGCTAGGTCCTGGTCATTCAGCCAGCGGCCGCCCTCGATCGTGTCCATGAAATGGCGCTCGGCGGAATCGGCGGCGGCCAGGGCGACGTTATAGCCGCCCTGCACCATGCGCGTGCAGCCGGATTTGCCGAGCAGGCCCTTGACCGCGATGGTGATGTCGAGCGCGGGGTCCGTCTTGTGCGCATGCAGCGCTGCCAAGAGCCCGGCGCCGCCGGAGCCCAGGATCAGGATGTCGGTCGCGACGCGGTTCATGCCGCCTTGCCCGACGCGGCGCGGAAAGCGGCGCCGATCTTCTCGGCCGAACCCAGCTTCACCACCGCCGCCACCAGTATGTCCAGCACCTTGTCGCGCTTCATCAGCCCGGCCGTGGCCAGCGCCTTGGCGATGGACGCGCCCCGGTCGGCATCGGCGTGGAACAGCATCGCGCCCGGCGCCTTGGCGCTGATCAATCGCTCGATGGTAAGCCCGGTCGGGTCGATCCGCAGCATCACCTGCTCGCCGCTGTCCAGCATCACCTGGTAGAATTTCTGATGCGGCTCGTTGCGATAGGCGATGACCGCCGACATGGCTTCACGCCTTGACGCCGATCGCCGCCAGCGCTGCACCGCGACGATCTTGCGCCGTCTTGTTGACGCGGTCGTACAAGCTGGTGCCATGCGAGTCCATCGCCACCAGCAGCGGCCCGAAGCCCTCGACGCGGAACTGCCATAGCGATTCCGGATTGAGGTCGTCGAGGTCCACGTCCTCGATCGCCTTGATCCAGGTGGTCTCCAGCGCCGCCGCGCCGCCGATGATCGCCAGGTACGCGCCGCCGAGCTCCTTGAACGCGGCCAGCGTGCCCGGCCCCATGCCGCCCTTGCCGATGATCAGCCGCACGCCCTCGCGCGTCATCAGCGGCCGCGTGAACCGCTCCATCCGCGCGCTGGTGGTGGTGCCGACGCAGACCGCGGCGTAACCGGCCGGATTCTCGTTCGAGCCCGGAACCTTCTTCACGTTGGGCGCGGTATGGATCACGGCATGGCCCTTCAGGTCCAGTCGCGTGCGCCGGTCCTTGTCGAACATGTGGATCAGCGTCGCGTCGCGAATGCCGAACAACAGGCCGTGCAGCGTGACGGTATCGCCGGCCCTGAGGTCGCGCGCTTGGGCCTCGGTGATGGGCGGGGTCAGGTCGTGGTGCATGGCTTGGCGCCCGATTGACCGGAGCTACGCAAATTGCGTACCATAGCAACGGTGCTGTTCGAGTGGGACGAAGCGAAAAGCGAGCGAAACCGGAGCGAACGCGGCTTCGGGTTCGACTTTGCGGCCTTGATCTTTGAGGGCCCCGTCGTCGAGTGGTGCGATTTGCGTGCGGCGTGGGGCGAGGTTCGCGTGGTCGCGGTCGGGTCCGTCGAAGGAAACCTGCTCGCCGTCGTGTATACAGATCGCGGCGAGGTCCGCCGGATCATATCGGCGCGCAAAGCGCGTCGAAAGGAGCGGGAACTATGGCGATCACTCGCAAGTCCATGAGGGAGATTCGTGCGTCGCGGCCTCGGTTCGATCGAAGCAAGCTGGCGGCGACGACCGAAGCGGATATCCGCCGGCAGATGATCGAGGATGGCGAGGATCCCGCTCGCCGGCTCAAGATCGAGGAGGTGTTCTCCCCCGCGGCGATCCGCCGACGGCTGGGCATGACCCAGGCGCAATTCGCGGCTGCGCTGCGATTGCCGGTGGCGACGCTGCGCAACTGGGAGCAGGGGCGCAGCCGCATCGACCCGGCCGGGCGCTCGCTCCTGATACTGGTCGCACGCAACCCCAAGCAGGCACTGGCGGCGCTGGCGGCCGAGGCGGCATAGGGCGGCGACCATCACGTCCCGATCTCCACGCCCTTAGGCGTGAAGGTGGCGCTGGCGCGCCGCGCGGAGTGGCACTGGATGTTCACGGCGACCGGATTCATCGTGATGTGGGTCGCCGCGATTTCCACGTGCACGGCGAAGGCGGTGGAATCGCCGCCCAGGCCCTGCGGGCCGATGCCCAGCGTGTTCACGGCCCGCGACAGCTCCGCCTCCAGCTTGGCGCCCTCGGGATCGGCGCAACGGGTGCCGAGCGGACGGGTCGCGGCGACTTTTGCGAGGTGCACGCAGAGGTCCGAGGTTCCGCCGACGCCGACGCCGACGATGGTGGGCGGGCAGACCTTGCCGCCGGCCTCGATCACGCGGTCGACGACGAAGGCCTTGATCGCGTCGACCCCCTCGGCGGGGATCGCCATCTTGAGGAACGAGCCGTTCTCCGAGCCCGACCCCTTGGGGATCATCTCCAGCCGCAATTCGCGCTCGCGGTCGGAGAAGTCGATGTTGATGACCGGCACCTGCGCGCCGCAGGAGGTCTGCTCGTTCCGGCGCGTGATCGGATGCACGACCGACGAGCGCAACGGGTGCTCGCGCGTCGCGCGCTCGACGCCGCGGCGGATGGCGGCCTTCAGCGCCGCGCCGTCCACCTCGACCTGCCGGCCGATCGTCACGTTGTAGATCGGGATGCCGGTGTCCTGGCACAGCAGGTTGTCGTTGCGCTCGGCCACGGCGATGTTCTCGATCATCGTCGCCAGCACGGTCTTGGCCGTGCTGTCGGACTCGCCGGCGTCCAGGCGGGTGAACCCCTGCTTGATGTCGTCGGGCAGCAGCTTCAGCGCGCGGATATAGAGCAGCTTCGCTGCTTCCTCGACCGCGCGAGGGTCGATGACCAGCCGGTCCGTGGCCGCGCCGGTCATCGCTGCATGCCCCATCGCCGGACCGTGCGCGCCTCGAGCGAACGGAACACCACGCTTTCGACGACCAGCCCGATGACGATGACGGTGAAGAGGCCGGCGAAGACGTTCGCGGTCTCGAGCTGGTTGCGGTTCTCGAAGATGAACCAGCCAAGGCCGCCGGAGCGCGACGACACGCCGAACACCAGCTCGGCCGCGATCAAGGTGCGCCAGGAGAAGGCCCAGCCGATCTTGAGCCCCGCCAGGATCGACGGGAAGGCGGCGGGGATCAGGATCTTGAGCACGTAGGGAATGCCGCGCAGGCCGTAGTTCTGGCCCGCCATCCGCAATGTCTCGGACACGGCCATGAAGCCGGTATGGGTGTTGAGCGCCACGGCCCACAGCACGGAATGGATGATCACGAACACCAGGCTGGGAATGCCGAGGCCGAACCACAGCAGCGCCAGCGGCAACAGCGCGATCGCCGGCAGCGGATTGAACATCGCGGTCAGGGTCGACAAAAGGTCGGTGCCGACGCGGGTCGATACCGCCAGCGTGGTGAAGGCGGCGGCGAGCGCGATGCCCGACGCATAGCCGATCAGCAGCACGCGGATCGAGGTGAAGGTGCGGTCGAACAGCGGGCCATGGAACGCCGAATCCCACCAGGCCAGCATCACGTCGTAGAAGGTGGGGAACATCAGCGGGTTGTTCACCCACTGCGCGTAGAGCTGCCAGGCGGCGCAGAGCACCGCCAGGATGGCGATACGGCGTACCCAGGTCTGGTTGCTGATCAGCTCCCAGGCCGACAGCGGCCGGACGATCTCGCCGATCACGCCGGCGTCGCTGGGCGACAGTTCGTATTCCGGACGCTCGACCGGCGCGTGCTTGGTGTCAGGCATGGCGCGCCACGCGCTCCTCTTCCTCGACCCGCTGCGCGAACAGCATGGTGTGGATGCGCTTGTGCAGCGTCTGGAACGCCTGGCCGTCCAGGTTCGCCAGGCCAAGCCCGCCGGTGTTCAGTTCCGCGCGCACCTGGCCGGGATGCGGCGTCAGCACCAGGATGCGCGAGCCGACGATGATCGCCTCCTCGATCGAGTGGGTGACGAACAGCACGGTGAAGCGCACGTCGTCCCACAGGCGCAGCAGCTCCTCCTGCATCTTGCGCCGGGTCAGCGCGTCGAGCGCGGCGAAGGGCTCGTCCATCAGCAGGATGTCCGGCTCCATCGCCATGGCGCGGGCGATCGCCACGCGCTGCTTCATGCCGCCCGACAGCATGTGCGGATAGACGTCGGCGAACTTGGTCAGGTTCACCTTGTCGATGTAGCGCTGCGCGCGGTCGACCGCCTCGGCGCGCGAGCACCGGCCGCTGGTGAGCATCGGGAACAGCACGTTCTGCCGCACCGTCTTCCACGGCAAAAGCTGGTCGAATTCCTGGAACACCATCATGCGGTCGGGGCCCGGCCGGTCGACCTGACGGCCGTTGAGACGGATCGTGCCCTCGACGGGCTTGAGGAACCCGCCGACGCCCTTCAGCAGGGTCGACTTGCCGCAGCCCGACGGCCCCAGCAGCACGAAGCGGTCGCCGCGATGCACCTGGAAGCCGACGCGATAGGTCGCGGT
>JADZDN010000330.1 GCA_020851015.1 Alphaproteobacteria bacterium | reverse complement strand
CGGCGTGCACCGAGCTGCGCAGCGCCGAGTAGCCGAAGAAGCCGGGCGTGATCGGCTTCAGGTCGCGGTAGTTCTTCTCGCGCACGGAATGCGGCGTCTCGTCGAACACGAAGAACTCGTACTCGAAGGCCGAATAGACCGAGAAGCCCATGTCCTTCGCGCGCTTCAGCACGCGGCGCAAGGCCGCGCGCGGGCAGACCTCCTCGGCGCGGTCGGTGAACTCGCCGAGGAACATCACCATGCCGTTGCCCTCGGTCGGCACCTCGCGGCAGGACTGGGGCAGGATGCGCGCCATCGCGTCGGGATAGGCGGTGTGCCAGCCCGTATAGCTGAGGCCGTCGACGAGCTGGTCGTTCGCGTCCCAGCCCAGCACCACGTCGCAGAACCCGAACCCGCCCTCCAGCGCCGAGAAGAACTTCTCCCGCGCCATGTACTTGCCGCGCACGATGCCGTCCGCGTCCACCACGCCGACCTTGACGTGGCTTAAGCCCCGCGCCTCGACGATGTTCTTGGCGTCGGCGGCGGTCTTGACCTGCCTTGGATCCATGCAATTCCCCCTGTCACGGAACGGTCATTCGATAGCGCGGAACCGGGCGGAAAGGGAAGGGCCGCTACAGCGTCTTGTCGTCGAAGAACACCGTCGCATGGCCGCGGAAGGCGAGCGCGCGCCGGGTCGGGCGGGCCTGGGCGGCGCGGGCGACGACGATCTTGAGCGGCGGGATGGTTTCGTCCAGCGGCCGCACCGCGACCCGGCCGCCGTCATAGGTGCGGTCATGCGCCGGCGCCAGGTTCAAGAGCGAATACCCGTGCCCGCCGGCGACCAGCCCGCGCGCCAGCTCGAAGGACGGCGTGCGGTGGCGGATGTTGGGTTCGAGCCCGCGGGCGCGGAACAGGGCCAGGAAGTAGTCGGCGCTCTGCGGCAGGTCGAGCAGGATGAAGGGCTCGGGCGCCAGCGCGGTCAGCGGCACGTAGCGGCGCTTCGCCAGCCGATGCTCGGCCGGCAGCACGGCGCGCAGCGGCACCTGGCCCACCGGCTCGGCCGCGATGCCGTCCTCGAACCCCAGGTCGTAGAGCAGGGCCAGGTCGAACGCGCCCGACAGCAGGCCGCGGCACAGGCTGGCGTGGTCGCCCTCGCGCGGGCGGACCTGGATGCCGGGATGGGCGGCGGCGAAGCCGCTCAGCAGCGCCGGCAGGAAGAACGGCGCCAGGGTCACGAAGCAGCCCAGCTCCAGCGGCCCGGCCAGCGCGTCGCCCTCGCCGCGCGCGGCGGTCTGGAACTCCTGCGCATGGGCCAGCAGCGCACGGGCCTCGGCGAACAGGCGCTGGCCGGCGGGGGTCAGGTCGACGCCGCGGGCGTGCCGGCGCTGGAACAGGGTCACGCCGAAGCCGCGCTCCAGCGCCGCGATCGCCGCCGAGATCGAGGGCTGCGACACGTTCAACCGCTGGGCGGCGGCGCTGACGTTGCCCGCATCGGCGGCGGCGGCGAAATAGGCGAGCTGCTTGAGGGTGAAGTCCATCAGTTTTTTCGATGCAAAAGCCCGGATGAAGATATTTTACAAATCTTCTAAGCGCCGGCAAGCTGCCGGCAATCGAAAAGGCCGGCGGCGCGCAGGCGGACAGACCGGGCCAAAAAGGGTATGACGACGATGGAACGCGAGTTCACTCTCGAACGCGAAGCCTTCGTGGCGGCAATGCGCCGCGCGGCCACCGGCGTTACCGTGGTCGCGACCGACGGCGCGGGCGGCCGCCACGGCTGCACCGTCAGCGCGATGAGCTCGGTGTCGGCCGATCCGCCGACCCTGCTGGTCTGCGTGCACCAGAAGAGCCCGGTCGCCCGGGCGATCGCCACCAACCGCGTGTTCTCGGTCCGCCTGCTGGGCGCCGACCACCGACAGGTCTCGGAAGTCTTCGCCGGCCGGGTGCGCACGGAGATCGGCAGCAAGTTCGCCTGCGGCCTGTGGGGGCGCCTGCAGACGGGCGCGCCGGTGCTGGCCGACGCGCCCGCCGCGTTCGACTGCCAGGTCGCCGACACGGTGGTCGCGGGTTCGCATCTCGTCGTGATCGGCCGCGTGGTCGCCACGCGCTCCGATGCCGCCGCCGAGGCGCCGCTCGTCTACGCCAACCAGAGCTATCGCGCGCTCGGCACGGCCTGCTGACACGCCCAGGGGAGACACGCCGACATGCTGAGGACCGGACAGGACTACCGCGAGTCGATCCGCGACGGGCGGCAGGTTTGGATCAACGGCGAGAAGGTGAAGGACGTCGCCAGCCACCCCGCCTTCAAGCCGATCGTCGATGTGCGCGCGCGGATGTACGACATGGCGCACGAGCCGAAGTACCGGGACCTTTTGTCCTATGTCGACCCGGGCACCAACGAGCCCAACTGCACCGCGCACAAGCTGCCTTTCACCCAGGACGACTGGCACGCCAAGCGCCGCGCGGTCGACGCGGTGATGAACGACATCGGCGGCGTGGTGATCCGAGTCGGCGACGAGACGATCGGCGAGATGTGGTCGCTCTATGACGGGCGCGACGTGCTGAACGAGGTCGACCCGCAGTTCGCCAAGAACATCGAGACCCACATCAACAAGGCGATCCGCAACGACGTGTTCCACGTCTCGGCCAACACCGATCCCAAGGGGGACCGTTCGAAGCGCCCGCAGGACCAGGATCCCGACATGCTGCTGCATGTCGTCAAGGAGACCGACAAGGGCATCGTGGTGCGCGGCGCCAAGTACGAGACGGCGGCCGCCTACGCCAACCAGGCCTTCGTGAAGCCCACCATCGCCAACTGGGGCGACGACAAGCTGTCGGACTATGCCGTCGGCTTCATCTGCGACATGGGCGTTCCGGGCCTCAAGCACATCTGCCGCACCGGTTTCGCCGGCCGCGCGCCGGCGGTCGACTATCCGCTGGCCAACAAGTTCGACGAGGTCGACACGCTGCTGGTGTTCGACGACGTGCTGGTGCCGTGGGAGAACGTGCTGTTCTACCGCCATACCAAGGCGGCGGCCTATATCCGCTCGTGCCTGCACCGCTACAGCGCGTTTCCGTTCGTGCAGCGGATCATCTTCGTGGCCGATATGCTGATCGGGGCGGCGCTGCACAACGCGCGGCAGACGGGCCTGGAGAAGCAGCAGGCCGTGCAGGAGAAGCTGGCCGAGCTCGCCTGCTACCGCGAGACGATCAACGCCCACCTGACGGCGGCGGTTGCGACCGCCGAGAAGAGCCCGGGCGGGCTGTTGATGCCGAACCAGTCGCTGCTCTACACCGGCCGCGTGCAGGCCTGCTCGCGCCTGCCGGCGATGATGCACCTCGCGCGCGAGCTGTGCGGCGGCCAGATCTGCGTCACGCCCGACTCGTCGATGTTCGCCGAGGCCGAGGCCGGCAAGTGGCTGAAGAAGTTCTACACGGTCAACGAGAACTGGGAGGCCGAGGACCGGCGCAAGCTGCTGGCCTTCGCGCGCGACCTGATCAACTCGGACTATGCCGGCCACCGCGTGACGTTCGAGCTGTTCGCGCAGTCCCCGCCCTTCGCCCATCTCAACGCCGTCTATCGCAATTTCGACTGGAAGAAGCCGCTGGAATTCGTGAAGAAGGCGGCGGGACTGTCTGATCGCGTGATGAAGTCCTGACGCGGGGCGTCGCGTCGCCCTTCGAGACGCCGACTTCGTCGGCTCCTCAGGGTGACGCGATGTCTTGTGGCAATCTCCCTTCCATCGCGTCATCCTGAGGAGGCCCCGCCGGGGCCGTCTCGAAGGATGAAGAACACGGACGAGCAAGCCCATGCCCCATGCCCGCTACCGCAAGTTCAACACCCGCGACGCCTATCCCGAGCAGAAGCTGGACAACGACCTCAGCATGGTCGTGCGGGCCGGCAACCACGTCTTCCTGCGCGGGCAGACCGCGATGGACCTGGACGGGCGCATCGTCGGCGTGGGCGATCCGGCGGCCCAGGCCGAGAACGCGATGAAGTGCGCGAAGATCCTGCTGGCGGAGGCGGGGGCGACGCTCGCGGACGTGTGCAAGATCACGATCTACATCACCGAGCGCGAATATCGCGAGCCGGTCTATGGCGTGGTGGGGCGCTGGCTGAAGGGGGTCTACCCGGTTTCGACCGGGCTGATCGTCAAGGGCCTGGCCAAGCCGGAATACCTGATGGAGATCGACATCGATGCGGTGATCCAGGACAGGCCGGCGCGCGGATCGGCCGCGCGCCGGCCCGCCGCGAGAGCCAAGCCCAAGGCGAAGGCGCGGAAGAAGCGGCGATAGGTCGCGATCTGGCGCGCCGGGCGCCTAACGGTCCAGCAGCGCCCGGTAGACGCGCCGGGTCAGGATCGGGAACATGTACATCGGCAACTGCGCCACCGCGACGAAGAGCAGGAAGTCGGCCGGCGCGGCCTCGCCCAGCACCGCCAGGACCAGGGCCATGTTGCGATAGCCGAACAGCAGGCCGACCGTCAGCGCCTGGCGGCGCCCGGCCAGCCAGAACACGGTCGCGCCGGCGACCTGCTGCGCGGCGTTGAGCAGGAAGGCGGCGGCCGTGAACAGGAAGACCTGGCCGGGCTCGGCGATCAGCCGGGTCGTCACGCCGTCCATCACGCCGATCGCGAACACCACCAAAAGGATCACGATCGCACCGTCGAGCACGCGCGCGTCGGCACGGATGCGATCGATACCGATCAGCCGGCGGAGCGCGGTGGCGAGCACGAAGCCGCCGCCGACGAAGGCGACGAGGCGCGCCATCAGCTCGCCGGTGGACAAGTCGATCTGAAGTCCGAGCAGCGCCAGCGCGAGGGCAGGCATGGTGACGGGCACCAGCAGCATCGCCGCCACCACGACGATCAGCGCCAGCTCGGCCTCGAGTCCCAAAAGCAGCGCGAAGGCGGGCGAGGACATGAGCGGCGTCGTGGTGGTGGTGAGCACGACCGACAGCGCCAGGCCGGGCGGTACGGGCAGAAGCCGGAACAGCGCCGCCGCGGCGAGCGGCGCGGCGACGAGGATGGCCGCGACGATCATGCCGGCGCGCAGCGGCCGACGCGCATGGTGCCGGATCACGGCCCAGTCCAGCCGCAACAGCGAGGCGACGAACAGCACGAAGGTGAAGGGAACCACGGCCGGCCGCAGGAACGCCGCAAGCCCCGGCAGCGCCAGGCCGGCGAACACGCCCGCGAACAGCAGCACCACGCCGCGGTCGGCGATCCATTCCCCCAGCCCGCGCATCGTCATCCGGCGTGACAGGCCGGCCCGCGACGGATTAGGTTGCCGCCATGGACGATGAAGCGCTGCTGCGTCTGCACGAAGAGGCGGTCCGCCCGGAGTGGATCGATTTCAATGGCCACATGAACCTGGCCTTTTACGTGCTTGCGTTCGACCATGCAACGGACCAGTTCCTGCACCATGTGCTGCTGGGCGAAGCCTATATGCGGCGCAGCCAGTGCTCGGTCTTCATCCTCGAGACGCATGTCGTCTACAAGCGCGAGATGCGGCTTGGCGACCGCATGCGGTTCACGACGCGGCTCCTGGACTTCGACACGAAGCGGCTGCGCTTCATCCACCACATGTACCACGCCGAGGAAGGCTTCCTGTCGGCCGCCAACGAGCTTCTGGGGCTGCATGTCGACATGCGCACGCGCCGCTCGGCGCCGATCCCCGCCGAGGCGGTCGAGGCGCTGGCGCGGCTCGGCGCGCGGCAGGCGCACCTGCCGGCGCCGCCCGAGGCGGGCCGGTCGATCGGCTTGGCGCGGCGCGATCGGTAGCGATCAGTAGCTGCGGTTGAGCTTCAGCCAGCGATAGCGGTCGCCCGACTTGACGGTGATCTCGCCGGGGCTGATGCCCTGCAGGATATTGAGCTTGACGTCCACCCCGGCGGGTCCGCTGGCCCACAGCGCGCGATAGAACTCGGCCAGCGTCGTCACCGGCTTGCCGCCCACGCCCAGGATCAGGTCGCCCTGCTTCAATCCCGCCTTCTCGGCCGGCGTACCCGGCGAGACGCGGGTGATGAACAGGCGCCCGCGCACTTCCTCCGAGTTGATGCCGAGCCAGGGGCGGGGCTCGCTCGACGGGCGTCCCTGGGTCAGGAGATCGGCCATGATCGGCTTCAGCTCGTCGATCGGGATGAACATGTTGCCCGGGCCGATGCTGCTGCTGCCGGCGTCCATCGGATCGTTGACGATCAGCGAGCCGATGCCCACCAGCCTGCCGTCCTGCGCGATCAGCGCGGCGCCGCCCCATTCCATGATCGGCGGCGCGGTGAAGATGGCGTTCTCCAGCATGTATTCCCAGTAGCCGGCGAACACGCGCCGGGCGACCACCAGCGCGGGGCGCGCGCCGTCGGCGCCGGCGTAGTTGATCGCCAGCACGCGGTCCTTGACCTTCACCTCGGCCGATTCGCCGATCTTGATCGGCCTGGCCGCGAGCTTGGCTGCCGCGCGCAGCAAGCCGAAGCCGGACTCGTAGTCGTAGCCGACGATCTCGGCCGGGATCTTGCGGCTGTCCCGGCCGGTCAGCTCCACGCGCTCGGCCTCCAGGATCAGGTAGCCGATGGTGACGATCAGCCCGTTGCCGTCGATCAGCACGCCGGTGCCCTCGCGCTCGGCGCCCAGCGTCTGCGCCGAACGGGCGTCGGCGGGCACGAAGGTCTTGACCTTGACGATGGCGGCGACCAGCTCGTCCATCGTCGGCTGCTCGGCGCTGAGCGGCGTCGCCAACGCCGATGCCAGGAAAGCGGCGGCTGCCAGGATCGCGGCGATGACGGGGAGATGGCGAAGAGCGTGCCGGCCCATGAGCTGGTCCCCTTTGCGTCGTCTTCCACCGGCAATGCTAGCATCGGCGCCCGCGCGGCACCATCGCGGCGTCGCCAGGCCACGG
>JADZDN010000329.1 GCA_020851015.1 Alphaproteobacteria bacterium | reverse complement strand
TCCGACGTGGTGTCCCTGGTGCCGTGGTGGTGAGTCATTCCTCTTTGCCTTGGTGTCTTGGCGTCTTGGTGGTCCTTCGCGCGCCGGACGGGCCGCACCGCGCCGGCAGGGGCGAGGACGCACGATGCCCCCTCCCCCTATCCCCCTCCCGCAAGGGGAGGGGGGACTAGAAATCGGCGGCCGGGCTTGACGAAAAGGGAAGACACCATGCTGACGCGACGCCATGTTCTTTCGGGCATCGGCGCCGGCGCGCTGGTGTCGGTCGCGCCGCGCCTGGCGCTGGCCGCCGCGCCGGGCGACCGGCGCTTCGTGCTGGTGATCCTGCGCGGCGCGCTGGACGGGCTCGCCGCCGTGCCGCCCTACGGCGACGGCGAATACAAATCGCTGCGCGGGGCGCTGGCGATCGCGGAGCCGGGGCAGAAGGGCGCCGACGGAAGCGACGGCGCGCTCGACCTGAGCGGGCGCTTCGGCCTGCATCCCGCGCTGGCCTCGCTGCACGACTTCTACAAGCGCGGCGAGATGCTGGTGGTGCACGCCACCGCCGGCCACTATCGCGGCCGCTCGCATTTCGACGCCCAGGACATGCTGGAAAGCGGCGTCGCCGTTCCGCATGGGGCGCAGGACGGCTGGCTCAACCGCGCGCTGGCCGCGATGCCCGGCGCCGCCGGCGGCGCGCGCAACGGGCTGGCGCTGGGACAGACCGTGCCGCTGGCCTTGCGCGGGAAGGTGCCGGTTGCGTCCTGGGCGCCGAGCGACCTGCCCGAGGTCGAGCCCGGGCTGATGCAGGCCGTGGCCGCGCTCTATCGCAACGACCAGCTGCTCGGCCCCGCGCTGGCCGAGGGGCTGAAGGGCCAGCGCTTCGCCGACCAGGTGATGAACGACGGCCAGCGCATGAACCAGCCGCCCGGTCCGGGCCGCCAGCAGTTCCTGCAGACCGCGGCCGCGGGCGGCAAGCTGATGGCGCCGGACAACGGCGCGCGCGTCGCGGTGCTGGATGTCGGCGGCTGGGACACGCACGCCAACCAGGGCGGGGCGCGCGGCCGCCTGGCGCAGGTGCTGCAGACGCTCGCCGAAGGGCTGGTGGCGCTGCGCGACGGGCTGGGCCCCGCCTGGGACAAGACCGTGGTCATGGTCGCGACCGAGTTCGGCCGTACCGTGCAGGCCAACGGCACCGGCGGCACCGACCACGGCACGGGCGGCGTCGCGTTCCTCCTGGGCGGCGCCGTCGCCGGCGGCCGCGTGGTGACGGACTGGCCCGGCCTTGCGCAGTCCAGGCTGTTCGAGGGGCGCGACCTGATGCCCACCACCGATCTGCGCGCGGTCGCCAAGGCGGTGCTGATCGACCACCTGCGCCTGCCCGCCGCTTCCGTGGACGCGCAGGTCTTCCCGTCGAGCGCCGCGGTGAAGCCGATGATGAAGCTGGTCAGGGCGTAGCCAAGCGATTTGTCAGGCCGGGAAAGATATCGTCACGCGGTTGCGGCGAGCCTAGCTTCGAATGCCGCGGCAAGCCTGGTCGAGGATGGGTGGATTCGTGGTGCCCCTGGAGGGACTTGAACCCCCACTCCCTTGCGAGAAACAGATTTTGAGTCTGCCGCGTCTGCCATTCCGCCACAGGGGCACGCTGCCGGCCGAACGAACGGCGCGCCGGCGCCGTCCCGCGCGGACGGCGGGGCGCATCCTAGCGGGGAAGGACGCGCGGCGCCAGAACCGGCCGGGGTCGCCCGCGCCGGCATGGCCAACCCCCTCACGGGATTATGACCGCGGCGCGGCTCAGCCCGCCCTTGCCGGGGCGCGTCCCGCCACCAAATCGCCATGGTGCATGGGCATGTTGCGCGAGGAGGACACCATCATGCGCAGACGGATCGCCAAGGCCGCGCGGCACGCCGTTCCGTGGACCTGCATTGCCGGCGCCTTCGTTGTGTGGATTGCCGCGGTCGGGGTCATGGCCGCGATGCCGAGCGGGCGCGCCGCGTCGTCCCGCGTTGGCGAACCGACCGGGCTTCTGGTGCTGCACCAGGATCCGCGCACGCTGCAAAGCGTCGCGGTGCGCGAGGTCCGGCCGCTTTAGCCCGTCCCGTTTCTCGGTCGATTGCCTACCGGGCGATTGCCAGCCGGGCGATTGCTTGCCCGGCGCGCGCCTGCTACATCCCCGCTGCTGAAGCGCTGCGCGCCCGCGATCGGGCGGCCGGCGCGATCCCGACCTGGCGAGGCTGCGTGGTCCGGCGTCTCTACGATTGGATGATGGCGCTGGCGGCCGACCGCCGCGCGCTGTGGTGGCTCGCGGGCATCAGCTTCGTGGAAAGCTCGTTCTTTCCCATCCCGCCCGACATCATGCTGATCCCGATGATCCTGGCCCAGCCGCGGCGCGCGTTCCTGATCGCGGCGGTCTGCACGGCGGCCTCGGTGCTGGGCGGCTTCCTCGGCTACGCGATCGGCTACTGGGTGCTCGAGGGCGTCGGCCGGCCGGTGCTCGAATTCTACGGCCAGACCAAGAACCTCGAGGCCTTCCAGGCGATGTTCCTGGGCTGCGGCTGGTGGATCATCGTCATCAAGGGCGCGACGCCAATTCCGTTCAAGCTCATCACCATCGCCAGCGGCGCCGCGCATTTCCCCTTGGCAAGCTTCGCGGCCGCATCGGTCATCTCGCGCGCGATGCGATTTTTTCTCTTGGCCGTATTATTGTGGAAATTCGGCCCTCCGATCCGAGAGTTCGTGGAGCGACGTTTGACCTTAGCAACGACGGTATTCGTTGTGTTGCTGGTTGGCGGATTCATAGTGGCGAAATACCTGTTTGCGGGCGACGCGTCGTTTTCCTGCACGGCCTAGGAAACGGTCGGCTACAACAGCGACCCGTGGCGGATTGACGATTGCCCCGCGACATGCGCCGGCCGGCCGTTGGTTGGCGCGTCGATGGCGGCCGTGCTAGATTTCGTTTCATGCACAACGATCAAGCGCAGGCCCGCGAGGCGACACCCGCCTATGGCGCGGCGATCCGCGGCCTATGGGCGCTGGACCCGGATTTCCTCACGGTCAACCACGGCTCGTTCGGCGCGACGCCGCTGTCCGTGCTGGCGGTCCAGGACGACTGGCGCCGGCGGCTCGAGGCGCAGCCGAGCCGCTTCATGCGCCGCGTGCTGCCCGACGCGCTGCGCGAGGCCGCGGCGCGGCTGGCGGCGTTCCTGGGCGCCGAGGCCGCCGACCTGGCGTTCGTCGACAATGCGACGGTGGGCTGCAATGCCGTTTTGCGCTCGCTGCGCTTCGACGCGGGCGACGAGATCCTGGTGTTCGACCACGGCTATGCCGCGGTCCGCAACGCGGCGCGCCACGTGGCGGAGCGCGCTGGCGCACGGGTCGTCGAGGCGAAGCTGCCGTTTCCCGACCCAAGCGACGACGCGATCGTGGCCGCCTTCAAGAGCGCGCTGACGCCGCGCACGCGGCTTGCGATCGTCGACCACATCACCTCGCCCAGCGCGTTGGTGCTGCCGGTCGCGCGCTTGGCCGCCGCCTGCCGCGACGCCGGCGTGCCGATCCTGGTGGATGGCGCGCACGGCCCAGGCCAGGTGACGATGGACCTGGCGTCGCTCGGCGCGGACTGGTATTCAGGCAACTGCCACAAATGGCTGTCGGCGCCCAAGGGCTGCGCCTTCCTGTGGGCGCGGCGCGACCGGCAGCAGGACCTGCACCCCGTCACCATCTCGCACGGCTACGGCCAGGGATTCCTGGCCGAGTTCGACTGGACCGGCACGCGCGATCCCAGCGCCTCCCTGGCGGTCGGCGCGGCGATCGATCTGCACGAGCGCCTGGGCGGCGCCGCGCTGCGCCGGCGCAATGCCGATCTCGCGCGCGACGGCGCGCAGCGCGTGGCCGCGGCGCTGGGCACGGAAACCGGCGGCGCGCCGGCGATGTACGCGTCGATGGGGCTGGTGCGTCTGCCGGTGCTCGGACCCGCCACGCGCGAACGCGCGGTGGCCCTGCGCGAGCGGCTGCTGGTGGCGTTCCGCACCGACGCGCCGCTGCATGCGCTGGGCGGATCGATCTGGCTGCGCCTGTCCGCCGCCGCCTACAACGAGGCGGAGGACTATGCGCGGCTGGCGGGGATCGCCCGCCGGCTGGCCGGCCTCGGCAACTGACGAAGACCAAGGACCAAGGAGGAAAACCATGCGCGCAGGATTCCCCGCCATCGCGGCGGCAATGCTGGCGGCGGCCATCGCCGCGCCCGCTTCGGCCCAGGATCTCTACGGCACGCTGAAGAAGATCAAGGAGAGCGGTTCGATCGGCATCGGCCACAACTCGGACTCGCCGCCATTCTCGTATGTCGGCAAGGACGGCAAGCCCGAGGGCTACACCGTCGACCTGTGCCTGAAGATCGCCGAGGGCGTGAAGCAGGAACTGAAGATGGACAAGCTGGAGATCAAGTACACCCAGCTGATCGCCACCACGCGCATCCCGCTGCTGCTGAACGGCACGATCGACCTGGTCTGCGGCACGACGACCAACAACCTGACGCGCCAGAAGCAGGTGGACTTCCTGTCCACGATCTTCATCACCGGCAACCGCATCCTCACGCGCAAGGATTCCGGCATCAAGGAGCTGGAGGACCTGAAGGGCAAGCGCGTCACGGTGAACCAGGGCACCAGCAACGAGAAGATCATCAAGGACCTGGACGCCAAGCACCGTTTGGGCATCCGCTTCCTCGACACCAAGGACCAGCCGCAGGGCTGGATCGCGCTGGAGACCGGGCGGTCGGACGCGCACGTCACCGACGAGGTGGTGGCGCTGGGCCTGATCGCCAAGTCGAAGGAGCCGGACAAATACGCCACGGTCGGCCGGCTGCTGTCGTTCGATCCCTATTCGATCGTGGTCAGGCGCGACGATTCCGCCTTCCGCCTGGTCGGCAACCGCGTCCTGGCCGACCTGTTCCGCTCGGGCGAGATCGAGGCGATCTACAAGAAGTGGATGTCCACCATCAACATGCCCCTGACCGAGCAGATGAAGGTCGTGTTCCAGAGCCAGGCCTTCCCCGAATAGGGCGGCGGCGCGGCCCCCGCGATGGAGCGCTACGCCTGGAACTGGGAGATACTGGTCACCCAGCCCTATCTGTCCTGGATCCTGTCGGGGCTGCTTTGGACCATGCTGGTCGCGCTGGCCGGCTGGCTCCTGGCCCTGGCGCTGGGCTCGATCCTCGGCGTCGCGCGCACGGTGCCCAGCCGCGCCGTGCGCGCGCTGGCCGCCGCCTATGTCGAGTATTTCCGCAACGTCCCACTGCTCGTGCAAATCTTCCTGTGGTACTTCGTGCTGCCCGAGCTGCTGCCGCAGGCCGCGGGGCAGTGGCTGAAGCGCGACCTGCCGAACGCCGAGTTCTGGACCGCCGTCGTCAGCCTCGGCACCTACACCGCCTGCCGCGTGGGCGAGACGTTGCGCGCGGGCATCGAGTCGATCTCGCGCGGCCAGGCCCTGGCCGGCCTGTCCAGCGGCCTGACCATGACGCAGGTCTACGGCTACATCCTGCTGCCGGTCGCCTATCGCATCACCGTGCCGGCGCTCACCAGCGAGTTCATCAACATCTTCAAGAATTCGGCCCTGGCGCTGACGATCGGCGTGCTGGAGGTGACCAGCCGGACCCGCCAGATCGCCGAGTACACCTACAACGCGATCGAGCTGTTCACCTGCGCGAC
Organism: Alphaproteobacteria bacterium; assembly: GCA_020851015.1. Next base: position 1,738 of record JADZDN010000329.1, on the reverse strand, counting down.
CGTGATCTACGCGCTGATCAGCCTGGCCGTGACCTATGCGATGCGCTTCGTCGAGAACCGCGCCCGCCTGCCCGGCATGATCGCCTCGCAGCCCACGGACGCCTGAGCGGACGATGCGGATCGACATTGCCTTCATCGTCGACCATCTGCCGCTGCTCTGGCAGGGCATGCAGGTAACCCTGCTGCTGACCATGCTTGGCATCGTGCTGGGGATCGCGCTCGGGGCAGTGCTGGCGGTCGCGCGGCTTTCGGGTGTCCGTCCGCTGGCGATCGCCGCGGCGGCCTATGTCGACCTGTTCCGCCTGCTGCCGCTGTTGCTGATCATCTTCTGGGTCTATTTCCTGCTGCCGCTATGGCTGGGAAGGCCGATCGGCGGCTTCTACTCGGCGCTGGTCAGTTTCGTCCTCTACGAGGCCGCGTATTTCTCCGAAATCATCCGCGCGGGCATCCTGGGCATCCGCCGGGGCCAGATTAACGCGGGGCTCGCCAGCGGCCTCAGCTATGCCGGCACGATGCGCCACATCGTCCTGCCCCAGGCGCTGCGCAACATGCTGCCCGTGCTGCTGGTCCAGTGCATCAACCTGTTCAAGAGCACCTCCCTGGTCTATGTCGTCGGCGTCAACGACTTCCTGATGGCGGCCGACGTGGTCGGCACCAAGGACAACCGGCTGATCGAGATGTACGTGTTCGTGGCGCTGGTCTACTTCACGCTCTGCTTCGCCGCCGCGCGCGCCGCCGACCGGCTGCAGCGGCGCTACGCGCTATGATCGCGATCGATCGGGTCAGCAAGTGGTACGGCCGCACGCAAGTGCTGGCGGACTGCACGACCGCGGTCGCGAAGGGCGAGGTGATCGTGGTGTGCGGCCCGTCGGGATCGGGCAAGAGCACGCTGATCAAGTGCGTCAACGGGCTGGAGCCGTTCCAGCAGGGCAGCATCACCGTGGACGGCGTCGCCGTGGGCGACCGGGCAACCGACCTGACCAAGCTGCGCGCCCGCATCGGCATGGTGTTCCAGAACTTCGAGCTCTACCCGCACATGACGGCGACCGAGAACATCACGCTCGCCCCGATCAAGGTGCTGGGGTGCGCGCGTGACGAGGCGACCGCGCGCGCACATGGCTTGCTGGAACGCGTCGGCATGCGCGACTTCGCCGACCGCTACCCGGCCAACCTGTCGGGCGGCCAGCAGCAGCGCGTGGCGATCGCGCGCGCGCTGGCGATGCAGCCGGTCGCCATGCTGTTCGACGAGCCGACCTCGGCGCTGGACCCGGAGACGATCACCGAGGTTCTCGACGCGATGATCGCGCTGGCGGGGGACGGCATGACCATGATCGTGGTCACGCACGAAATGGGCTTCGCCAGCAAGGTGGCCGACCGGATCGTGTTCATGGACGGCGGCCGCATCGTCGAGGACGCGCCGAAGGCCGAATTCTTCGGCCGGCCGCGGAGCCCGCGCGCCCAGGCCTTCCTGTCCAAGATCCTGCGCCACTGAGCCCGGGCGGGCTTTACCTCGGCCCGCGCTCGGCTAGGATGCCCGGGCGCGACCGCGACCCGAGGGGACCAGCATGGCGACGATGCCGAACATCCGCGTCAACCAGGAACGGCTGTGGCAGAGCCTAATGGACATGGCGAAGATCGGCGCCACCGAGAAGGGCGGCTCGTGCCGCCTGGCGCTGACCGACCTGGACAAGCAGGGGCGCGACCTGTTCGTGCGGTGGTGCAAGGAGGCGGGCTGCAC
>JADZDN010000328.1 GCA_020851015.1 Alphaproteobacteria bacterium | reverse complement strand
GGCGCGCCCGGCTCAACATCCTGATTTCCGGCGGTACCGGCTCGGGCAAGACGACCCTGCTCAACGCCGTCTCGCGCATGATCGACGCCGGCGAGCGCATCGTGACGATCGAGGACGCGGCCGAGCTGCAGCTGCAGCAGCCGCATGTCGTCCGGCTGGAGACGCGCACCGCCAACCTGGAAGGGACCGGCGAGATCACCCAGCGCGACCTGGTGAAGAACGCGCTGCGTATGCGCCCCGACCGCATCATCCTCGGCGAAATTCGCGCCGGCGAGGCGCTGGACATGCTGCAGGCGATGAACACCGGCCACGACGGATCGATGGGCACGATCCACGCCAACAACCCGCGCGAGGCGCTGACCCGGCTCGAGAACATGGTGGCGATGACCGGCGTCAAGCTGCCGTCCGAGGCGGTGCGCTCGCAGATCGCGGCGGCGATCCAGCTTATCGTCCAGATCAGCCGCATGCGCGACGGCATGCGCCGCATCGTGCGCATCACCGAGGTGGTGGGCATGGAAGGCGAAATCATCACCACCCAGGACCTGTTCTGGTACGAGTTCAAGGGCGAGGATCGCGACGGCAAGCTCCTGGGCGAATTCAAGTGCTCGGGGCTGCGTCCGCACATGACGGCACGGGCCGAGTATTTCGGCCTCGACCGCGCGCTGCTCGAAGCCATCACATGATCGAGCTGCTCGAAGCCGGCTCCGAGTTGGGGCTGATCACGATCGCCGTGTTCCTGTGCGCGTCGCTGCTGCTCGTCGCCATGCTGCTGGCGCTGGTGGGCCAGGGCTCCGCCAGGGCGCGCAAGGCCAGCCGGCGCGTCGATGCGTTGCGTCGGCGCGGAAACGGCGCCGGGCCGGCGGCCGCGGCCGCCGCCAGCATCAAGATCGAGGAATCCGCCAGCTCCATCCCGCTGATGGACGAACTGGCGCGCCGGCTGGTGCCGCGCCGCGCCGTCCTCAACGACCGTCTGGCGCGCACCGGCCGGTCGATCTCGGCCGGCAGCTACGCGGTGGTTTGCGTCGGGGTCGGCGTGCTCTGCGGGCTGATCGCCCATTTCCTGTTCGCGCTCGCGCCGGCGCTGGCGGCGCTGCTGGGCGTCGCGGGCGGCGTGGGCCTGCCGCATCTCGTGATCGGCTCCATGATCGCCCGGCGGACCAAGGCTTTCCTGGCGCAGTTTCCGGAGGCGATCGAGCTGATCGTGCGCGGAATCAAGTCGGGCCTGCCGGTGACCGAGGAGATCGCCGTGGTCGGCCGCGAGATGAGCGGGCCGGTCGGCGTCGAGTTCCGCAAGATCTCCGACGCGCTTCGCTTCGGGCAGACGCTGGAAGAGGCGCTGTGGGAGGCCGCGGGCCGTCTCGGCGTGCCGGAGTTCAACTTCTTCGTCATCAGCCTGTCGGTCCAGCGCGAGACCGGCGGCAACCTGGCCGAGACGCTGGAGAACCTGGCGGACATCCTGCGCCGGCGCCGGGTGATGAAGCTGAAGATCAAGGCAATGTCGTCGGAAGCGCGCGCCAGCGCCTATATCATCGGGTCGCTGCCTTTCCTGATGCTGGGCATCCTGTTCCTGGTGGCGCCGGACTACATCATCCAGCTTTTCGTCGACACGCGCGGCAACGTCATGCTGGGCGGCGCCGTCATGCTGCAGGCGCTGGGCGTGTTCATCATGTTCAAGATGGTGCGGTTCGACATATGAACGCGCTCCTACCCGCCGATCTGCGGATCGAGGACGTGATCGTCGTGATGACGGCGATCAGCACCTTCCTCGTCGTCCTCGCGGTGTGGCGCACCTTCCTGGTGCGCAACCCGATGGGGTCGCGGCTGAAGACCTTGGCGCGGCGGCGCCAGGGCTTGCGCGAGGAGATGCTGTCGACCCGCCGGCGCTCCGCCGGCGAGCTGAACGCCGAGCACGTCAACTTCATGCGCAGCGTGGTGGACCGGTTCAGCCTGATGCGCAGCAGCGTGACCGACGCCGCGACCCTGAAGCTGGAGAATGCCGGCTGGCGGTCGCGCGACGCGCTGATCGCCTATCTGTTCCTGAAGTTCGTCCTGCCGATGGCCACGGGTGTCGGCGCGCTCGTGTTCTTTCACGGGCTCAACGTCTACAACATGGAGCCGATGACCCGCACGCTGTGCTCGCTGGTCGTGGTCGTGCTGTTCGCCTACGCTCCGGACATCTACATCCGCAACGCGATCGACAAGCGGCGCACGGCGATGCAGAAGGGCTTGCCGGACGGGCTGGACCTGATGGTTATTTGCGCCGAGGCCGGCTTGAGCCTGGACGCCTCGCTCGCCCGCGTCGCGCGCGAGATCGGGCCGGCCCATCCCGAGCTGGCCGACGAGCTGGGCCTCACCTCGGTCGAGCTCGGCTTCCTGCCCGAGCGCGCGAAGGCGCTGGAGAACCTGGCGCGGCGCAGCGGGCTTGCCTCGATACGCGGCCTGGTAAACACGCTGACGCAGACCGAGAAATACGGCACGCCGCTCTCCAACAGCCTGCGCGTGCTGTCGACCGAGTTCCGCAACGAGCGCATGCTGAAGGCCGAGGCCAAGGCCGCGCGGCTGCCGGCGATCCTGACCGTGCCGATGATCGTCTTCATCATGCCGGCCCTGTTCGTGGTACTGCTGGGCACCGCGATCATCCGCACCATCGACGGGCTGGGCGGGCTGCGCTAGCCGGCGCGCTTCGGGATAGCTACTTCGCGGTATCGGAGAAGGGCGCCAGCGACGGCTCCTCGACCGCCGGCGCGCCTTCGGGCGTCGTCGTCATGGCGCGGTTGCGCGGCATCGCGTCCTGCGTCGGCGGGGCCGCGAGGAGCGCTTCCAGGAAGCTGCGGAACGATCCCGGCTGTTTCTCGATGGAGGCCTGGGCCTGCCGTGCCGGCGGCGGATTGTCCGCCGTCCATTTCGTCGCCGCCGCCACGGCCGGCTTCTCGGCGGGCGTTTCGGGCGGCTTCGCCGGCGCCAGTTCGCCGGTCTGCTTGGCGGCCGGCGGCTGCTGGATGGTCGCGGGCGGCTGCACGGCCGACGGACGCGGCACCGGAAGCAACCAGGACGGCAGCGTCCCGGTTGCGCCCTTCGCGCCGTCGGGGGCGTCGTCCTTGACCGGCGCGGCGGGCTGGCCCTGGGGCGCGGCAGCCGGCGCGCCGGCTGCCGGACCGATCGCCGGCAGTTCGGCGTCGGGCACGGTCGACACGCGCGGCGGCGGGGCCATTCCCGGTTCCGGCGCCGGCAGCTGCGGCGTGGTGGAAGGCGTCAGGCCGGGCGCGGGATTGTGCTCGCCGCGCCGACTGGTCGTCGTGCTGAACACCGCGGCCGAGCGCTGCTGGTCGTTCAAGGCGCGCAGCTGGGCGTAATAGGAAAGATTGCGCCGCACCTGCTCGTCGCTCAGGTCCTGGCGGGCGATCTCGGCGGCGCGCAGCTCCAGCCCCATCAGCCCGTAGACCAGCGCCAGGTTCTGCCGGTTGCGCGCGGTCGCGACGGGCGAGTTGACCAGCCTGGTCAGCATCTCGACCGACTGCTGATAGTCGCCCGACAGCGCCAGCGACAGCGCCATGTTGTTCTGCACGCTGGGCTCGCTGGCGGATTGCAGCATCGCCAGCCGGTACTGCTGCTGGGCCGCGCGATGGTCGCCGGTCATGTCCAGCGCCACGCCCAGGCCGTTCAGCACGCGCGCGTCGTTCGGCAGGCGAACCATCGCCTGACGGTACTGGTCGACGGCTTCCTGCGGCCGGTCCAGCGCGACCAGGGTCTTGCCGGTGCCGCGCATCGCCTCATCGTTGACCGGATCGAGCCTGAGCGCCTGGCGGTACGTCTCCAGCGCGGCGCGGTGGTCGCCCAGGCGGTAGAGCAGATCGGCCAGGGCAAGCGTGACGCCGATCGAACCCGGGTCCAGCGCCAGCGAGCGGCGGTAGAACTGGACCGCGCCTTCGGGATTGCCCTCGTCGGCCGACTTTCGCCCCAGCCGGGCCAGCACGGCCGCGGTCTCCTTGGGCGTCGATTTGGCCAGCGGCTGGTCCTGCGGCGCGTTCTCGGCGACGATCCGGCGCGGCTGGACGTCGGCGGTCAGCATCGGCTTGGGCAGCGCTACATAGGAATTCTGCGGCGGCGGCTCGTTGCCGCAGCCCGCCAGGATGACCGCCAGAGCGCCGGCCGCGGTTCCGCGAAGGCCGGGACCCCACGAGCCCAGCCACCTTCCGCCAGCCGCGCCCGACAGGCGCGAAAGGACGTTTCTATCCAAAGCGTTTCAGCCCTAACCCCAGATTTAGTATACGCGGGTTCAACTTACCCACAAGCTGTTCCGAATCGGCCTGGGTTTGGCGGCGTTCCGGCTGTCAGAACAAGGGTTGCCGCGCCCAAATAAACCGGAAGGATTTAATCGGCTGGCCAAGAATTCCTCACCGGGTCGAAGAATTGGACAGGTGCCGCCGGAGTATTGCCGGCCACTTGTCGCGGCTGGCCTGCGCGGGGTTATCTGGCTAGGGCAAAAGGCGATTGGCGGCGTGGCGATGGTGGAGTGATTCGGTCACCGGAGTGATACCGTGCCCGAACTTGCCCCCAGGCTTGCCCGCAATCCTGGCTTCGTTGACACGTGCGGGAGCGGCCGGGATACTCCGCGGTTTCCGTCGCGGCCGCCGGATCGGGTCTGGCGCCGCCAACCAGTGGAGCGTGTTGTGATTTCTGCCGTCATGCCGACCTATGCGCGGGTTGACCTTGCCATCGTGCGGGGCGAAGGGAGCTGGCTCTTCGGCGGCGACGGGCGACGCTATCTCGACTTCACCAGCGGGATCGCGGTGACGGCGCTGGGCCACTGCCATCCGCACCTGGTGAAGGCGCTACAGGACCAGGCGGCGACGCTGTGGCATTGCTCGAACCTGTTCCGCATCCCCGGCCAGGAGAAGCTGGCCGAGCGGCTGGTCGCCAACACGTTCGCCGACACCGTGTTCTTCACCAATTCCGGCGTCGAGGCGATGGAATGCTCGATCAAGGTGGTGCGCAAGTTCCACGACGACAACGGCAACCCGGGGCGCTACCGCATCATCACCTGTTCGGGTGCGTTCCACGGCCGGTCGCTGGCGACGCTGGCGGCCGGGCGCCAGGAGAAATACCTGAAGGGCTTCGAGCCGATGGTCGACGGCTTCGATCAGGTGGCGTTCGGCAATTTGAACGAGATGCGCGCGGCCGTCCGCGACGACACCGCCGCGGTCCTGGTCGAGCCGATCCAGGGCGAGGGCGGCGTGCGCGCCGGATCGGCCGACTATCTGCGCGCGCTGCGCCAGATCTGCGACGAGTTCGGCCTGCTGCTGATGTACGACGAGGTGCAGTGCGGCGTCGGGCGCACCGGCAAGCTGTTCGCCCACGAATGGGCCGATGAAGCCGCCAAGCCGGACGTGATGGCGATCGCCAAGGGCATCGGCAGCGGTTTTCCGGTCGGCGCCTGCCTGACCACCGAGCGGGTCGCCAAGGGCATGACCTATGGCACGCACGGCACCACCTTCGGCGGCAAT
>JADZDN010000327.1 GCA_020851015.1 Alphaproteobacteria bacterium | reverse complement strand
TCGCCAGCTTCGGGCGCAGGCGCTGGATTACCTCGGTGGCCGATATCTTGCGCTCGCTCAGCGGTTTCAGGCCGATGAACATGCGGCCCTGGTTGGTCGCGGCGCTGAAGCCGCTGGCGCCGACCGACGAATTCACGACCGAAACGGCCGGGTCGGCCTGGATGATGCGCGCGGCCTGGCCCTGGGCCTCGGCGATGGCGGCGAACGAGATATCCTGCGCCGCCTCGGTGATGGCCGAGATCTGAGCGGTATCCTCGATCGGGAAGAAGCCCTTGGGCACGATGACGTAGAGATAGCCGGTCGCGACCAGGGTAAGCAGCGTCACGACCAGCATGACCGCGCGGTATTTCAGGACGCGGCGCAACGACCAGCCATAGGCCGCCAGCAGTTTCTCGAACGCGGCCTCCGACCAGCGCAGGATGAAGATCGGGCGGCGCTGCTCGCCGTGGCCGCCCTCGCCGCGCAGCAGCCGGCTGCACATCAGCGGCGTCAAGGTCAGCGACACGAAGCCCGAGATCAGGATCGTCATGCTGATGGTGACGGCGAACTCGCGGAACAGGCGCCCCACGATGCCGCCCATGAACAGCACCGGGATGAACACCGCCACCAGCGACAGGGTGATCGAGATGATCGTGAAGCCGATCTCGCGGCTGCCCTTCAGCGCGGCCTCGAACGGCGCCATGCCCTTCTCGACGTGGCGCACGATGTTCTCGAGCATGACGATGGCGTCATCGACGACGAAGCCCACCGACAGGGTGATCGCCAGCAGCGACAGGTTGTCGATGCTGTAGCCCATCACGTACATGCCGGCGAAGGTGCCGATCAGCGAGACGGGCAGGGCGATCGCCGGAATGATGGTTGCGGTCAGGTTGCGCAGGAACAGGAAGATCACCATCACGACCAGCATCACCGTCAGGCCGAGGGTGAACTGCACGTCCTCGACCGAATTGCGGATCGACTCCGATCGGTCGAGCATGACGTTCAGATGCACGGCGGCCGGCAATTGGGCCTGGAACTCGGGGATCAGCGCCTTCACGCTGTCCACCACCTGCACCGTATTGGCGTCGGGCTGGCGCTGGATCGCCAGCAGGATCGAGCGGGTGCCGTTGAACCAACTCGCGATCTTGTCGTTCTCCACCCCGTCCACGATGGTGGCGATGTCGCCCAGCCGGACCGGGTTGCCGTTGCGGTAGGCGACGATCAGCGGGCGATAGAGCGCCGCCTCGCCAAGCTGCGGCGATGCCTGCAGCGTCACGCTCTGCTTCGGCCCGTTGAGCGTGCCCACGGGCTGGTTGGAGTTCGCGGCGGAGACCGCGGTCTGGATCTGGTCAAGGCTGATCCCCGCCGAGGCCAGCGCCTTCGGGTCCGCCCGCACGCGCACCGCGTATTTCTGCGCGCCGTAGACCTGCACCTGCGCCACGCCGGTCAGGGTGGACAGGCGCTGCGCGATCAGCGTCTCGGCGTATTCGTCGACCGTGGACAGCGGCAGGGTCGACGAACTGAGCGCCAGGAACAGCACGGGCTGGTCGGCCGGGTTGACCTTGCGGAAGCTGGGCGGCGTCGTCATGTCCGTCGGCAATTTGCGCGCCGCGGTGGTGATGGCCGACTGCACGTCGAGCGCCGCGCCGTCGATCTCGCGGGCGAGGTCGAACTGCAGCGTGATCGACGTGACGCCCTGGCCGTTGACCGAGGTCATCGTCGTGATGCCGGCGATGGTCGCGAACTGGCGTTCGAGCGGCGTGGCCACCGAGGACGCCATCGTCTCGGGGCTGGCCCCGGGCAAGGTCGCGGTCACGGAGATGGTGGGGAAGTCGACGCGCGGCAGCGCCGCCACGGGCAGCAGCCGGTAGCCGAAGATCCCGATCACGACGATCGAGATCATCAGCAGCGTCGTCATCACCGGACGACGGATGCAGAGTTCGGGAAGGTTCACGACGCGCCCTTGTCCGCGGCAGGCGGGGCTGGCGGCGGCGGCGCACCCGGGGCACGGACCGTCACCGCCATGCCGTTGTCGAGCCGGAGCTGGCCGTTGGTGACGACCTTGTCGCCCGGCGCAACGCCCTGGCTGATCACCGCCAGGCGGTCGATCGTGCGGTCGAGCGTGATCGGCCGCGCCTCGACGATGGAGTCCGGTTTCACCAGGTAGACGAAGCTGCCGCCCTGGCCGGCCTGCACCGCCTCGCTCGGCACCACCACCGCGTCGGGCTGGACGGAGACCACGATGGTCGCGTTGACGAACTGGCCGGGCCACAGCCGCCGCTCGGCGTTGGCGAACGACGCGCGCATGGCCAGGGTGTTGGTCGCCGTGTCGATCGCGTTCTCGACATAGGCGAGCTGGCCTTCCAGCGGCTTGCCATCGTCGCCCTGAACGGTCGCCGTGACCGTCACGGGCCCGGCCGCCATTGCCCGCTGCAGCGCCGCGAAATGCACCTGCGGCACCGACATCGCCACATAGATCGGCGCGATCTGGTTCAAGGTCACCAGCGGGGTGGTGTCGTTGGCCTTGATCGAATTGCCCAGCTTGAAGTTGATCGTTCCCAGCCGCCCGTCGATCGGCGCCTTGATCACGCTATAGGACAGGGCGACCTTGGCCATCTCGAGCTGCGCCTCGTCGGCGCGCACCGTGCCTTCCAGCGCGGCGGCGTTGGTGCGCGTCTGGTCCATCTGCGATTTGGTGACGAAATCCTTCTGGCTCAGCGGCGCCTGGCGCTCGACCTCGCGCCGCGCGTTCTCGAGCTGCGCGCGGTCGCGCACCAGCGTGGCGTCGGCCTGGCGCACGGCAGCCTGCAAGGCCCGGTCGTCGAGGGCGAACAGCACGTCGCCGGCCTTGACCTCCTGTCCGTCAACGGTGGCGACCGAGGCGATCACGCCGTCGATCCGCGACTTGACGGCGACGGAGGCGATGGTCTGCACCCGGCCGATGGCAGGGATCAGCACCGGCATCGGCTTCTGGATGGCTTCGGCCACCTCGACCGGGACCGCTCGGCGGTCAGGCGTCCGGGGCTGGCCTGTCTGCGCGGCGCTGCCCGAGCCCAGAATCCACCACCCCGCCATGCCCAGCACGGCAACCAGGGGGATTATTGCCCAGCGCAGGAATCGCATAATCGCTCCAAGCCCTTAGGACGGCAAACGCCGCCAGCGGCGGCATCGTTGCGCGCCGCAAGACAAATCACGGCTGAAGCGCCCGAATCCTACGCCGGGACCCGGGATTGTGATGCAAGGCGCGGCCGAAAGGGCCGTCCCGCGCCAGGCCGGCGGCGACGGCGCGGTCAGCCGCGCCCGACGAAGGGCATCTTGGTCGACATGACCGTCATGAACAGCGCGTTGGCGTCGGGCGGCAGGTTGGCCATGTAGACCACCGCGTCGGCGACGTGCACGGCGTCCATGGTCGGCTCGACCATGGTGGTGCCGTTCGCCTGGGGCACGCCCTTGGCCATGCGCGCGGTCATCGGCGTGGCGGCATTGCCGATGTCGATCTGCCCGCAGGCGATTTCGTATTTCCGCCCATCGAGCGCGATGCTCTTGGTCAGGCCGGTGATCGCGTGCTTGGTCGAGGTATAGGGGGCCGAGTTCGGCCGCGGCGTGTGCGCCGAGATCGAGCCGTTGTTGACGATGCGCCCGCCCTGCGGCTTCTGGCCCTTCATCATGCGAAAGGCCGCCTGGGCGCAAAGGAACGATCCGGTCAGGTTTGTGTCGACGACCGTCTTCCATTGCTCGTAGGTCAAATCCTCGAACGCCACGCCAGTGCCGACGCCGGCATTGTTGAACAGGAAATCGAGCCGGCCGAACGTCTCCTTGGTCTTGGCGAACAGGGCGTTGACCGCGTCGGGATTGCCCACGTCGGTCGACAGGGTGAGCGTCTGGACGTTGTTGGGCCGGCCCATCGCCGCGGTCTCGTCCAGCGGCTCCTTGCGCCGCCCGGTCAGCACGACCGAGAAACCCGCCTTCATCAGCCCGAGCGCCACCGCCCTGCCGACCCCGGACCCCGCGCCGGTGACCATCGCGATCCTGCTCGAAGACGCCATGAAGCCGATCTCCTCCGATTTTCGCTTTTGATGCCGAGGCGGGCGCAGCCCTATGCCCCGGCCCGTTGTCGGGACGTCATATGACCCGGTTTGACCCGTTCAGGCAACCGGCCGGCGGCAGTCGATCGTCTACCTTGTCAGCGGCTTGAACTTGATGCGGTCGGGCTCGACCGCCTCGTCGCCCAGGCGGCGCATCGTGTCGGCCTCGGAGGCCTGGAAGTTGCCCTCGAACCACTCGACGTGGCTGTCGCCCTCGAACGACAGGATGTGGGTGGCGATGCGGTCGAGGAACCAGCGGTCGTGGCTGATGATGACGGCGCAGCCGGCGAAGGCGCCCAGCGCGTCCTCGAGCGCGCGCAGCGTGTCGACGTCCAGATCGTTGGTCGGCTCGTCGAGCAGCAGCACGTTGGCGCCCGACTTCAGCATCTTGGCGAGGTGCACGCGGTTGCGCTCGCCGCCCGAGAGCTGGCCGACCTTCTTCTGCTGGTC
>JADZDN010000326.1 GCA_020851015.1 Alphaproteobacteria bacterium | reverse complement strand
TCTCCGACCCCGCCTTCGACATGATGACGAAGAGGGTCAGGTTCTGGTGCAGGATCGGATCCGGCCCCTTGGTGATGAAGTCGACGGTGAAATCGTCGATCTTCTTCACCTCCTTGACCGTGGTGACATAGGTGTTCATGTCGGACTGCTCGCCATTGATGCGGGCGAACGAGAACACCACGTCGTCGGCGGTGAACGGCGTGCCGTCGTGGAACTTCACGCCCTGGCGCAGCTTGAAGCGCCAGATCGTGGGCGCGGGCTGGCTCCACTCGGTGGCCAGCGACGGCACCACCTTGAGGTCCGGCAGGCGATGGACCAGCCCCTCGTAGATGTTGCCTTTCATCGCGTTGGTCGGGCCCTCGTTGTTGATGTGCGGGTCCATCCCGATCACATCGCCCGAGGTCGAATAGCGGAAGGTCTTGGCATCGGCGTCCGCCGGCATGACAAGCGCGAGCGCCAGGGCGAACGCGCCCAGCACCAGGATCGATCGTTTCATTTGCAACACTCCCCGTTCCAAGGCGGTGCGCCGCATGTTGTTCTCCGGTCGCGCCACCATAGATGGAGTATCCGCAAGCCCCCGCTGCTTGGCAAGTCCGCCCTTCGAGGGCGCCGCGGCGCGTTGGCGTTTGACGCAAGGCGGAATCGCCGCCATCCTGGCCGCGGTTCCGTGCAACCGGGAGGGAAACCCCATGTCCATGCTCAGGACCCTGTTCGCGGCCGCGGCGCTGCTGGTGCTGCCCTTCGCGGCGATGGCCCATTGCAGCCCGCAGCACACGGTGTCGATCACGCCGGCGCCCGCGACGGCTGACGCGCCGCAGACGCCGGTTCCCACGCCGCCCACGGTCGGCGGCTAGTCATCGACGTCCGTCTATTGGCGGAGGTGAAGGCGGGGGCCGCCGCGGCGGCCCTTGTCGATTCTGCCGGGTCGTGACCGCCGGCATGACGGCCTTGCCCGGCACCCAGCCAAGCCCGTCCTGGCGGATGATCACGACCCAGGCGGACTGGGCCGCCTGCGGCGCCGGATGGGCGGTGCTGCGGCGCCGCGGGGCAAGCTTCGGCTTTTTCCAGGAATACGAATGGCTCGACGCCTGGTGGCAGGCGTCGAACGCTGGGACGGCCCGCCCGGCGCTGCGGGTGGCGATCCTGTCCGACGCCGGGGGGGCGCTGGCCATTCTTCCGCTGGTGCTCGACCGCACCGGGCGCCTGCCCGTGCTGCGCTTCATGGCCGAGGATGTCAGCGACTATTGCGACCTGATCGCCGCGCCCGCCCTTGCCGCCATCGACTGGCCGGGTTTGCGCGCGCTATTGGCGCACGGCGGCGGCGCGCTGGCGAAGCTGGGCCAGGTCCGGCCCGACGGGCCGGCGGCGCGGCTGCTCGCTCCCCATCTTCGCGCCGATCGCCGATCGCCCGCGCGCGCGCCCTATGTCACGCTCGGCGGCCGTTCCTGGGCCGAGGTCGAGCAGTCCATTTCGTCGTCCTGGCGCAAGGATCTGCGACGCCTGGGCAAGCGCCTGGCCGAGCGCGCGCCCTGGCGCTACGTCGAATGCGACACGCTGGAGCGGCGTGCGGCGGCAGTCGATTTCGTCCTGCGGCACAAGGCGGGCCAGCTTGCGGACGACCCCTTGGCCCTGGCCCGGCACGAGACGGTCTTTGCACCCCTCGCGCGCGCCGTCTTCATCCGCGAATCGGTCGGCCAGGCGCGCACGCACGTGTCGGTGATCGAGGTCGCCGGGCGCCCGATCGCCGGGCACCTGGGTTTTGTCGACGGGGAGCGCTTCTACTACTACGTTCCGACCTACGATCCCGAATACCAGGCCTTCTCGCCGGGCAACCTGCTGATGTTCGAACTGCTGCGCCGGTGCTGCGAAACCGGCGTGCCGGTCTTCGACCTGCTGCGCGGCGATTACGCCTACAAGTGGCGGCTGACCGACAAGGCGGTGGAGCTGCGGAGCTACGTGGAGCCGCTGAACGGCCTGGGCTGCGCGGCGCTGTTCCTGCGAAGAATTGTCGCGGGCCTGCGCGGCCTGGGTCGGCGCGGGGCGCAGGGCGCGTCCAAAGAGCGCTCGCCCTCGCAGGGCTGATGGTCCTTGCAATCCTCCTCCGCCATGGCAGGTTCCGGGCCATGAGCGAGCAGCGCGTCGAGACCCGTCTCCATGTCGAGGACGCGCTCGCCACCGGAGCTACAATCGGGCTGGGACCGGAGCGGGCGCATTTCCTGAAGCATGTGCTGCGCCTGGAGGCGGGCGCGGCGGTGGCGCTGTTCAATGCGCGGGACGGCGAGTTCCTGGCGCGGATCGACGGCATCGGCAAGGGCTGGGCCTCGCTGGCCGTGGGCGACCGGCGCCGCGCGCCGCAACCCGAATGCGATCTTTGGCTGCTGTTCGCGCCGATCAAGTTCGGGCGCATCGACTTCCTGGCGCAGAAGGCGACCGAGCTGGGGGTCACCCGGCTGCAGCCGGTCTTCACGCGCCACACGGCGGTCGACCGCGTCAACACGGATCGCCTGCGGGCCAATGCGATCGAGGCTGCCGAGCAGACCCAGCGCCTCGGCGTGCCCGAAGTGCTGGCGGCCGTGACGCTGGAACGGGCGATCGGGGAGTGGCCGCGCGACCGCCCGCTCTATGTCTGCGCCGAGTACGGCCCGGCCGAGCCGGTGGCCACGGTGTTCGGGCGGCATCCCGCGGGCAGCCCCGCCGGCGTCCTCACCGGTCCGGAGGGCGGGTTCGCGCGCGCGGAACTTGACGCCCTGGTGAAACTCCCCTTTGTTAGCGCCGTGGGTCTGGGGCCGCGCGTCCTGCGCGCGGACACGGCGGCGCTTTCCGCGCTGGCCGTGTGGCAAGCCGTCGCCGGCGACTGGCGCGCTCGCTGAACCAACAAGACATCGACCGGATCGGAAAGCTGGGGGGAAACGGAACCATGTCCGCTCCGCCGAAATCAGGCGGCGAGCCGATTACCGACAAGCGTCAGCTCGTGCAGTACCTGTCCTCGGGCTCGAAGCCCAAGGACCGCTGGCGCATCGGCACCGAGCACGAGAAGTTCGCGTTTCGCCTGAGCGACCGCCGCCGCCTGCCCTATGACGGGCCGGACGGGATCCGCGCCGTGCTGGAAGGCCTGACCCGATTCGGCTGGCAGCCCGTGCTCGAGAACGACCGGACGATCGCGCTGACACGCGCGGATTGCGGCAGCATCACGCTCGATCCCGGCGGTCAGTTCGAGCTTTCCGGCCGGCCGCTGATCTCGATCCACGACACCTGCAACGAGGTGCACGAGCATCTCGACCAGGTGAAGGAAGTGGGCAACGAACTGGGCATCGGCATGATCGGGCTGGGCTTCGACCCGAAATGGTCGCGCGCCGAGGTGCCCTGGATGCCGAAAGGCCGCTACAAGATCATGCGCGACTACATGCCCAAGCGCGGCAAGCTCGGGCTGGACATGATGCTGCGCACCTGCACCGTGCAGACCAATCTCGACTTCGAGTCCGAGCGCGACATGGTGCGCAAGTTCCGCGTCAGCCTGGCCCTGCAGCCGGTCGCCACCGCGCTGTTCGCCAATTCGCCCTTCATCGAGGGCAAGCCCGCGGGCTTCGTCAGCGCGCGCAGCAACGTGTGGACCGATACCGATCCCGACCGCTGCGGCATCCTGCCCTTCGTGTTCGAGGACGGCATGGGTTTCGAGCGCTATGTCGACTACCTGCTCGACGTGCCGATGTATTTCGTCTATCGCGACGGCAAGTATATCGATGTCTCGGGCCAGTCCTTCCGCGCGTTCGTGCAGGGCCGGCTGCCGGCGCTGCCCGGCGAGGTGCCGACGATCAACGACTGGGCCGACCACATCACCACGGCATTTCCGGAGGTGCGGCTCAAGAAATTCCTCGAGATGCGCGGCGCCGACAGCGGACCGTGGCGGCGCATCTGCGCGCTGTCGGCGATCTGGGTCGGCTTGATCTACGACGGCCGCGCGCTCGACGAGGCCGAGGCGCTGGTGAAGGACTGGACGATCCAGGACCACGAGTTCCTGCGCGGCGAGGTTCCCCGGCTGGGCCTGAAGACGCCGTTCAGGAAGGCGGGTGGGGCGGGCACGATGCGCGACCTCGCGCTGAAGACGCTGGAGATCAGCAAGGGCGGGCTGCGCCGGCGCAGCAAGTCGGAACTCGGCTGTCCCGACGAAAGCTGCTTCCTCGACACGCTGTTCGAGATCGCCGACAGCGGCGTAACGCCGGCCGAGCGGCTGCTGCAGCGCTACAAGGAGGTCTGGGGCGGAAGCGTCGACCCGGTCTACGCGGAATACGCGTACTGAGCCCGGCGCTGCTCTTCTTTGTCCATGTCATGCCCGGCCTTCGACCCACGACTGTCCGGTTGAGCGTTTGACGAATTGCACGCGAGCCAGCACCGATCGGGCTTTTGACGATTTCGGGTCCCCCCTCCCCCGAGCGCGACGACGCCTGCGGCGT
>JADZDN010000325.1 GCA_020851015.1 Alphaproteobacteria bacterium | reverse complement strand
GGTGCCGGGCGTGGCGGGCACGTGGAAGGACCTGACCGACAACGTCAACTCGATGGCGAGCAACCTGACGGCGCAGGTCCGCAATATCGCCGAAGTGACGACCGCGGTCGCCCGCGGCGACCTGTCGCGCAAGATAACGGTGGACGTGAAAGGCGAGATTCTGGAGCTGAAGAACACCATCAACACGATGGTGGACCAGCTGAACGCCTTCGCATCGGAAGTCACGCGCGTGGCGCGCGAAGTCGGCACCGAAGGCAAGCTGGGCGGCCAGGCCGAGGTGTCGGGCGTGGCCGGCACCTGGAAGGACCTGACCGACAGCGTCAACTTCATGGCCAGCAACCTGACCGCCCAGGTCCGCAATATCGCCGAGGTCGCGACCGCGATCGCCAGCGGCGACCTGTCGAAGAAGATCACCGTGGACGTGCGCGGCGAAATCCTGTTGCTGAAGGACACGCTCAACACGATGGTGGAGCAGCTGCGTTCCTTCGCTGCCGAGGTGACCCGCGTGGCGCGCGAAGTGGGTACCGACGGACGCCTGGGCGGCCAGGCCGTAGTGCCCGGCGTGGGCGGCACCTGGAAGGATTTGACCGACAACGTCAACCTGCTGGCGGCAAACCTGACCACGCAGGTTCGCAACATCGCCGAGGTGACGACCGCCGTTGCCCGCGGCGACCTGTCGCGCAAGATCACGGTCAACGTGAAGGGCGAGATCCTGGAGTTGAAGAACACCATCAACACGATGGTGGACCAGCTCAACGCCTTCGCCTCGGAGGTGACGCGCGTCGCGCGCGAGGTTGGCACCGAGGGGAAGCTTGGCGGGCAGGCCGAGGTCCCGGGCGTCGCCGGCACCTGGAAGGACCTGACCGACACCGTCAACGTCATGGCCGCCAACCTGACCGAGCAGGTCCGCGGCATCGTCAAGGTGGTGACCGCGGTCGCCAACGGCGACCTGCGCCAGAACCTGGCGGTCAAGTCGAAGGGCGAAGTCGCCGCCCTCGCCGAGACCATCAACAACATGACCGACACGCTGGCGACCTTTGCCGACCAGGTGACCACGGTCGCGCGCGAGGTCGGCGTGGAAGGCCGGCTGGGCGGCCAGGCGAACGTGCCGGGCGCCGCCGGCACGTGGAAGGACCTGACCGGCAACGTCAACCTGCTGGCCGCCAACCTGACCACGCAGGTGCGCGCCATCGCCGAGGTGGCGACCGCCGTCACCAAGGGCGACCTGACACGATCGATTCAGGTCGATGCGCGCGGCGAAGTGGCGCAGTTGAAAGACAACATCAATACGATGATCGACAACCTGCGCCTGACGACCGAGCGCAATACCGAGCAGGACTGGCTGAAGACCAACCTTGCGCGTTTCACCAACATGCTGCAGGGACAGCGCGACCTGGCAACGGTCGGACGCCTGCTGCTGTCCGAGCTTACGCCCCTGGTCGACGCGCAGCTCGGCGTCATCTACCAGCTCGACGCGGGTGCCGCGGAACGGCTGCAGCTTCTCGCTGCCTATGGCGACGATGGCGTCAACGGGCATCCAGGGCACTTCCGGATCGGCGAGGGGCTGGTGGGGCAATGCGCCGCGGACGGGCGCCGACTGCTGGTCACGAATATTCCGGCCACGGCAACCCGAATCACCTCGGGACTGTTCAAGGTGCCGCCGCAGAATGTCGTGGTTCTGCCCATCCTGTTCGAGGGCCAGGTCAAGGCGGTGATCGAGCTGGCCTCGATCGCCGCATTCACGGTTTCGAAGATCACCTTCCTCGAGCAGCTGACCGCCAGCATCGGCATCGTGCTCAACAGCATCGAGGCGACGATGCGCACGGAAGGGTTGCTCAAGCAATCGCAGCAGCTCGCCGGCGAATTGCAGGCGCAGCAGGTCGAGTTGCAGCAGACCAATGAACAGCTGGAGCAGAAGGCCCAGCAGCTTGCCGAGCGGAACGTCGAGGTGGAGCGCAAGAACCAGGAAATCGAGCAGGCCCGGCGCGCCCTGGAAGAAAAGGCGACCGAGCTGTCGCTGACCTCGAAGTACAAATCCGAGTTCCTGGCCAACATGTCGCACGAGTTGCGGACGCCGCTGAACAGCATCCTTATCCTTGGCCAGCAGCTCACGGACAACCCGGAAGGCAATCTGACGCCGAAGCAGGTCGAGTTCGCGCGCACCATCCACGGCGCCGGCAGCGACTTGCTCAACCTGATCACCGACATTCTGGACCTGTCCAAGATCGAATCCGGAACGGTCACCGTCGAGGCAGCCGAAATCGCCTTCACCAACCTGGTCGAAGCCGTGGCGCGGCCATTCCGCCACGAGGCCGAGCGGCGGCGGCTGTCGTTCGACGTGCAGCTCGACGCGAATCTCGATCGCAGCATCTACACCGATTCGAAACGCCTGCAGCAGGTCCTCAAGAACCTGCTTTCGAACGCGTTCAAGTTCACCGAACACGGCGGCGTGCGGCTCAATATATCCGTTGCCGCAAACGGATGGAGCGCCGACCGGCTGGCGCTGACGCAATCGCAGACCGTGATCGCCTTCGAGGTTTCGGATACCGGCATCGGCATCCAGCCGGAGAAGCAGCGGATCATCTTCGAGGCGTTCCAGCAGGCCGATGCCAG
This sequence comes from Alphaproteobacteria bacterium, assembly GCA_020851015.1. The sequence goes on along the minus strand of JADZDN010000325.1, from coordinate 13,619 downwards.
CACCAGCCGCAAGTACGGCGGCACGGGCCTCGGTCTCGCCATCAGCCGCGAGTTGGCGAACCTGCTGGGCGGCGAAATCCAGCTGCGCAGCACCCCCGACGTCGGCAGCACCTTCGTCCTCTATCTGCCGCTGCGGTATGTCGGCCCGGCGACGCCGTTGCGCGCGCCCGCCCGGCAGCTGATCGCCGATACGGATGCCGCGCCGGCCGCCCGGCTGCCCGAGCGGACGCTCGAAGCGATCACCGACGACCGCCACGACCTGCAGCCGGAAGACAAGGTACTGCTGATCGTCGAGGACGATCCCCACTACGCCCGGATCATTTCCGACCTTGCCCGCGAAAGCCGCTTCAAGGTGCTCAACGCCATGCGCGGCGGCGAGGCGTTGGAGCTGGCGCGCCAATACACGCCGACCGCCGTCTCGCTGGACGTGTTCCTGCCCGACATGCTGGGCTGGTCGGTGCTCAGCCAGCTCAAGCAGGATCCGAACACGCGCCACATACCGGTCCAGATGCTGACGATGGACGAAGATCGCCAGCACGGCCTGTCGCGCGGCGCGTTCGCCTTCATGCGCAAGCCCGCCACGGCGGAGGAGCTGCAGGCCGCCCTGGAACGCATCCGGCATTTCGTCTCGCCGCGTCGCCGGCGCCTGCTGGTGGTCGAGGATGACGCCGCGGAGCAGACCAGCATCAAGGCCCTGCTGGGACATGACGACGTGGACATCGTGACCGCGCAATCGGGAGCGGAGGCGATCGCGACGCTGCATCAGACCCCCTGCGATTGCGTCGTCCTGGACCTGCGCCTGCCCGACATGTCCGGGTTCGAGGTTCTGGAACAGATTCGCGACAGCGCGGCCCTGCGAGAATTGCCGGTCATCGTGTTTACCGGCCGCGAGCTTTCGCCGGAGGAGGACGCCCGGCTCCACACCATGGCGCGCAGCGTCGTCGTCAAGGGCGTGGAATCGCCCGAACGGCTGCTCGACGAGACGACGCTGTTCCTGCACCGGCCGATCGTCAATCTGCCGGCCGAAAAGCAGCGCATGCTGGAACGCCTGCACAGCTCGGACGAGGACCTGGTGGGACAGACGGTCCTGCTGGTCGACGACGACGCGCGCAACATTTTCGCGCTAAGCAGCGTGCTCGAGCGGCGCGGCATGCGGGTGCTGACGGCGACGACCGGCAACGAGGCGATTTCGCTGATCGAATCGACGCCGGAACTGGCGATCGTGCTGATGGACATCATGATGCCCGAGATGGACGGCTACCAGACGATGCAGGTCATACGCCAGCGACCGAAGTTCCGGCGCATTCCGATCATCGCCCTGACGGCCAAGGCGATGAAGGGCGACCGCGAGAAATGCCTGGAGGCCGGCGCATCGGACTATCTCGCAAAGCCGGTCAATACCGAACAGCTGCTTTCCGCGCTGCGCATGTGGCTGCACCGATAGGCCGGAGCGGTCGATGATCGATTCCGACAAGGTCAACATCCTGCTGGTCGACGACCAGCCGGCGAAGCTGCTCAGCTACGAAGTGATCCTGCGGGAACTGGGCGAGAACCTGATTCGGGCCAATTCGGCGCAGGAGGCCTTCCAGCATCTCATCAAGACCGACGTTGCCGTTCTGCTTGTCGACGTCTGCATGCCGGACCTGGACGGCTTCCAATTGGCGAAGATGGTCCGCGAGCACCCGCGGTTCCAGTCGACGGCGATCATTTTCATTTCCGCCGTGCTGATGACCGACCTCGATTTTCTGCGTGGATATGAATGCGGCGCCGTCGACTACGTTTCCGTGCCGGTTGTGCCCGAGGTGCTGCGCGCGAAAGTCAAGGTTTTCGCGGAGCTGCACCGCAAGACGCGGCAGCTCGAGCAGCTGAACCATCACCTGGAGCTTCGCGTGGCCGAGCGGACCAGCGAGCTCGAGAAATCGACGGCCGCGGTGAAGCGGAGCGAGGAGCGCATCCGCCTGGCGTTCGAGGCGGCGCAGATGGGTTGGTGGGACTATGATTGGGCCACCCGGCTGGTCTCGTGCTCGCCCAGCCTGGCTGACGAGATCGGTCTTGCCGACGGGGATGGAACGCTCGACCTCGAGCATTTCCTGACCGGCATCCATGCGGATGATCGCCAGGCCGTGCGCGCGCTGCTGGATCCGGCCGGCGAGTCCGAGACTCGCACGGCCGAAATACGCCTGGTGCCGGCGGGTGGCGGGACGCGATGGCTGCTCGTCAAGGGCCGCATCCGGGGCGAGGCGGAGGCCCACCGCTTTGCGGGCGTAACCTTCGATATCACGGCGCGCAAGCTGGCCGAGGAGCGCCAGCTGACGCTGGTCCATGAGCTTGACCACCGGGCGAAGAACCTGCTGGCGGTGGTACAGTCGGTGCTGCGCTTGACGCAGGCGGAGTCGATCGCCGAGTTCCTTGCCGCCGCCGAAGGGCGGATACGCGCGCTCTGGCGGGCGCACAGCCTGCTGTCCGAGAGCCGGTGGCAGGCCGTCGACCTGGGGCGGATCGTACGGCAGGAATTCGCGCCCTTCCTGGTGCGCCAGAACCCGCGCATCGCCGCGGACGGTCCGCCGGTGCTGCTGTCGCCGGGCAGCGCGCAATCCCTGGCGCTGGCGATGCACGAACTGGTGACGAACTCGGTCAAGCACGGCGCGCTGTCCTCGTCCGCCGGCACCGTGGAGATGCGGTGGAAACTGGAGCCGGAGATGCTGACGATTCTGTGGACGGAAGGGGGCGGGCCCGCGGTCACCGTGCCGACGCGGCGAGGGTTCGGCACCAAGCTCATCGTAGCCAGCATCGAGGACCAGCTTGGCGGCAAGGCCGGGTTCGAGTGGCCGAGCGTCGGACTGCGCTGCACGCTGACGATCCCGCTGGCGAGCATCGGCGCGTCGAAGCCCGCGCTGGAGCAACCCGCACAGCCGCGTTCCGAAAGCCAGGCCGCCGTCACGTTGACGGGTTCGCGGGTTCTGGTCGTGGAGGACGAGGCCTTGATCGCGATCATGATGAAGGAGGAACTGGCCGATCTGGGATTCGACGTCGTGGGTCCGCTCAGCACCCTGCCGCAGGCGATCGCGGCCGCGCGCGATGCCGCTATCGACGTCGCCATACTCGATCTCAACCTTGGCAAGCAGTCGAGCTTCGACGTAGCGGAGATCTTGCAGGCCCGCGGCGTCCCCTTCGTGTTCGTCACGGGGTACAACGCGGGCGCCATCAACCCGCGCTTCAGCCATGTGCCGTTGCTGGAGAAGCCGGTGGATCTGCGGGCGCTGCGCCGCCTGTTCCAGAAGGACCGTCCCCAGCCATCGGTCTCGATGAGCGTCGCCGGGGCGCGCGCGTAGGTTTCGGTGCGCGGCGCCTATCGCTGCGTCGCGAGGGCAATCAGCGCTTCCTTCACGGCACGAATGTGCCGGGCCAGGACCGACGCGGCATCCGCATAGGCACCCCCGCGGCAAAGGCGCACGATCTCCGCATGTTCCCGCTCCGCGCGTTCCAGCCCCTCGGTGAGCAGCAATTGCATGCGGGTGTAGCGGTCCGACGCGGCCAGCAGCTTGGCGACGATGGCCTCGGTCTGCGGCCGGCCGGCGCGGGCATAGAGCATGCCGTGCAGGCGCGTGTTGAGTTCGCCCCAGCGCTGCACGTTCTGCCCGCGCAGTTCGGCCGAGTATTCCCTCAGCACCGCATCGAGGGCGCGGAAATCCGCCTCGGTCAACCGCGGCGCGGAGCGCAGGAGGAGCATCGGCTCCAGCAGTTCGCGCAGCTCGAAGATCTCCTCGATGCTGGCGAGCGCGGCGCCGGCGACGACGGCGCCCCTGTGCGGTTCGATTCTGACCAGGCCCTCGGCTTCGAGCTGCACCAGCGCCTCGCGCACCGGCGTACGGCTGATGCCGAACTCCGCGGCCAGCATGTCCTGGCGCAGCGGCTCGCCGTCCTTGAGTTCGCCGCCAAAAATCCTGCGGCGGATCGCATCCGCCGCCGATGCGGCCACCGTTCGATGTGCCAACGGCGTGCGCGGGATCGAAGTGGTCATGGCGCGGATCCGTTCAGTCCAGCCGGACATCGTGGCGTGGCCGGCCCCAGTCGGCGGCCCGCTGGGCGGCGCGCTCGACGTCTTCCTCCAGCAGGAAGCCCTCGGCCACGAGGCGCCGGGCAGCCTCGGTGATCGCGCGCACGTAGCCCGCCTTGTCGCCGTAGCGCTCGAGGATCGAGCGGCGCGGATCGCCGGTCGCCGCGCGCTCCTGCGGCGTGTCGGGGAAGGCGATGGTGCTGCCGACGATCGGACCCATCGCGCCGTAGCCGAAGCCGTGGGCGCGCATGTTCCAGCCGTTGTAGGTCGCAAGCGGCGCCTGCACCATCGGCGCGCGCACGCCGGCGACATCGTTGCCGTCCTCGTCCACGGCGGGCACCTGGACGGCATAGCGCTTGCCCGCGACGACGGCCGGCGGCTCCTTGGTGATGTACCCGCGGTCGATGTCCGGCCCGAAGTCGAGCAGGTCAAGCTTGCTCGGCCCCTTCGGGATCGCCGCGCCGGGGATGGTGGGATATTGGCGGCGCCATTCCTCGGCCGTCGCCAGCGTGCCGTCCTTGCGGCGCGGGATGCGGCTGGCGGGCGGGGCCGCGCCGCTGCTGGCCCAGCGGTCGAGCATGTCGAGCACCGCGCGGAACAGCATCGAGGTCACGACAACGTTCGCCGGATAGACGCAAATGCCCTTCGCCGGCTGCTTCATCAGCGGATCGGCATAGTGCTGCGAGCTGGACCACAGGTAGTGCCGTACCGTCGCGGGCGGCTCCAGGTCGTTGCCCGCGGTGTCGGTGATCGCCAGCGACCCGCGGCGCAGCCAGTACTCCGAGGCCGTGTCGGTCTGGATCACCAGCGGGTCGGTATCCGGGCGCTTCAGGATCGCGTCGGTCCGGCCGGTCAGGTGGTCCGTGCTGCGGGCATAGGCGAAGGGGAAGCGGTCGACCGGCGTGAAGTGGTTCTCGTATTCCTGGCCGGGCAGGGGCATGATCTGGGCGAAGCGCTGGTTCATCCACATGCGCCCGCCGCCCGCGACATGCGGGATCACCCCGTCGAACACGCGCCGGTTCTCCCCATCGGCATTGAAGCCCAGGTAGATCGAATCGCGGATGCAGCGCCCGGTCTGTGAGCGGCCCCAGGCATAGGCTTTGTCGGCGGCTCCTTGCAGCGGATTGCCCTCGCCGCCGCGCTTCAGGAAGCTGACGAAGTCGCGCACCGCGACATGGCCCAGCCCCAGCACGATCGGGTCGCGCGCGGTGTACACCAGCTCGTAGATCCAGCCCGGCTCGAACCCGGCCGCGACATGGATATGCGTGTCGCACGGGATCACCGCCCGCTCGCGCCCGCCGCCGTCCACCGTGCTGCCGAATTCCAGCCGCGCGAACTGCCAGGCCTCGGGCGCGATCGCCATGCGATCGCTGTCGGCGTAACGCCGGCGCGTCAACGTCGCTCCGCGCGTGTCCAAGGACACCGCGGGATAGCTCTTGGCGGCGGCCTGGCCGCTCAGCGGCAGGCAATGCACACCCGGTTCGGTCGCGACGTATTCCACGCGCACCGTGCCGGCGATCGGCTCGCCGGCTTCGGTCGCCACGGGCAGGTCCAGCAGCATCCGCCCTTCGCCCGGCTGCAGGTCACCTTGCCAGCCCAGCCAGCCGATCGCGTAGCCCCGGCGCATCAGGAAGCCGTTGCCAGCGTGCTCCGGCAAACGCGGCTCGTTCGATCCCACCGCGTCATTGAAGAACTGCAGGCACCGCTTGTTGCCGCGATTGCCGTAGTCGAAGAACAGCCGGCGGTTGCCCCGTTTCAGGTCGACTGGCTTCAGCAGGGCGAAATCGGCCGCGAACCGCACCTTCCCAGCGCCGTCTACGGGGGCGAGGCGGATATCGGTCACGGCCTGGAGGTCGGGCGCGGCCGGGTTGACCGCGAAATCGACCCGGCCGTTCAGATACTCGTAGGCGCCCGTCTCGCCGAAGCTGCGGCCCTCGGCGAAGGGGAAGCGCTTCGCGACCGTCAGTCGCGCCACGCCGGACATCGAGCCGCCGCTGCTTCTAGGCCGACTTGGCGCGCTTGGGCGTCTCCAGCTTCGGCCGCTTGGCCATGGCGTCGCGCACGATCTTCTCGATCCGCGCCCGCTCGGCGCCCATCAGGGCCATGCGCGGGGCGCGGCAGCGGTCGTTGGTGTCGATCGCGATCGCCTCGACCAGTTTGATGTTCTGCACCAGCCGCGCCGAAACGTCGAGGTCGAGCAAGGGCTGGAACCAGCGGTAGATCGCCAGCGCCTCGTCCATGCGCCCCGCCCGCGCTAGGTTCCAGATCGCGACCGTTTCCTGGGGGAAGGCGCAGACCAGCCCGGCCACCCAGCCCACGGCACCCATGGCCAGGCTTTCCAGCGCCAGGTTGTCGACGCCGGTGAAGATCTGCAGCTTGTCGCCCATCAGGTTGATGATCTGGGTCACGCGGCGGATGTCGTCGGAGGATTCCTTCACGGCCACGAACAGCGGATCGGCCGCCAGCTCGGCCAGCATGGCGGGCTTGATGTCGACGCCGTACGCGACAGGGTTGTTGTAGATCATCACCGGCAGGCCACCGGCCTTCGCGACCGCGCGGAAATGCGCGATCGTCTCGTGCGGCTCGGACTTGTAGGGCAGGCCGGGCAGGACCATCAGACCAGCGGCGCCGGCCTTGGCGGCCGCCTCGGCCGCCTTCTGGGCGTTGCGCGTCGAGCCGCTGGAAACCGTCTGCAGCACCGGCATGCGGCCCTTGGCAACGCGGATCGCGGTCTTCAGGACCTCGATCTTCTCCTCGGGATCGAGGGTCGATGCCTCGCCGAGCGAGCCGCAGGTGATGAGGCCGTGGATGCCCGCGTCGACCTGCAGCGCGTAGCAGCGCTCCATCTCGGCGATATCCAGCCGGTCGTCCGAAGTGAACTTCGTCGTGACGGCCGGAAAAATACCCTGCCACGCGCTCTTCTTGGTCATCGCATCACCTCTTTGAACCATCAACCGTTTGAAATAACGTAACGACCGGCGATTTTATACAATATACAATCCGTTTGGTCAAGCGAACGCAAATACCAGGGCAACCCGGCGTTTAACGCGCCCGACGGTCCTGCCATCGGTAATACATGACCGAGGGCGCGAGAAACCACGGGTTGCCGCTATAGAGCGGGCGCGTCTCAAAGCGGAGCCCGTCGAAAGCCGTGCGGCCTTCCTTCAGCCCAAGGACCTGCTGGCCGATGCGCGTGCCCAGATACCCCGCCATGCCGGCGCCGGAGCCGCAATAGCCCATCGCGTAGTGGATGCCCTCGTGCTCGCCGGCGTGCATCAGCTCGTCGAAGGTATAGGCGACGAAGCCGCACCAGGAATGGCTGATCCGGGTCGATGCCAGCTCGGGAAAGATGTGGACCATTTCGGCGTGGAGCAGGGGGCCGCTCTTGCGCGGGTCGGTCTCGCTGAACGACACGCGCCCGCCGAACACGATGCGCCGCCGGTCGGGCGAGGCGCGGTAATAGTAGACCACCTTGCGCGTGTCGCTGACGATGCGGTCCTTGGGCATCAACCGCACCATGGTCTCGGGCGGGATTTCCTCGGTCGCGATCACGTAGCTGCCGATCGGAATGACGCGGCGTTGCAGCCAGGGCGTCAGGCGGCTGGTGTAGCCGTTGGTCGCCACCACCACGTTGCGGGCGGCGACCGTGCCGCGCGGCGTCTCGACGCGAAACCCGGCGCCGTCGCGATGGATCGCGCTGGCGGGGCAATGCGCGACGACGCGCGCGCCGGCGCTCCGCGCGCGGTCCAGCATGCCCTGGTGGAACCGGGCGGGATTGACCGCGGCATGCCGGGTGAAAACGGCGGCGCCGAAATACGCGTCGGTGCCCAGCTCGCTTCGCTGCTCGGCGCGCGGGACCAGGTGCGCCTCGACCTCCAGCCCTTTCGGCTGCGACTCCAGGCGGCGGGCCAGGGCTTCGTACTCGCTGGGCCTATGCGCGGCATGGAAGCGTCCGGCGATGCGGAAGTCGCACTCGATCTTCTCGCGGGCGACGAAGTCCGCCGTCCAGGCCAGCGAGTTCTGGCCTTCCCTGATGATGCGAAACGCGGTCTCGGGCCCGTGCCGCTTGGCGAGGTCGGCATAGCTCGGCTTGATGCTGGTGGAAATCTGTCCGCCGTTGCGCGTGCTGCAGCCCCAGCCGGCGTCTTCAGCGTCGAGAACCAGCGTGTCGCGTCCGCCGCGCGCGGTTTGCAGCGCCGCCCCCAGCCCGGTATAGCCCGAGCCGATGACCACCACGTCCGCCTTTGCGGGCACCTCGGCCACGGGCAGGGCCGGACGTGGTACATCGTCCCACCAGTACGGCGTCAGCTTGAAGTCATCGGTGAACAGGTTGCCGCGCATCCGGCGCTACTCCGCGTTGATCCCGGCATCGAGATTGGGCCGGGTGGCTTTTCATCTCGACGGCAGGATCGGGTGGTATGCCCAAAAGGTCCTTGTCCGCCGACCGCCTGCCGCCGGACACTTGCCGATCGCTTTTTCTGCAATCGGGCGAACGAAGGATCAAGGGTATTTTTGGGTATGACGCGCAGGAAAAGGCCGGCCATGCTTGACCATCGCCTCCCCGATGTTACGATCCTTTGCGAGCGCTGGAATCGGTGCCTTTCGTGGGGGAACCGTCGGGCATGGCCGTCGACCATCGGCCGCTGCTGCAAGTGGAAGACCTGAAAGTCCAATTCAGGCTCCCGACCGGAATCCTGCCTGCCGTCGACGGCATCGGCTTCACGCTGGACCGCCGCGAGACCCTGGGGGTCGTCGGCGAGAGCGGCAGCGGCAAGACCGTGTCGTCGCTGGCCCTGCTGCGCTTGCTGGAGACGCCGCCCGCCGAGATCAGCGCGGGCCACGTCCTGTTCGAGGGGCGCGATCTGCTGCGGCTGTCGGAAGCGGAGATCAGCGACGTGCGCGGACGCTCGATCGCCATGATCTTCCAGGAGCCGATGACCTCGCTCAACCCGGTGATGACGGTCGGCTACCAGATCGACGAAGCGTTGATGCGACACTACGGCATTCCGCGGCGCGAGGCGCGGGCGCGGACGCTGGAACTCCTGACCCTGGTCGGCATCCCGTCGCCCGAACGCAACATCGACGGCTACCCGCACCAGCTTTCGGGGGGCATGCGCCAGCGGGTCATGATCGCGCTGGCGCTGTCCTGCGAGCCGAAGATCCTGGTGGCGGACGAACCGACGACCGCGCTCGATGTCACCATCCAGGCCCAGATCCTGGACCTGATGGTGGGGCTGCAGGAGAAATTCGACACCAGCATCCTGCTGATCACGCATGACCTGGCGGTGATCGCGGAAACCGCGCACCGCGTGGCGGTGATGTATGCCGGCCGGATCGTCGAGGCCGCGCCGGTCGCCACCATCTTCGGCGCGCCGCGCCACCCCTACACCCAGGGCCTGCTGCGCTCGATCCCGCGCATCCATCGCCAGCGCCTGGACATGCTGGCCGAGATTCCCGGCGGCGTGCCGGACCTCACGCGCCTGCCGCCGGGTTGCGCCTTCGCCCCGCGTTGTCCCCGTGCGGACGCGCATTGCCGGCAGGAGCGGCCGATGCCTGCGGCGGCCGCACCGGACCCCGTGGTGAGCTGCTGGAAGGCCCACGATGGCTGAGGTGCTGCTCGAGACGCGGGGGCTGAAGACGCATTTTCCCATCCGCGCCGGGCTGCTGTCGCGCGCGGTCGGCAAGGTGCACGCGGTCGACGGCGTCGACCTCAAGGTGCATGCCGGCGAGGCGCTGGGCCTGGTCGGCGAAAGCGGCTGCGGCAAGACCACGACCGGCAAGACGATCCTCAAGCTCATCGAGCCGACCGAAGGGCAGATACGCTTCGAGGGCGAGGACATCACGCGCCACACGGCCAGTCAGATGGCGCCGCTGCGGCGGCGGATGCAGATCGTCTTCCAGGACCCGTTCTCCTCGCTCAATCCGCGGCTGACCGTCGGCGACATACTGGGCGCGCCCTACGAAATCCACGGCATCGCGGGGGGCAGCGACAAGACCGACCGCGTGGCGCGGCTCTTGCGCCTGGTCGGGTTGATGCCCGAGGCGATGCGGCGCTATCCGCACGAATTCTCCGGCGGCCAGCGCCAGCGGATCGGCATCGCCCGCGCGCTCGCGCTCGAGCCCAAGCTGATCATCGGCGACGAGCCGGTATCCGCGCTCGACGTGTCGATCCAGGCGCAGATCATCAACCTGCTGAAGCGCATCCAGGGCGAGTTCGGACTTACCTATATCCTGATCTCGCACAACCTGTCCGTCGTCAGCCATGTCTGCGACGTCGTCGCCGTGATGTATCTGGGGCAAGTGGTCGAGATGGCGCCGCGCGACGCGCTCTATTTCGACCCGAAGCATCCCTATACCGAGGCGCTGCTGTCGGCCGTGCCGATGCCCGAGCCGGGGCGCAAGCGGGCGCGCATGCTGCTGAAGGGCGACGTGCCGTCGCCGGTGCGCCCGCCGCAGGGATGCCGGTTCCATCCGCGCTGCCCCAAGGCGATGGCGCACTGCGCAACGGTCGCGCCGCAGTTGAAGCCGGTGGGCGCGCGGCATTCCGTCGCCTGCCACCTGCATTCCTGACGCGGCGGGAAGGGGGACCGGGCGATGCTCAACTACGTGCTGCGGCGAATCCTCCAGGCCGTGCCGCTGATGATCGGCGTGTCGATCATCGGCTTTGGCCTGATGCACCTCGCGCCCGGCGGGCCGCTTGCGGTCTACACCCTCAACCCGACCATCACCGCGCAGGACATCGAGCGGATCAAGGTGGTTTTCGGTCTCGACCAGCCGGTCTACGTCCAGTATTTCAAGTGGGCGCTGGGGATGTTCACCGGGTCCTGGGGCTACACGTTCTTCGGCGGGCGGCCGGTGCTGGTCGTCATCCTCGAGCGCGTGCCGGCGACGCTGCTGCTGATGGGATCGGCGCTGTCGATCGCGATCGTCGTCGGCATGTTCGTCGGCATTCTCGGCGCGATCCGGCGCTATTCCGTGTTCGACTACCTGGCGACGACGGGCGCCATGTTCGCGCTGTCCTTCCCGACCTTCTGGTTCGGGTTGATGGCGATCTACGTCTTCGCGCTGCAGCTGCGCTGGCTGCCGTCCGGCGGCATGTACGAGCTGGGCGCCGAGGGCGAGGTCCTTGACCTGCTGCGACATCTTGTCCTGCCGACCATGGTGCTGGCGCTGGTGATCGTCGCCACCTGGAGCCGCTACACGCGCTCGAGCTTCCTCGAGGTCATCCACCAGGACTACATCCGCACCGCGCGCGCCAAGGGCTTGCGCGCGCCGGCGATTCTGTTCCGCCACGCCTTTCCCAACGCCGTGAAGCCGCTGATCGCGCTCCTGGGCGTGCAGCTTCCGTTCCTGTTCTCCGGCGCGCTGGTGACCGAGACGATCTTCGGCTGGCCGGGCATGGGTCGCCTGTTTGTCGACGCGCTGACGATGAAGGAGTATCCTGTCCTCATGGGGATGATGATGTTCACCGCCTTCTTCGTTATCTTCAGCAACCTCATCGCCGACGTGGCCGTCGCGTTGATCGATCCCCGCATCCGCCTGGCCTAGCGGTTGGTGCGGCGATGTCATCGACCCAGAACGTTATCGCGGAAATGCCCGAAGCGGCCGTCGTTGCGGCGCGGCACGAAAGCTTCATGCGCTTGGTACTGCGCCGGTTCCTGCGCCACCGCCTGGCCGTGGTCGGCGCCGTGGTCGTGGTGCTGCTCTGCGCATCGGCGCTGTTCGCCAACATGGTGGCACCGCACGATCCGACCTTCCTCGACACCAAGCACCGGTTCCTCGCGCCGTTCCAGGACATGGGCTTCCTGCTCGGCACCGACGAGCTCGGCCGCGACACGCTGAGCCGGCTGCTCTATGGCGGGCGCGTCTCGCTGGCGGTGGGCGTGGTGGCGATGCTTACCACCGTGCTGAGCGGCCTGGTGGTAGGCCTGGCCGCGGGCTACTACGGGCGCTGGGTCGACGACCTGCTGATGCGTTTCGTCGACACCATGCTGTGCTTCCCGCAGGTCTTCCTGCTGCTGGTCGTCGCCGCCTTCGTGCCGCCGACCCTGATCTCGATCTCGCTGATCATCGGGCTCACCTCGTGGATGGAGGTCGCGCGCATCGTGCGCGGCGAGATCCTCTACCTGAAGGAGCAGGATTTCGTGCAGGCGGCGCGCGCGCTCGGCGCCAGCGGCGCGCGGATCATGTTCAAGGAATTGCTGCCGAACGCCATCGCCCCGGTGCTGGTCGCTGCTACGCTGAAGGTGGCGACCGCGGTGCTGATGGAATCCTACATCTCGTACCTGGGCTACGGCATCCAGCCGCCGCTGGCGAGCTGGGGCAACATGCTGACCAACGCCCAGGGCTATTTCGACACGGTTCCGTATCTCGCGATCCTGCCGGGCGCGATGATCACGCTGACCGTCATGAGCTTCAACTTCCTGGGCGACGGGCTGCGCGACGCGCTCGACCCGCGCCTGCGGATGGATTGAGGGAGTCGCCGGACGGCGCGCTCGCGGGGGGCGCGCCCGCCGGCCGATGACACCAGGGAGCAGGGCCGATGGTATCCAAGACAAGAATCACGCGTCGCGGCGCGATGAAGGGCGCGGGCGCGCTGGCCGCAGCGCTGGCGGCGCCCGCCATACTGCCGGGCAAGGCGGCCGCGCAGAGCAAGGACCGCGTCATCATCGGCATGACGCAGGAGCCGGTGCAGTTCAATCCGCTGCTGTACGTCAATGCCGGTACCGAGAACGTGCCCGAGGCGTGCATGTTCGATGCGCTGTGGGACATGAACGACGAAGGCAAGTTCATCCCCAACCTCGCGACCGCCATCCCCTCGCGCGAGGACGGCAGCATCTCGGCCGACGGGAAGACCTGGAAGATCAGCCTGAAGCGCGGCGTCAAATGGAGCGACGGCGCGCCCTTCACGGCCAAGGACGTCGAGTTCACGTACCAGGCGATCATCAACCCCAAGGTCGCGATCCGCTCGCGCTCGGGCTTCGACCTGATCGACAAGTTCAAGGTGGTCGACGACTACAGCGTCGAGATCCAGCTCTCGCGGCCCTTCGTGCCGTTCCTGTGGGCCTGGCAGAACATGCACATCGTGCCGCATCACCTGCTGTCGAAGGAAGCGGATATCAACACCTCGGGCTACAACAGCCAGCCGGTCGGCACCGGACCCTACACGCTCAAGACCCGGGTCGCCGGCAGCCACATGGTCTACGAGCGGAACCCGAACTACCACCGCGGGCCAGCCAAGATCGGCACGGTGATCCACAAGTTCGTGCCCGACCAGCTCGTGCTGTACAGCCAGGCGCGCACCGGCGAGGTCGACTATAGGGGGCTGACCGGCGTGCCCTACGACCGGTTCGAAGAGGCGAAGAAGATCGCCGACCGCGATTTCTTCTCGGTTCCGCAGCCCTGGGTCCAGTTCATCTACTTCAATTGCGGCAAGCCGCAGTTCAAGGATCCCAAGGTGCGCAGGGCGCTCTACATCGCCACCGAAATGCAGAAGTCGCTCGACGACATCTATTTCGGGGCGTGGAAGCGCACCATGTCCTACCTGCACACCTCGCACTGG
>JADZDN010000324.1 GCA_020851015.1 Alphaproteobacteria bacterium | reverse complement strand
TCGGTCTTGGGCAGGAAGACGGTGGACTTCCAGTCGCGGCCGGGCGCCGCCTGCGTGCTGCGGTCGTTGCTCATGACGTCGTTATCCGTTGCAAAGGATCGCGGTCGGTCGCGTGACCGACGGCATGGGAAGCGAGGATGCGCCGCGCCTGGCGCGCGTCCTCGGCGATCTGGGCCTTCAGCGCGTCGAGCCCGTCGAAGCGCCGTTCGGGCCGGAGGTGCTCGACGAAGCGCACGCGCAGCCGGTGGCCATAGAGCTCGCCGGCGAAATCGAACAGGTGGACCTCGAGCAGCAGCTTCACGCCGTCGACCGTGGGCCGCCGGCCGAAATTCGCCACGCCGTCGATCCAGCCGCGCGCCTGGGCCTGGCCCGGCACGTCGATCGCGGCGCGCACCGCGTAGACGCCGGTCGCCGGCACCAGGTAGCCGCGATGGTCGACATTGGCGGTGGGGAAGCCCAGCTTGCGCCCGATCTCCGCGCCGCGCCGCACGCGGCCCACCACCTCGAACGGCCGTCCCATCAGCCTGGCCGCGCCGCGCGGGTCGCCGGCGGCGAGCAGCTCGCGGATGTTGGTCGAGGAATAGACGGTATCCTCGTCGCCCACCGGGTCGATGACCGTCACCGCGATGCCGTGCTGCGGTCCCAGACGCTGCAGCAGCGACACATCCCCGGCGCGGCCCTTGCCGAACACGAAGTCGGCGCCGCACACCACGCGCGACAGGGCGAACTGCCCGGCCAGCACCCCGGCGACGAAGTCCTCGGCCGTGATCGCGGCGAAGCGGCGGTTGAAGCGCGGCGCCAGCATCAGGTCGATCCCCAGCCCCGCCAGGATCTGCGCCTTGACGCGAAAAGGGGTCAGACGGAACGGCGGATCCTCGGGCCGGAACAGGCGGCGGGGATGCGGCTCGAAGGTCAGCACCGCCGATGGCGCGCCCTTGGCGGCGGCCAGGCGGCGCGCGCCATCGATCACGACGCGGTGGCCCAGATGGACGCCGTCGAAATTGCCGACCGCCGCTACCGCGCCGGCCGCCGTGCCTGGCAGGCGCCGGACGTTCCTGAAGATGCGCATCCGCCCGAAATCCGAGGGTCCGGTCAGTAAATCAACGCCCCGCCCGGCCCAATACCCGGCGGACGCGCGACAATATATCGCCTGCGCGGTCGGAGCTACGGAATTTTCCGAGTAATTCCCATGGCTTGCATAGGCTCTATTGGCGGCTTGGCACCATGATCAGGGCGTCGCCCTCGATCACGACCTTGTCGCCGACCGTGCACATCGTGCGCAGGGCGACACGGCGCTTTTCGGGAATGATCTCGGTGATGGTCGCCCTGGCCTGCACCGTGTCGCCCGCGCGCACCGGCGCCTTGAACTTCAGGTTCTGCGCCAGGTAGATGGCGCCGGGGCCCGGCAGCTTGGTGCCGATCACGGTGGAGATGAAGCCGGCCGACAGCATGCCGTGGGCGATGCGGCCTTCGAACATGGTCTCGGAGGCGAACTCGTGGTTCAGGTGGACCGGATTGATGTCCCCGGAAATCCCGGCGAACAGCACGATGTCGGCGTCGGTGATGGTCTTGGCGTAGACCGCCGTCATCCCGACCTTCAGGTCCTCAAGGTATAGACCGTGCAGCTCGTCGCGCGTCGCGCGCTGCTCGGTCGGCTGGACACGCAGGGTGGCGGTCATGCGGGCTCCTTGCCTGCTCGCGGGGGGCGATCGGCTATGGTGCAGTGCAACAACGCGCTGCAATATAGCCAACGCGCGACGGCCCAGCAAGCTCCATTATATTTCTCATCACCTTAGCAAAACGGGGTTTCCGGATCGTTATTCCGCTTCGGCGCTGCGGCGCGGGTATGCGATGCAGTGCGAGCGGCCTGCGTCCCGGCCCCGATGGACCGGCGCGGGCCGCCTGGGTAGACTTCCAACGGGGACGGTCCGAGGCAGGAGTGAGGACGATGCTTTTTCCGAGGGCGGCCCTTGCGACCTTGGTGAGCTGCGCCATTCTGGCGGCGAGCGGCGCCGGGCGGGTCGCGGCGCAGACGCCGCCGCCGGCCAGCGCGGTCTGGGGCGGCGGCGCGGCTGCCGACTACACCGCCGAGTTCAAGATCCAGAATTTCGGGGCCAAGCTGCGCGGGCGCGTCTACGGGGCGCCGGGCAAGGAACGGCGCGAGACCGCCGACCCCTGGGGCGGCTCGACCATGATTTTCCGCTACGACCTTGGCGTGGCCTGGACCATCCTGCCGAACAGCCGCTTCTACACCGAGTTTCCGCTGCGCCCGCCCGGAACGCGCCCGGTGCCGCCGGGCACGCTGGCGCCCGGCCTGGCGCGGATCGAAGACGACGACATCAACGACATTCCCGCGACCAAATACGCCTTCCCGGCCAGCCCGGCAGGTCCCGGCGGCTATGTGTGGCTAAGCCGCGAGGGCATCGCGCTCCGGATCGACGCCCAGCCGCGGCCCGGTTTTCCCGAGATCCGCTTCGAGCTCGACAACCTGCGCCATGGGCCGCAGAACGCGGCCCTGTTCGAGCTGCCGCCCGGCTACCAGCGCGTCAATCCGGCCGCGCCGCCGCCGATGGCGAGCGGGGCGCCGCCCGGCGCGCCGCCGCCCGCCGCCCCGCCGAGGGGCATGCCGCCGACGGGCATGCCGCCGCCGGGCATGCCGCCGCGGGCCGCGCCGCAAGCCGTTCCCTAGGCGCGGCTCCGCGTTCGCCGCGCTGCGCCATGCGCATGGAGCCACTGGCAGGTCGTTGACGCTTGGTGGATGATCCTGGCCTCGAACGGAGCCAGCGATGACGACCGATGCCCAGCGCGCGCCGATCCCGGCGACCGTCGATCCCGTGCCGATGGCGGCGGCGGTGCTGCTCGGGCTGATGACGGTTTTCTGGGGCATCAATTTCCCGGTCATGAAGCTGGCGCTCAGGGAGATCGAACCCTGGAGCTTCCGCGTTCTGTGCCTGACCGCCGGGGCGCTGGGCCTGTTCCTGATCGCCGTCCTGACCGGCCAGCGCCTGTCGGCGCCGCGCCGGGACTGGCCGATGCTGGTCGTGCTGTCGCTCCTGAACATCACCGGCTGGCATCTCTTCTCGGCGTTCGGCATCAGCCTGATGGCGGCTGGCCGGGCCTCGGTTCTTGCCTACACCATGCCGCTCTGGGCGGTGCTGGCGGCTTGGCCGATCCTGGGCGAGCGGCTTACCCCAGCGCGGCTGGCGGGTCTCGCGCTCGGGCTCGGCGGCATGGCGGTGCTCTTCAGCGACGAATTGTCGCGCGTCGGCGCCGCGCCGGCGGGCGCGCTTTGCACGCTGGGCTCCGCGATAAGCTGGGGACTCGGCACGGCGGTGTTGAAGTCGCGGCGCTGGGGGATGGGGGCGGTGGTGCTGACCGGCTGGCAGATGGTGATCGGCAGCCTGCCCATCCTGGCCGGCTACCTGGCGGTCGGCCATGCGCCCGACCTGGCCAAGGTCAGCGCGACCGCCTGGCTGGCGCTGGCCTATGCGGTGACCGTGCCGATGGTGTTCTGCCACTATGCCTGGACCCGGCTGGTCGGGCTGCTGCCCGCCGGGGTCGCCGCGATCAGCACGCTGATGATCCCGGTGGTGGGCGTGATGTCGAGCGCGCCCCTGGTCGGCGAGGCGATCGGTCTGCGCGAGATCGCCGCGCTCGGCCTGGTCGTGGCCGCCCTGGTGGTGGTGCTGGTGCTGCCGGCCTGGCGCCGCGGCCGCGCGGCGGCACCGGCCGACAAATAGCCCGGCAACATATTGTAACCGTGGCGTTCTTGACCCCTTCTGCGGTTCGGCCCACAGTACGGCCGATCGCGCAAGAGGCGCGCCGCGAGCCGATGAGGGGTGGCACGATGCTTTCGAAGTTCCGGATCGCCGCTGGCCTGGCGGGGCTTTGGGCCGTGGCGGCCGTTGCGGTGATGGTGGCGGGGGTGGGCCCGCTTCGGGCCCAGGAGAATCCGCGCGAGGGGATGCTCTACGCGGCGTCCTACGTGGCGATCCCGCCGGGTTCGCCGGTGACGATCCATCTGCTCGACGACAACGACGGCAACCGCGACCTGGCCGAGACCTTCCGCCGCGAATTGACCGCGCGCGGATTCAAGGTCGTCGAGCGCGCGCCCTTCACGCTGACCTTCTGGCTGACCGGCACGTTCGACACCGGCGAGCAGCAGGCGCGGCGCAGCCTGGTCGAGATCGGCGGCGAGGGCGGATCGAGCGCGCGCACCGACAACGACGTCGAGGCGCGGGTCAACCTGTTCTCCACGCGCGGCGGCGGGCTGTTCCAGGACCCGCCGGTGCGCGGCGACAAGGCGCGCACCGGCAGCCGCTACCGGCTCTACGCCTCGGTCAAGGAAGAGGCGTCGGGCCGCCGCGCCTGGCTTGGCCAGGCGCATCTCGACGTGCGCGGCGGCGATCCGCTCGCCATCGCCGATGCGATGGTGCCGGTCCTGTCCGGCAGCTTCGGCCAGACGGTGCGGCGCCAGTCTTTCGTCCTGCCCTGACCTGAAGGCGTCCCGGGGAGCAGCAGCACATGAAAGCCGTGATCATGGGGGCCGGCGTGGCCGGCGTGGCCAACGCCTACTATCTCGCCAAGGAAGGCTTCCAGGTCACGGTGATCGACCGCCAGGACGCGCCGGCGATGGAGACCAGCTTCGCCAATGCCGGCATGATCGCGCCCGGCCATTCCTTCACCTGGAACTCGCCCAGCGCGCCGATGAAATTGCTGCGATCGCTGTTCGGCGCCAAGACCAGCCTGCGCCTGAAGCTTTCCGGCGACCCGCGCTTCTATGCCTGGAGCCTGCAGTTCCTGCGCAACTGCACGCCGGCCCGCGCGCGCGAGAAGACGCTGGTGAAGCTGTCGCTGTGCCAGTACAGCCAGCAGGCGACCAAGGCGTTGGCATCCGAGGCCGGCATCGACTACGACCATCTGGGCAACGGCATCCTCTATCTCTACCGCGACCGGGCGAGTCTCGACACCGGCGTCGAGCACATGCGCATGATGCGCGAGCAGGGGCTGAAGATCGACGTGCTGGACGCCGAGGGCTGCGCGCGCGTCGAGCCGACGCTGGGGCGCGTCAAGCATCGCATCGCCGGCGCGATCCATTGCCCGGACGACGAGAGCGGGGACTGCGAGAAGTTCACCGTCGGCCTTGCCGAGACCTGCAGGCGCATGGGCGTCGAGTTCCGCTACGGAACGACGGTCCAGGGCATCGACGTTTCCGCCGGCGCGGTCGCCGGCGTGGTCACGGACAAGGGCCGGGTGGAAGGCGACCTCTACGTGCTGTCGCTCGGCAGCTACAGCCCGCTGGTGGCCCGCAACCTCGATGTCAGCCTGCCGGTCTATCCGGTGAAGGGCTACTCGCTGACGCTGCCGATCGAGGGCCGCAACGCCGCGCCCAACGTGCCGACGGTGGACGAGGAGAACCTGGTGGCGGTCACGCGCATGGGCGACCGGATGCGGATGACGGCGACGGCCGAGTTCTCTGGCTACTACAACTCGAACCGCCCCTCGGACTTCGATCACATGATCGCCGCGGCGCGCGACCTCTATCCCGACTCCTGCAACTTCGCGAAGCCGCAATACTGGTCCTGCCTCCGGCCGATGACGCCCGACGGGCCGCCCGTGCTGGGGCGCGGCAAGCAGAAGAACATGTACTTCAACACCGGCCACGGCCACATGGGCTGGACCATGGCGTGCGGCACCGGCCGCATCACCACCGACATCATCCTGGGACGCAAGCCCGAGATCGACGCCACGGGCATGCTGGTGGACCGCTTCAACTAGGCGGCGGCGCGCAGCGCCTCGGTGCTACCCGCTCTCGTGGATGTCGTCGACGTGGGCCCGGTAGCGATCGGCGATCGGCCCGAAAGCCTGCGCGCGGGATCAGGTCGGAAAATCCGATGATCGCATTGAGCGGCGTGCGCAGCTCGTGGCTCAGGCGCGAAACAGCCGGCCCCGGCCCGCGAGTGCGTCGTTGACGCCGGCCAGGCGCAGCGCGTGCCAGGCCATCGCATGGTTCGACGAGCTGGCCGGCTTGCCGATCGCCGCCTCGACCTCCTCGACGATCTCGGCCACGCGCAGCGAGGTGCAGGACACGAACACGCCGTCGACCGCCGGGTGACGGCCCAGTTTGATCGCGGCGTCGCGCACGCAGCCGGGCGTCATGCGCGCGACCTGGGCATCGTCGCTGTTGTTGAACGAGCCCACGACCGGCACCTCGATGCCGCGCGCCTCGATGAAGCCGCGCATCATCTGGTTGATCTGGTCGACATAGGGCGTCAGCAGCGCGATGCGCTTCGCGCCCAGCTTCTTCATGCCGGCGATGCCCGCGGTGATCGGCGTGGTGCAGGCGACGCCGGGGCGCGCGTTGCGGATCTTCTGGAACACCGTCTCCTCGCCGATCACGATCGTGCCGGAGGTGCAGCCGAACGCGACCACGTCCATCCGGCCGTTCGGAAGGATCAGGCGCGTGGCGGCCTCGATGTCCTTTTCCATCTCGGCCAGGGTCTCGGGCGTTATCTCGGGCGAGTTGTAGATGCGGCTCTCATAGAAGGCGATGCCCGGCAGCCCGCCCATGACGTGCCGCCATTCGTGCTCCATCGTGTTGTCGGTGGCCAGGACGACGAGGCCGATGCGCGCGCGCGGGCCAAGCCCGTCGTCCAGCGCGAACGGCATGTGCTTGCGGTTGACCAGCGGTTCCTTCGGGGGGGACAGCGGCAGGTCGTTCATGGCGGCGCTCCGATCGCAATGCTCACGTCCAGTATGCCGCAGCGCGGGGCGGCTTGTCAGCTTCCCGCGGCCGCCGGGCCGCCGGCGCCATCGGGAGCCGAACCGGTTCACGCGGCGTTAATCCAGCCACCGGTTGTGTGGTTGAATGACGGCCATGGCGAACTTCGTCCGGCGATACGACGATGGCGACCCGGCGTGGGCCGCCGCCTACCGGCGCGACGGCTACGCGGTCGTGCGCGGCGTGTTCGCGCGCGCGGAGATCGCCGAACTATCCCTCGCGTTCGACCGCCAGCGCGCCGAGGCGTTGCGCCGCGGGCGCAATTGGCGGCACGGCAATCTCTGCTACCGCGTGGCGCAGGACCCGGCGGTCGGCACGGTCGCGACGATGGCGCAATGGGCGGCCTATGGCGACCCGGTGCTGGCGCGCTATCGCAACGATCCGCGCCTGCTCGACATCGTGGCGCCGCTTGTCGGGCGCGACCTCAAGCAGATCATCAACCAGTACCACTGGAAGCCGCCGGGGGCGGTGACCGTCGACTACAATTTCCACCAGGACGTCCGCTTCCGCCGGCCGCGCTCGGCCTTCCGGGACATCGCCGGCGGCTACGTGCAGACCGGCATCGCCATCGATCCGCACCGCCGCGCCAACGGCGCGCTGCGCGTGGCGCGCGGCAGCCACCTCCGGGGCGAGATCGCGGCGCTGGGCGACGGCGCGGTGCTGGGCGCGGGCCGCGGCGAGGAGCCGCTCGGCGCGGCCGGCATCGATCCCGCGACGCTGGTCGATCTCGAGCTCGACCCGGGCGATGTCGCGTTCTGGCATCCCTTCACGGTCCACGGCTCGGGCCCCAGTTCCGGGCCGGACGAGCGGCGCTTCTACCTCAACTCCTACGTCCGGGCCGGCGCCTGCGACCGCGGCGAATGGGCGTTCCGCGACGGCCGGCCGGTCGCGCTCGGCCAACCGGTGCTGGTCCACTACGAAGAGCTTTACACGCGGCCCGGGCCGCATTACCTCGACGGCAAGGCCCCGCCGCCGGATTGACCGGGCGTCGCCGGGGCCCGGGCTGGGGGACCTCTGGCGATGAGCGACGTGGCCGCCGTGCTGTCCGCGAACCGCGCCTTCTACCGCGCCTTTGCCGCCCGCGATCTCGAGGCGATGGGAAACCTGTGGGCGAGCGAGGCGCCCGTGGCCTGCGTCCATCCCGGCTGGGACGCGCTGCGCGACCGCAAGGCGATCCTGACCTCGTGGCGCAACATCCTGGGCAACCCCGGCTCGCCCCCCGTCCTGTGCGAGAACGAGACGGCGCACGTGCTGGGCGACGTCGCCTATGTGCTGTGCCACGAGGTGATCGAGGACGCCTACCTGGTCGCGACCAACCTGTTCGTGCGCGAGCGCGGGCAGTGGAAGCTGGTGCACCACCAGGCGGGCCCGCTCGCCAACCCGCCCGAACAGCCCGAACGCGCGCCGCCCAGGCTGCAGTAGCCGGGGTCAAGCAGGGTTGTTCAGGCCCTGGTGCGAGGCCGCGGCCGCGTCTATTCCCTCAGCCCGGCCTTGCGCAGGCCCTGGAGGAAGCGCTCCATCAGTTCCGGCGTCTGGTAGGGGACGTTCGCCCGTACCCAATCGATCGATAGCTGCGGCTGCTCGCGGCGTATGGACTCGAAAAACGACAAGGCCTCTTCGATGTGCCCCGCCTGGGCCAATCCCGCGCAACGCAACCGTTGCGCTCCCTGGAATCCCGGGCGCAGTCGCAGGGCCTGCGTCGTGTACCGGACGGATTCGCCGTAGCGCCCGGCGCCGTAGTGGGCGACCGCAATGGCCCCGAAAAACAGCGCCATTTCCGGATCCACGGGGCTCAGGCGAATCGCCAGTTCCCCATGCTCGATCGCTTCGCGGTCCCGCCCGGCGAAGGCATAGCCGCGGCTCAAATGCGAATGGGCGGTGGCCGCGTTCGGATTGAGGTCCACCGCGCGGCGGAAGGCCGCGATCGATTCCTCGGTGCGCCGCTCCATCATGGCCCAGTAACCGAGCGCGACGTGACCCCACGGGTCCCAGTCATCCAGCGCGATGGCTCGCCGCGCGTGCTCGCGGCCCGGCCCCAACCCTTCAAGGCGGCCGATCCAACCCATGTGCGCGGCAAACACCTGGCAGAATGCCAATAGTCCATGCGCCGGCGCGTAGTCGGGGTAGGCGTCGACTGCCCGTTGCAGTGCCCCGACCGCCGCCGCGTGATCCGCGCCCGTGATGCGCCAGAAATGCGTTTGCGCACGGGCCACCAGTTCCCAGGCGCCGAGCACGTCGGGCGAGCGGGCAAGCGCGCGCAAGCCCTCCGCGGCCAGCAGCCGGGGTTCGATGGCGCCGGCCACGCTGCGCGTTATTTGGTCCTGCACGGCGAAGATGTCGCCCAGTTTGCGGTCGAAATGTTCCGCCCAGTGGTGTCCGCCCGTGGTGGCGTCGACAAGCTGGGCGCTGATGCGCAAGCGCTTGCCCGCTCGACGCACGCTGCCTTCGAGAACATAACGAACGCCCAGCTCGCGCGAGACCTGCTTCACGTCGACCGCGCGGTGCTTGTAGATGAAGGTCGAATTTCGGGCGATGACGAAAAGCCAGCGGATTCGCGAGAGGCCCGTGATCAGGTCCTCGGAAATGCCGTCCGCGAAGTGTTCCTGATCGGCATCGCCGCTCAGATTGGCGAACGGCAACACCGCGATCGACGGGCGATCAGGCAGCGGCAGCGCAGGCGAAGCGGTCGCCGCCGCCGCTTCGCCCTCGTCCACCGCGCCGACGAAGCGGATGCCCTTGCGCGGCAGCGTCCTGATCAGCCGCTGCGCCTCGCCCGTATCGCCGATCGCCCGTCGCGCCGCATTGATCCGATTGAACATGGCGGACTCCGAGACGATCCGCCCATGCCAGATGGAGGCCAAGAGGTCGTCCTTGCTGACGACGCGGTCGCGGTGACGGATCAGATGAACAAGTAGATCGAACACCTGGGGCTCGATGCGCACCAAGTCGGCGCCCCGACGCAATTCGCGGCGGTGCGTGTCGAGTGCACAGTCCCCGAAGAGGTAACGCAAGGCTCGATCCCGTTGATTATGCATCGGCAACGGTAGCATAGGGTATCCAAAGGAAAAATGGATGGAACCCTAAGCGCGACGTGAGGCGACCTGAAAGCGCGCGCGCCGGCGGCCTGTATCCTGGGACGAGCAACGGAGTGCTGGGAGGATAGCGATGAAATCGGCAGTCTTGATTCCGCCGTACGCCGTCGGTCTGGCGTTCTGGCTCTGCGCGGTGGGAGCATGGCCATCGGCAGCAGCGGCGGAACAGGCGCTCGTCGTCAAGCCGGTGACCGAGAAGAAGCTCAAGCAACTCCCGGCCGGTCCGCTGTATTGGCAGATCGAAACGTTCCCGAGGTTGGAGCAGGCGCAAGCCGCCGTCGGAACGACGTCGCTGGCGGTCGCGGTCGCCGGCAAGGCCTGGCTCTTCACGCTTGGCCCGAAGGGTGGGTCGACGCCTGGCGGAAAGACGGTTGTCGAAATCGGGCCGGTGCCGTCTTTTGCCGCGCCCGAGTATCTGCTGCGTGTCAACCACGCCAGCGGTCCGCCCGGCGCGAAGACCACGGTGCATTCCCATCCCGGTTCCGAGGCGTTTTACGTGCTGGCCGGGCGGCTCGGTCAGAAGACTCCGCACGGCGTGAAGTATGTTGACGCCGGGCAAGCCATGAATGGGCAGGGCGCTGACGTGCCGATGGAGGTCTTCAGTGCCGGCGCCACCGACCTGGACCAGTTCGTCTTGTTCGTCGTGGATGCGACCCGCCCGTTCTCGTCTCCGGCCAAGCTCGAATGAGGTGAGGAGCCGTGGCCAACGTATCCCGATACGACGCGTGGCAGGCCGGCGACAACTACGAGGCCTACATGGGGCGCTGGAGCCGGCAGCTCGCCCCGCGCTTTGTGGACTGGCTCGGCGCCGCGAGCGGCCTGGAATGGCTGGAGATCGGATGCGGGACGGGCGCGCTGTCCGCCGCGATCCTGGCGCAAGCCGATCCAAGCAACTTGGTCTCGATCGACTCTTCGGAAGGCTTCGTCGCCACGGCGCGGGCAAGGCTGGCGGATCCGCGCGTCGCGTTCCGCCGCGGCGATGCCGGCGCGCTCGACCTGCCCGCCGCCAGCCGCGATGTCATCGCGTCGGCGCTGGTGCTCAATTTTCTCCCGGACAAACCGAAGGCGCTGGGCGAAATGACGCGGGTCGCCCGCCCGGGTGGAACAATCGCCTTCTACGTTTGGGATTATCCTGGCGGCGGCATGGAACTGATGCGGGCGTTCTGGAAGGCCGCCGCCCGGCTCGATCCCGCCGCGGCCGAACTGACCGAGGACCGGCGCTTTCCCTATTGCACGCCGGATGGCCTTACGCGCCTGGTGCGCGACGCCGGGCTGCAGGCGGTGGACTGCGCGCCGATCGAGGCGCCCACCGTGTTCCGCGACTTCGACGACTACTGGCGGCCCTTCACCCTGGGTGCCGGCCCGGCGCCGGGCTACTGCGCCAGCCTTTCACCCGAAGCGCAGCAGCGTCTGCGCGAACGCCTGCGCGCGGACCTGCCGCGAAAAGCCGACGGCTCCATCGCGCTCAAGGCGCGGGCCTGGGCGGTCAGGGCAACCGTGCCTTAGTCGCTGCCGACCCAGGCGATCGCCTCGATCTCCACCAGCATCTCGGGCTCGGCCAGGCGCGCCTCGACGGTGGTGCGCGCGGGCGGGTCCTTCCTGAAGACCTTGGCGAACTCCTCGTTCATGATCTGGAAGTGGCGGATGTCGGCCAGGTAGACGTTGCACTTCAGCACGTCGGCGGGCGTGGCGCCGCCTTCCTTCAACACCGCCACGACGTTCTTGAGCGTCTGGACGGTCTGCTTGCGCACGTCGCCCACGCCCACGACCTTGCCGTTCCTGTCCCAGGCCACCTGGCCGGCGGTGTAGACCATGCCGCCGCCCGCCGCGCCGGGCGAATAGGGATAGGTCGGGCGCGGCTGGAAGTTCAGCGATTGCGGACGCAGCGTCTTCTTGGGCATCGTCGGTTCCTTCAGATGGCGGGCGTGATGGCGCGGCGCTCGCGCGCCGAGCGCAGCAGCGCGTCGATCAGGTGATGCACGCGCAACGCCTCGTGGCCGGGGATGGCGGGATCGCGGTTCGCCGCCACGGCGTCGAGGAAATCGGAAATGAGATCGCGGTGCCAGTCATGCGGGAAGGCCATCGGGTCCGCACCGCCGCCGCCGCCGCCCAGCGCGCCGACCACCTCGCGTTTCGCCGGCTGCCCGTCCTGCGGCGCGTACTCGATCGCCGCCTCGGTGGCCTGCAGCCGCGCCGAACCCTTGTCGCCCGCCAGCAGGATCGTCTCGGGGTAGCCGGGATAGGCGGCGGTGGTGCAGTCCAGCGCGCCCATCGCCCCGTTGGCGTAGCGCAGCGCCGCCACCACCTGGTCCTCGGTCTCCAGCTGGTGGACATGGCTGGTGCCGGCGAAGGCGGAGACGTTGGCGACCGGCCCGGCCAGGTGCATCAGCAGGTCGAGCGTGTGGATCGCCTGGGTGATCAGCACGCCGCCGCCGTCGCGCGCCAGCGTGCCGCGGCCGGGCTGGTCGTAGTAGCCCTTCTGCGGCCGCCACCACGGCACGGCGACCG
>JADZDN010000323.1 GCA_020851015.1 Alphaproteobacteria bacterium | reverse complement strand
GCGAATTGCGCCAGCTCGTGCAGGAAGGCAACGCGCTGCTCTATGCCTTCGTGTTCGCGATCGTGATCATCTACCTGGTGCTGGCCGCCCAGTTCGAGAGCTTCCGCGATCCGCTGATCATCCTGGTCTCGGTGCCGATGTCGATCTGCGGCGCGCTGATCCCGCTCAATCTCGGAATGGCGACGATCAACATCTACACCCAGATCGGGCTGGTGACGCTGATCGGCCTGATCAGCAAGCACGGCATCCTGATGGTGGAGTTCGCCAACAAGCTGCAGGTGGAGGAGGGGCTCGACCGCGCCGCGGCGATCCAGAAGGCGGCCGGCATCCGCCTGCGGCCGATCCTGATGACCACGGCGGCGATGGTGGTGGGCGTGTTGCCCCTGATGATCGCGACCGGCGCCGGCGCGGCCAGCCGGCACAATATCGGACTGGTGATCGCGACCGGCATGACGGTCGGAACGCTGTTTACCCTGTTCGTGGTTCCGACGGTCTATACCTACGTGGCGCGGTCGCGCTCGGCCCGGTCGCCGCAGCCCGTGCTGGGGACCGAGCCTAAGCCGATGCCGGCGGAATAGGCGCACATAACGGCGCCAGCCGCCTGCTCGGCTACTCGGGATGATACTTGGACGGCGATACGGAGGCGCGGTCAGGCGTCGCGGCGACGCAGCCTGATCGACATGTGCACGAGCTGGGCGAAGCTCGATGCCTCCATCTTCTGCATGATGTTCGCCCGGTAATGCTCGACGGTCCGCGCGCTGATGCCCAGCTTCTCGGCGACGGCGTTGTTGGCGAGCCCATCGACGATCAGGTCCATCACCTCCGCCTCGCGGCCGGTCAGGCGGGCGCGACGCTCCGCCAGATGGGTTTGCTGCTCGTCGGCCTGGCGCCCCGTGCGATCGCGGTCGATCGCCTGGGTGATGCTGCTCACCAGGGCGGCGTCGTCGATCGGCTTCTCAAGAAAGTCCACTGCCCCGGTCTTCAACGCATCCACCGCCATCGGAACGTCGCCGTGGCCGGTGATGATGATGACGGGTAAAGGAATGTTCCGCCTGGCCAATTCGCGCTGCAGTTCGATCCCCGTCATTCCCGGCATGCGCATGTCGGCAACCAGGCAGCCCGGCCGCGACCGGTCGACCCGGTCGAGGAATTCCGCGCCCGACCCATAGGCTTCCACGGAAAAACCGTAGGTGCTTAACAGCGCCTGCAGAGAATCCCGCACGGCCGGCTCGTCGTCCACGACAAAGACGGTGGGTTGCGTGTTCATGGCTCGATACTGTCACCACCCAGGGGCAAGGTGAAGCGAAAATCGCTGCCGCCTCCGCCGGTCGACCCCAGCCAGATCCGGCCGCCATGGGCCTCGATGATGCCCTGGCAGATCGACAGGCCGAGGCCTAGCCCATCGGACTTGGTCGTGGTGAAGGACGCGAACAGGCTGGACTGGACATCCGCCGGCACGCCGCTTCCATGGTCGCGCACCGACAGCTCGATGCCGCCGCCGTCCGCGGCCGGTGCGATGGCCACCTCGATCCGCCGGCGCTCGGGCGGGCCTGTCTGCACCGCTTCGAAGGCGTTGCGCAGCAGGTTCATCAGCACCTGCATGATGCGGATGCGCTCGGCGACGACCATCGGCGTGCCCTGCTGCTGGCTGATCGTGACGTCGACCTGGTCGAGCTGGCCTTGCGATCGCACCAGCGCCAGCGCCTGATGGGCGAGTTCCCTCAACTCGACCGGCTCCCGCGACATCGCGCGGCGGCGAACCATGTCGCGCAGGTTGCGCACGATCGCGCCGGCCATGTCGACCTGGGCGACGGCGCTGGCGATGGCGTCGAGCGCCTTGCGCCGCTCCTCGGGCTGCGGCTCGGCGGAATCAAGCATGCGCTGCGCGGTACGGACATAGGCGCGCGTGGCGGTCATGGGCTGGTTCAACTCGTGCGCCAGCATCGACGCCATCTCGCCCAGCGCGCTGATGCGCGAGAGGTGCTCCAGCTCGCTCTGGCGCTTGCGCAGAAGCTGCTCGAACTCGCGCGTGGCGCGTTCGGCGCGCGCCCGGTCGGACACCACGGCGCCCGTCAGCAGGCCGGTCACCGTCAGCGACAGCATCAGAAGCTGGAAATCCGTGACCTCGGCCGATCCGAAGCCGCGGCTGTGCACCAGGACGATCATGCCGACCTGGGTCAGCAGCAGCGACAGGCAGGCGCCGTCGAGCCCGCGCCGCACCGCGATCGCGACCACCGGCAGGAAAAGCAGATAGAAGACCTTGTACTCGTCGCTGCCTTCCCAGCCGAAGACGAACCACACGAAGGCGGCGATCGCGATGGCCGCCGCGGTTCCTTCGATGGCCAGCCGGGTCGGGGGGCTGCCCCAGGCCGGCAGGCGCCAGGTCCGCGCCCGCAGCACGGTCGGGGTGACGACGGCGATGCCGATCACGTCGCCGACCCACTGCCGCAGGGAAATCGCCAGGAAGTCCTCGGGCATCACCAGCTTCGCCAGTATGAGCTGCCCGACATTGGCTAGCGCGAGCAGCGCCGCGGCCGCCGCGCTGGCGCCGAGCAGCAGGACGAGATCGCGCAGGCGCTCGATCCGCGGATCGAGCGCGCCGCGCCGCAGCAGCATCGCGGTGGTGGCCGCATACCCGCTGGCGATCAGGCCGGCCGACAGCAGGCGCGCCAGGGGAACGCCGGGCAGCGGGCGGACGATGAAATCGGTCGTCACGATCGCCAGGAAGAGAAGGATGCCGCGGCTGGGCCCGTACAGGATCAGCCAGGAGAGCGCCACGCCGACCGACGGGTTCCACGGCGTGATGCCGATGGTGCCGGCGTCGCTGATCGACGACGCCCAGTCGACCGCGACATAGGCGGCGAAGAAGGCAAGATCGGCGCCCAGCTTCATGCCGGCCCCGGCGCCTCAGTTCGCGGGCGAGACGCGCCACTCATAGGGAGCGTCGAGCCGGGCGATTTCCTCGCGGTCGAGCGTAAGCTCGACGGCTCTCGCCGCGTCGTCGAGATATTCCAGCCGCGTGGCGCCGATGATCGGCGCTGCCATCACCGGCTGGGCCAGCATCCATGCCAGTGCCACCTGGCTTGGGGTGGCGCCGCGGCTTGTGGCGATCTTTTGTGCCGCGTCGACGATCGTATAGTCGCAGTCGCGGTAGATGCGGGTCTGGGCGTGGTCATCCTGCTGCGCCCGCTCGGTGGCGCCGCCGCCGCCGCGCCGGCGCGAGCCCGACAGGAATCCGCGCGCGAGCGGGCTGTAGGGAATCAGGCCCACGCCGGCCTCGAGGCACAGCGGGATCATCTCGCGCTCCTCCTCGCGCTGAATCAGGTTGTACAGGTTCTGCATGGCGATCGGGCGCGCATAGCCCTTGTGCTCGGCCAGCATGACCATCTGCGCGAATTTGTAGGCCGGCATCGTGGAGCCGCCGATATGGCGCACCTTTCCGGCGCGCACCAGATCGGTCAGCGTCTGCATGAAATCCTCGACCGGCGTGTGCGGGTCCAGCCGGTGCACCTGATAGACATCGACATAGTCCGTGCGCAAGCGCTTGAGCTGCGCGTCGATCGAGGCGATCAGGTGCTTACGCCCCAGGCCGTGGTCGTTCGGCCGGTCGCTCATCTTCATGCCGACCTTGGTCGAGATGACGATCTCCTCGCGCTTCACCTGGCTGACCAGGCATTCGCCGATGATCGTCTCGCTTTCGCCCAGGTTGTACATGTCCGCGGTGTCGAAGAAGTTGATGCCCAGGTCGAGCGCGCGCTTGAAGAACGGCCTGCTTTCCTCTAGTCCGAATGCCGCCCAGGTCCGCCGGCCCTTGGCGCCCCAGGAATTGCCGCCGACGCAGATGCGGCTGACCATCAGGCCGCTGCGGCCCAGCGGTGCGTATTTCATTCGATTGGCGCTCCTCGTGCGGTTCTATAGGGTGATGGGCGACTATGACACGGACCGACGGGGAAAGGGGAGGGCGATGCTGGACGCGGCGGGGCGCGTGGTGATGGTCAGCGGCGCCAACCGCGGCATCGGCCTGGCGGTGGCGCGTTGTCTTCATGCGAAGGGCTACAGCCTGAGCCTGGGCGCGCGCGACCAGGCGGCGCTGGCCAAGGCAACGCGGGCCTTCGCGCCCGAGCGGGTGTTGTGCCATGTCTACGACGCGACGGACGCGCGGTCGAACGAGGCCTGGGTCGCCGCGACGCTGGCTCGTTTCGGCCGGATCGACGGGCTGGTGAACAATGCCGGCATCGGCCCGCCGGCGCGGATCGAGGATGCCGACGACACCAATCTCGATGCGATGTGGGCGGTCAACGTCAAGGCGCCGATGCGCATGATCCGACTTGCCTTGCCGCATCTGCGCAAGAGCGGGACCGGACGGATCGTCAACGTCGCCTCGCTGTCGGGCAAGCGCGTGCGCAACGACAATGCCGGCTATTCCATGTCCAAGTTCGCCCTGATGGCCTTGACGCACACCGCGCGCCAGATCGCGTGGAACGACGGCGTGCGCGTCACCGCGGTGTGCCCCAGCTTCGTGGCGACGGACATGACCGCCGGCGTGACCAAGGTGACCCGCGCCGAGATGATCGATCCGGGCGACCTGGCCGAGATCGTGGCCCTGGCGCTGGCCCTGCCGAACACCGCGGCGATCGCCGAGCTGCTGGTGAATTGCCGGCTGGAAGACATGCTTTGAAGGGCCGCGCATGAGCGGGACGCTCGAGGCCGACGTCGCGATCGTCGGCGGCGGCACGGCCGGCTGCTCGGCCGCGCTGCATTTGCGCGCGCGCGGGGCAAAGGTCGTGCTGCTGGAGGCGCGGCTCTGCGGCAGCCAGGCCAGCGGGGTGAACTATGGCGGCGTGCGCCGCCAAGGCCGCGCCTTCGTCGAACTGCCGCTGGCCGCGCGCTCGCGCGCGGTGTGGGACCGCCTGCCGGAGCTGATCGGCCATGACGGCGAGTTCGTGGTCAGCGGCCACCTGAAGCTGGCGCGCGACGAGGCCGAGATGGCGGAGCTCGAGGCCTGGGTCGCGGGCGCGCGCGACTACGGCGTCGCCGGCGAGCTGCTCGGCCGCAACGCGATCCGGGCGCGTTATCCCTGGCTGGGTCCGAAGGTGATCGGCGCGTCGCTGGTGGCCGACGACGGCCACGCCAATCCGCGGCTGGTGGCGCCGCACTTCGCGCGCGCCGCGCGCCGCGCCGGGGCCGATATCTGCGAAGGCGCGAAGGTCATCGGCATCGTCCACGACGCTGCCGGCTTCGCGGTCGAGACGAACGCGGGGGTTTCGGTTCGCGCCCGCGCGCTGATCAACGTGGCCGGCGCCTGGGGCCATGAGATCGCGGCGATGTTCGGCGAGCCGGCGCCGGAGGAGTTGATGACGCCCAACCTCTGCGTCACCGAGCCGCTGCCGATCATGGTCGAGCACAACCTCGGCGTCGTCGGCGGCAACGTCTATGTCCGCCAGATTTCGCGCGGCAACGTGGTCTTCGGCGGCGGCTCCGGCATGGGCGATTCCGGCGCGGTGCGCGCGCGGCCGCTGCCGCCCAGTACGGCCATAGCCATCGCCCGCGCGGTCGAGGCGGTGCCGGCGCTGCGCGGCGCGCGGCTGATCCGCACCTGGTCGGGCCTGGAAGGGGCGATGCCCGACGGCATCCCGGTGATCGGCCCCAGCCGGACGACGCCGGGACTGATCCATGCCTTCGGCTTCTCCGGCCACGGCTTCCAGCTCGGACCCGGCATGGGGGAAATACTGGCCGAACTGGCGCTGGACGGCCGGACCGCGACGCCGATCGAGGCGTTTTCGATCAACCGCTTCGCGGCTGTCGATGCTGCGGCGCATTAGCGCTTGCGCCGGAACGTCAATTCCGGCCACCATCGCCCCACGGAGGGGCGGCGCCAGCCGCCCAGGGGAAAGAACAAAGGGGAGAGCTGCCATGTCGAAACGGATCGTGACCGCGGCGCTGCTGGCCGGCGCGGCGAGCTTGGCCTTGGGGTCGTTCGCGGGCCAGGCCTGGGCGGAAAAGAAGGTGCTGAACTACGGCATGGCGACCAAGGATGTCGGCCGGCTGGATCCGCACATGACCGCCACGACGCCGGACAAGGCGCTGTTGCAGATGATCTTCAGCGGCCTGGTGCG
>JADZDN010000322.1 GCA_020851015.1 Alphaproteobacteria bacterium | reverse complement strand
GCCGACCACGGGGCTGGACCCGATCATGAGCGACGTGATCAACGACCTGATCGTCGAATGCGTGCGCGTGGTCGGCTGCAGCGCGCTGTCGATCACCCACGACATGGCGAGCGCGCGCAAGATCGCCAACCGCATCGCCATGCTCTACGACGGCCGGATCATCTGGGCGGGACCGGCCGACCAGATCGACCGCTCGGGCAACGAGCATGTCGACCAGTTCATCAACGGCCGCGCCGATGGGCCGATCAAGATGCAGGTCCGCGCGCTGTGAGCGGCCCGGCCGCCCCGACCGGCTAGGCGAACGGCCGTGGCCCGCAGCGCCGCCCGCTATGTCTGCCAGTCCTGCGGCGCGTCCTTCCCGAAATGGAGCGGCCGCTGCGAGGCCTGCGGCCAGTGGAACACCATCGTCGAGGAGGCGACCGGCGACCAGACGCCGCGCGGCCTGGGCGCCGGCAAGGGCCGCAAGCTCGACTTCGTGGCGCTCAGCGGCGCCGAGAAGGGCCCGCCGCGCCTGGTCACCGGCATGGCCGAGTTCGACCGGGTGTGCGGCGGCGGGCTGGTGCCGGGATCGGCGCTGCTCTTGGGCGGCGACCCGGGCATCGGCAAGTCGACCCTGCTGCTGCAGGTGGCGGCGCGCATCGCCGACATCGGCCCCTGCGCGTACATCTCGGGCGAGGAGGCGATCGACCAGGTGCGCATGCGCGCCACGCGGCTGGGCGTCGGCGCGGCCAAGGTCGATCTCGCCGCCGCGACCGCCGTGCGCGACATCGTCGCCAGCCTGGAGACCATGCCGGCGCCCGGCGTCGTGGTGATCGATTCGATCCAGACCATGTATGTCGACACGCTGGATTCGGCGCCCGGCACCGTGGCCCAGGTGCGCGCCAGCGCGCAGGAGCTGATTCGCCTGGCCAAGCGCCGGGGCTTGAGCGTCATCCTGGTCGGCCACGTCACCAAGGAGGGACTGATCGCCGGCCCGCGCGTGCTGGAACACATGGTCGACACGGTGCTCTATTTCGAGGGCGAGCGCGGGCACCAGTTCCGCATCCTGCGCGCGGTCAAGAACCGATTCGGGCCGACCGACGAGATCGGCGTGTTCGAGATGGGCGACCGCGGCCTGGGCGAGGTGACGAACCCGTCGGCCCTGTTCCTGGCCGAGCGCAGCACCGAGGTGGCGGGTGCGGCGGTGTTCGCGGGAATCGAGGGCACGCGACCGCTTCTGGTGGAGATCCAAGCCCTGGTGGCGCCGTCCCCGATGGGCACGCCCCGGCGTGCCGTGGTGGGCTGGGATTCGTCCCGATTGGCGCAGGTGCTCGCGGTTCTGGAAGCGCGCGGCGGCCTTGCCTTCGCCGGCAATGAGGTATACCTGAACGTCGCCGGAGGGTTGCGCATCGCCGAGCCCGCCGCCGATCTGGCTGTGGCCGCGGCGCTGGTGTCCTCGCTGACCGAACGCCCGATGCCACGGGCGACGGTGGTGTTCGGCGAAATCGGCCTTTCCGGCGAGATCCGTCCGGTCGGACATGTCGCAACCCGCTTGAAGGAGGCCGCGAAGTTGGGATTCGCCGAAGCCTGGGTTCCGCGACGCCGCGCGGCCGGCAGCGCCGGCCCCCGAACCCCGTCGGGCGAGGCCGGACCCAGCGTGCGCGAACTGGAGCACGTGCGCGACCTGGTGGCGGCGTTCCAGGACCAGACGCCGGCGGCCGGCTGGGCGGCACGCCGCAACGCGGCCCCGGCGGGCCGCCGTTAGGGGATCCCGGCTCGGCATGAACGGGCTTCCGGTCAACGCGGTCGACTTGATCGTTGCGGCGATCGTGGTGATCTCGGGGCTTTTGGCCTTCGCCCGCGGGCTGGTGCGCGAGGTGTTGTCGCTGGCCGGTTGGATCGGCGCGGCGATCCTGACCTATTTCGGCGTGCCGCATCTCAGCCCCTACATGGCGCCGATCGTGGGCACCGATCCGTTCATCCTGAACGTGGTTACCGGCGTCCTGATCTTCGTCGTCACGCTGATCGCCCTCTCCCTTGCAAGTTTCAGCATCGCGCGCCACGTAAAGGACAGTCATTTGAGCGCGCTGGACCGCTCGCTGGGGTTCGTCTTCGGTCTGGTGCGGGGAGCGGCGCTCGTCTGCCTGGCCTATCTAGCGCTGGTCTGGTCGGTGCCCGACCCGCAGCAGCATCCCCGCGCCGTGCAGGAAGCGCGATGCCTGCCGCTAGTGCAGGCCGGGGTCGCGATCCTGACCGGCTTGGTGCCCGAGCGGGCGCGCGGCGACGCCGGCAGGCGCACCGAGGAGATCAGGCGCGGCGCCGAGACCGAGGCGCAGCGCGCCGCGCAGAAGGCGTTGGAAACCCTGATCGCGCCGCAGCCCAGGGCCCAGGCCCCGCGCGATACGACTGGATACAACCCGAAGGAGCGCCAGGACATGGACCGCCTGATCCAAGGCACCAAGGGCAGCCAGCCATGATGAAACCCAAGCCGCGCCGCCACGGGACCCGAAGCGATGCCATGGCGATCGACGTCGACGACGACAAGCCGCGCGAGGAATGCGGCCTGTTCGCCATCTGGAACAGCAGCGATGCCGCGGCGCATACGGCGCTGGGACTGCACGCGCTGCAGCACCGCGGCCAGGAATCGGCCGGGATCGTCAGCTTCGACGGCGGGCGCTTCCACAACGAGCGCGACCTGGGCCTTGTGGGCGACATCTTCGGCGACCCCGAGGTGATCAAGCGCCTGAAAGGCTCGGCGGCGGTCGGGCACGTGCGCTATTCGACCACCGGCGAGACGATCAAGCGCAACATCCAGCCGCTGTTCGCC
This sequence comes from Alphaproteobacteria bacterium, assembly GCA_020851015.1. Next base: position 4,234 of record JADZDN010000322.1, on the reverse strand, counting down.
GAGCTGGATTGCGGCGGCTTCGCGGTCGGCCACAACGGCAACCTGACCAACGGCCGTGCGCTGCGCAAGCAGCTGGTCCGCCAGGGCTGCCTGTTCCAATCCACCACCGACACCGAGGTCATCATCGGCTTGATGGCCGCCAGCAAGCAGCCGGGCGTCGTGGACAAGCTGATCGACGCGGTGCGCCAGGTCGAGGGCGCCTATTCGCTGGTGGCGCTGACGGACAAGGGCGTGATCGGCCTGCGCGACCCGCTGGGCGTGCGGCCGCTGGTGCTGGGCAAGCTGGGCGACGCCTGGATAATGACCTCCGAGACCTGCGCGCTCGACATCATCGGCGCCGAGTTCGTGCGCGACGTCGAGGCGGGCGAGATGGTGGTGCTGGGTCCGGACGGGCCGCGATCCCTGCGACCTTTCCCGCCCGCGCAGCGCCGCTTCTGCATCTTCGAGCACATCTACTTCGCGCGGCCCGACAGCTTGGTCGAGGGCATGTCGGTCTATGACGCGCGCACGCGCATCGGGCGCGAGCTGGCGCGCGAGAGCCACGTGCCGGCCGACGTGGTGATCCCGGTGCCGGACTCCGGCGTTCCCGCCGCGATCGGCTACGCCGCCGAGGCGGCGACGCCGTTCGAGCTCGGCATCATCCGCAACCACTATGTCGGCCGCACCTTCATCGAGCCGACCGACCACATCCGCCATTTGGGCGTGAAGCTGAAGCACAACGCCAACCGCGCGCGCATCGCCGGCAAGCGCGTCGTGCTGGTCGACGATTCGATCGTGCGCGGCACGACGTCGACCAAGATCGTCGAGATGGTGCGCAGCGCCGGCGCGACCCAGGTGCACATGCGCATCTCCTCGCCGCCGACCACGCATTCCTGCTTCTACGGGATCGACACGCCGGAGCGCGACAAGCTGTTGGCGGCCCGGCACAGCGTCGAGGAGATGGCACGGCTGATCGGCGTCGACAGCCTGGCCTTCATCTCGATCGACGGGCTTTACCGCGCGATGGGCATGCCCGGCCGCGACCCGCGCCGGCCGCAGTTCTGCGATGCCTGCTTCACGGGCGACTACCCGATCGCGCTGATCGACTACAAGGGCGGCGAGACGCAACCGCAACTCTCGCTGCTCGCCGAGTCAGCCTAGGATAAGCCAGCGGCATGAACAACATCCCGTCCCCCCTCCCCTTGCGGGAGGGGGTTAGGGGGAGGGGGCGGCCCGCGCCGGGCGTTTCCTCCCTGGAAGAATATCGCTTGCACGCGGCATACCCCTCCCCCCTTCCCCCTCCCGCAAGGGGAGGAGGGACCAGAAGAGCCACGCCTAGCGCGCCTTCAGCCTCTTCATGACAAGCAATACCGCGCCTCACCGCCGGCTCGCCAACCGCATCGCCGTCATCACCGGGGCGTCGCGCGGGCTTGGCGCGGCGGTGGCGCGGCGCCTGGCCGCCGAGGGCGCGCGCGTCGTGCTGGTGGCGCGCACGCAAGGGGCGCTGGAGCAGGTCGACGACGCGATCCAGGCCGCCGGCGGCGAGCGCGCGGTGCTGGCGCCATTCGACCTGACCGAGGCGGCGAACATCGACCGGCTGGGCCAGGCGATCTTCGAGCGCTTCGGCAAGCTGGACATGCTGGTGGCATCGGCCGCCATGCTGGGCGTGCTGAGCCCGCTCGGCCATATCGACCCGGCGCTGTGGGACCAGGTGATCCAGACCAACCTGACGGCCAACTGGCGGCTGATCCGCTCGCTCGATCCGCTGCTGCGGTTGAGCGACGCCGGCCGCGCCGTGTTCGTCACCGCCAGCCAGGCGCGCGATGCGACCGCGTATTGGGGCGCCTACGCGGTGGCGAAAGCGGGGCTGGAAGCGATGGCGCGGATCTACGCCGCGGAAGTCGCGCACACCAACGTCAAGGTGAACCTGGTCGATCCCGGCCCGTTCCGCTCGCGCCTGCGCGCCCAGGCCTTCCCTGGCGAGAACCCCGGCGTCCTGCCCGATCCGCTGTCGCTGACCGACATGGTTCTAGGCCTGCTCGACCCGCTGTCGGCGCGTCATGGCGAGTTGATCGCGCAGCGCTAGCGCCCGCGCTGCAGCAGGGCCGCCGCCTCGTTGAGCTGGGTCATGCGGCGATGGTCGCCGAAGGCGCCGTCGGGATGATGCACGCGCGCCAGTTGGCGGAAGCGTTCGCGCACGGTGCGCTGGTCCGGCATGGCGCCAGGCGGGAAGCCCAGCACGTAGAGCGCCTCGGCCCGGTTGCGCACCCCATGGGCCAGGGGATCGAAGGCCAGCGCGCCGATCATCTGCGCCAGGCGCTGGCCTTCCTCGGCCGCGGCTTCCAGCTTCCGTTCGGCCGCCGCCCCCGCGCCGGCCCGCGCCACGCTGAGTTCCAGCCTGCCCTGGTCCAGTTCGAGCGCGATCGCCAGCGCCTTGCGGATGTTCGCGACCGAAAGCCCGCCGGGCAGCCGCGTCTGCAATCGCGGCTTGCGCAACAAGGCGCGGCCCTCCAGCGCGCCCGACTTGACGACCACGCGCTCGCGCTCGGCCGCCACGGGCTCGCCGGGGTCGTCATGGCCCGCCACCCCGGCCGACCCCACCAGCAGCAGCACGGCCCGCGCGATATCGGCCACGCTGGCGTGGCGGCGCGTCGCCAGTCCCTGCACCTGGTCGCGGAAGGCCGCGGTGCAGGGAATGACATACGAGCGGCTGGCGTAGGACGGTCTGAGGCTGGTCATCGCGCGGGTCGGTTGGAGGCCGGGGCATCGCCATGCTAGCGTCGCGGCCCTTTCGGCCACGATAGCGAACGGAACCGCCTTGGTCCAAGTCAAGATCTGCGGCATCAACACGCCCGAGGCGCTGGACGCGGTGGCGACGGGCGGCGCCGATTTCGTCGGCTTCAACTTCTACCCGCCCTCGCCGCGCTTCGTGACGCCGACGCAGGCAGGCGTGCTGATCGCGCGCGCGCCGAAGGCGCTGCGCAAGGTCGGGCTGTTCGTCGATCCGGACGACGCGACGCTGGAGCACACGCTGGCAGCGGCAAGGCTCGACATGCTGCAGGTCCAAGGGCACGAGACGGCGGAGCGCGTGGCGGCGATCCGCGCCCGCTTCGGCCTGCCGGTGATGAAGGCGATCAAGGTCGCCGCCGCGGCGGACCTGGACGCGGCCTCGTCCTTCGCGGCGGTCGCGGACTGGTTCCTGTTCGACGGCGCGCCGCCCAAGGACAAGAAGGGCGCGCTGCCCGGCGGCAATGCCGCGCGCTTCGACTGGACGCTGCTCAAGGGCCGGCGCTTCGCCAAGCCCTGGATGCTCGCCGGCGGCCTCGACCCCGGCAATGTCGCCGAGGCGATCCGCGTCGCCGGCCCGCCCGGCGTCGACGTCTCCTCGGGCGTGGAGACGCGCCCGGGCCAGAAGGACCCCGTGAAGATCAGGGCCTTCATCCGCGCGACGAAACAAGACGGAACGAAGGATTGACCACGAAGGCACGAAGACACGAAGGGAAGGACGAAATGACAAGTTGCTTGCGCGGCCCTTGGCCGCGCGTCAGAAAGCCTTTTTTCTTCGGCCTTCGTGTCTTCGTGCCTTCGTGGTCTACTCTCTTCCTAGTCGCCATCGTCGAAGCGCTGGAGTCCCGCAATGGGTGGGCTGGATGGGCCAAAGCCGGTATTTGACGAACTCTCCCACCGAGTCATTGGCCATGCGATCGAGGTGCATCGGACGCTTGGGCCAGGGCTGCTCGAATCCGCCTACGCAGAATGCCTCTGCCACGAATTGCGCGAGGACGGCATCGACTACCGGCGGCAGGTGCCACTGCCTGTCGTCTACAAGAAGGTTCGCCTCGATTGCGGATACCGGATGGATTTGGTTGTCGCTGGCACCGTCGTTGTCGAACTGAAAACCGTCGAGCGTCTCTTGCCCATCCATGATGCACAGCTCCTCACCTATCTGAAGCTGAGCGGCCTCGGGATCGGCCTCCTGCTGAACTTCAACGTCCCCATACTCAAGGAGGGCATCCGGCGGCTTGTGCTCTGAACCGCCGTACTCTAAGACAACGGCGGCGTGGCGGGCAGGGCCGAGGGGGTCTGCCGGCGGCGCGAACGGGCAGATAAATTCAGTCGCCACAGGGCTTTAGCGGGACCGGGGCGTTCGATGACCCTCAACACATTTCGCGCCGGGCCGGACGAGCGCGGGCAGTTCGGCATCCATGGCGGGCGCTTCGTCGCCGAGACGCTGATGCCGCTGATCCTGGCGGTC
>JADZDN010000321.1 GCA_020851015.1 Alphaproteobacteria bacterium | reverse complement strand
GGGTGATGAAGGACTCGAACCTTCGACCCGCTGATTAAGAGTCAGCTGCTCTACCAACTGAGCTAATCACCCACCGGGTCGCCGGGCCGGCCGGAAGGCCGGGTGGCCGCGAGAGCGGGTCTGATAGCAAAGTCGATCCGGTTTGTCGATTCATTCCGCTGCGGGGAAGGACTGCCGGCGACGTGCTCGCGGCCGCGCGGGCCATCCGCTAGTATTCCTTCCCAGGGGCACTCTAAGGGGGATTCCGGTGCAGATCGAACGTCCGTATCTGTTGTTCCTGGGCGACGCGCGCGACCAGCTGGCCGCCAAGACCGCGGGCGGCATCGCGCACTGGCGCCCCGACTGGTGCGTGGGGCAATGGCGCCTGGCCGGCTGCAAGGCAGACCTGGGCCTGAAGGACATGGATGCCCGCCAGGGCCGGGACAAGGGCGCGCGCACGGTGGTGATCGGCGTGGCCAACCGTGGCGGCGTGCTGGGCAAGGATTGGATTCCGCTGCTCGTCCAGGCCGTAGAGATGGGCTACGACCTCGCCAGCGGCCTCCACCAGAGCCTCAAGGCGGTGCCCGAGATCAAGGCAGCGGCCGCGAAGCACGGGCGCAAGCTGATCGACGTGCGCATCCCCGACCGCGAGTTCGACGTGGGCAGCGGCGCCCGGCGCCCGGGCAAGCGCCTGCTGACCGTGGGCACGGACTGCTCGATCGGCAAGATGTACACGTCGCTGGCGATCGAGAAGGAGATGCGGTCGCGCGGCATGAAGGCCGATTTCCGCGCCACCGGCCAGACGGGCATCCTGATCGCGGGCTCGGGCGTGTCGGTCGACGCGGTGGTGGCGGACTTCATCTCCGGCGCCACCGAATGGCTGGCGCCGGCCAACGATCCCGACCACTGGGACGCGATCGAGGGCCAGGGGTCGCTGTTCCACGCCTCCTATGCCGGGGTCAGCCTGGGGCTGCTGCATGGCGCCCAGGCCGATGCGCTTGTCATGTGCCACGAGCCTACCCGCACGCATATGCGCGGTCTGCCGCATTATCCGCTGCCGCCGCTCAAGGATTGCATTGCGCTGAATGAGAGTCTGGCGCGGCTGACCAACAAGGCGGCGAAATGCGTGGCGGTCAGCGTCAACACCTCGGCGCTGGACCAGGGGGCGGCGGACCGGTTCCTCAAGGAGACCGAGGACAAGACCGGGCTGCCGACGGTCGACCCGCTGCGCACCGGCGTGGGCAAGATCGTCGACCGTCTCGGCGCTTAAGAGCAGGCAAGGCCATGGGCATCGTCCTGACGGCGCGCGCGGAGTCCTTTCCTATCCGCGGCGCCTTCACCATCTCGCGCGGCAGCAAGACGCAGTCCGATGTCGTGCTGGTCGAGGCACGCGACGGCAGCGCGGCGGGCCGGGGCGAGTGCGTGCCCTATCCGCGCTACAACGAAACCGTGGCCGGCGCGCTGGCCAATATCGGGAAATTGCCCGCGGACATCGACCGGCTGCGCCTGCAGGGCGCGATGAAGCCGGGCGCGGCGCGCAACGCGGTGGACTGCGCGCTGTGGGACCTCGACGCCAAGCGCAGCGGCACCCCGGCCTGGAAGCTGGCCGGGCTGCCGGCGCCGAAGCCGGTCGTGACGGCCTATACGCTGAGCCTCGGCGAGCCCGAGGCGATGGGGCGGGCGGCGGCCGAGAATGCCCATCGGCCGCTCCTGAAGCTCAAGCTGGGCGGGGCAGGGGACATCGAGCGGGTCGAGGCCGTGCGGCGCAACGCGCCCAAGGCGCGGCTGATCGTCGACGCCAACGAGGGCTGGACGCCGGACCTGCTGCCGGTCTACCTGCCTCAGATGGCGCGGCTGGGGGTCGAGCTGATCGAGCAACCCCTGCCCGCCGGCAAGGACGGGGCGCTGAAGGGGATGAAGCGCGCCGTGCCGATCTGCGCCGACGAATCCTGCCATGGCCTCGACACGCTGCCCGATCTGGCGGGCAGCTACGACGCGGTCAACGTGAAGCTGGACAAGACCGGCGGGCTGACGGCCGCGCTGGCCGTCGCGCGCAAGGCCGAGAGCCTGGGCTTCATGATCATGGTCGGCTGCATGCTGGCGACCTCGCTGTCGATGGCGCCCGCCTTGCTGGTGGCGCAGCTCGCGCAGTTCGTCGACCTGGACGGGCCCTTGCTGCTGGCCAAGGATCGGCCGGACGGCATCGACTACCGCGACGGGCTGGCGCATCCGCCCAAGCCTGCCTTGTGGGGATGACCGGAATGCCCAAGACCATCGCCTATGTCGCCAACGCCGACAGCAACGACATCCACGTGCTGGAACTCGATGCGGCCAGCGGCAGGCTGACGCCGGTCGAGCGGGCGCCGATCCCCGCCATCGCCAAGCCCGGTTCGTCGATCCCGCTGGCGGTCAGGCCGGACAGGCGCGTGCTTTACGCGGGCTTGCGTGGCGAGCCGCTGGTGGCGGCTGCCTTTGCCATCGACCCGGGCACCGGCAAGCTGCGCCATCTCGGCAACGGCCTGCTCGCCGACAGCATGGCCTATGTCGTGACCGACCGGAGCGGGCGCTGGCTGCTCAGCGCCTCCTATGGCGGCAACAAGGTGGCGGTGAACCCGATCGGCGCGGACGGGGTCGTGCAACCGCCCGCGCAGATCGTGCCGACGCCGCCCAACGCGCATTCGATCCTGCCCGATCCGTCCAATCGCTTCGTCTTCGCCGCCTGCCTGGGCGGCGACGCGGTGATGATGTTCCGCTTCGACGCGGCGACCGGCATGCTGTCGCCCAACCTGCCGGATCGTGCCGGGGTGAAGCCCAAGGCCGGGCCGCGCCACCTGCGCTTCCATCCCGACGGCAAGCGCCTCTACCTGGTGAACGAGCTGGACGGGTCGGTCATCGTGTTCGACTACGATGCCAACAAGGGCACGCTGCGCGCCAAGCAGACGACGACAGCGGTGCCCCTGGGGTACAAGGGCAAGGTTTGGGCTGCGGACATTCATGTCACGCCCAACGGCAAGTTCCTCTATGCGTCCGAGCGCGGCACCTCGACCATCGCCGGCTTCGCGATCGAACCGGTGCAAGGCACGCTGCGGCCGGTCGGCAATTTCCCGACCGAGGCGCAGCCGCGCGGTTTCGCGATTGACCCTACGGGGCGCTGGCTGCTCGCGGTTGGGCAGCAGTCGCATCACCTGACCTGCCACGCGATCGATCCGGCGAACGGAAAACTGACCGACGCGGGCCGTTACAAGGTAGGCACAAACCCGAACTGGGTCGAGATCGTGACCCTCGACTGACATGACGCGCGCGCTCGAAGGCATTCTGGCCGTGGCGCTGGAGCAGGCGGTCGCCGCGCCGCTCTGCTCCTCGCGCATGGCCGATGCGGGCGCGCGGGTCATCAAGATCGAGCGCGCGGAGGGCGACTTCGCGCGCGGCTACGACCGGCTGGTCAAGGGCGGCAGCGCCTATTTCGTCTGGCTGAACCGCGGCAAGGAATCGCTGGTGCTGGACATCAAGCAGCCGGATGACGCGGCGCTGCTGCACCGGATCCTGGCGCGCGCCGACGTTTTCATCCAGAACCTGCTGCCGGGCGCGGCCCGGCGCGCCGGCTTCGGTTCGGCCGACCTGCGCGGAAAGCATCCGCGGCTGATCACCGTCGACATCTCGGGCTATGGCGACGAAGGCCCCTACGCCGCGATGAAGGCCTACGACCTGCTGGTGCAGGCGGAAACCGGACTTGCCGACGTGACCGGATCGCCCGAGGCGCCAGGCCGCGTCGGCGTGTCGGTGTGCGACATCGCGGCCGGGCTCTACGCCTACAACGCGGTGCTCGAGGCCTTGATCAAGCGCGGCAAGACGGGTGTGGGCAGCGCCATCGCCGTGTCGCTGTTCGATGGCATGGCCGACTGGATGACCGTGCCATTGCTGCAGTACCAGTATGGGGGCAAGGCGCCCAAGCGCATGGGCATGAACCATCCCACGGTCTCGCCCTACGGCATCTACCGCGCGGGCGACGGCGGCGGCGTGGTGATATCGATCCAGAACGAGCGCGAATGGGCGCGCTTCCGCGACCAGGTGATGGCGCGGCCCGATCTGGCGGGCGACCCGCGGTTCGACGACAACCCGGGCCGGGTCGCCAACCGCCCGGCGCTGGACGCGCTCCTGGCCGCGGCGTTCAAGCCGCTGACCCGCGACCAGCTCATCGACCGGCTGAACAAGGCGCAGATCGCCTATGGCGCGCTGAACGGCGTGGCCGAGCTGCTGCGCCATCCCCAGCTCCGCCGCGTGCCGGTGGAGACGGCGCACGGCATGGTCGACCTGGTGGCGCCGCCCGCGAGGGTGGCGGGCGAGGCGGCATTGTTCGGCCGCGTGCCGGAGATCGGCGAGGATACGGAGGCGATCAGGCGCGAATTCGCGGCATAGCGACCGCACCTATCGCTGCAGGTACCCGCTCGGCGTATCCAGCACCGCCATGGTGACGCGCGACACGCAGACCAGCTTGCCGTCCTCGGTCGCGATGCGCACGTCCCAGAGCTGGGTCTTGCGGCCGAGATGCAGCGGCCGCGCCGTGCCGTAGACGAAGCCGTCGGCCACCGGGCGCAGGTGGTTGGCGTTGATCTCCAGCCCCACGCAATGGCTCTTCGCGGGATCGACGCAGAACGTCGCGGCCCAGGATGCCAGCGTCTCGGCCAGCACGACCGAGGCCCCGCCATGCAGCACGCCGGCCGGCTGGCGCGTGCGCGCATCGACCGGCATGCGCGCCTTCAGGTAGTCGTCGCCGGTCTCCAGCAGTTCGATGCCCAGATGCTCCAGCAGCGTGCCCTTGCCGCGCTCCCGCGCGCGCTCCAGCGGGAAGGCGTCGAACCAGATCGCCCGGGTGCCCATTGTCAGGGACCTCAATTCCTCTTCGGGCGCATCATGCCCCATTCTTCCTCGGTCAGCCTGCCGAGGAAGTTGAACTGCCCGGCGCCCTTGAGCCAGCGCCCGGCGTCGATCACCACGACCTCGCCGTTGATATAGGCAGCCTGGTCCGACAGCAGGTAGGCGGCGAGGTTCCCCAGCTCCTCGTGACGCCCCGGCCGGCCGAGCGGATTGTCGGTCTCGATCTGCGTGGCCAGATCGGCGCGCGGCACCAGGCGCGACCAGGCGCCTTCGGTCGGAAAGGGACCGGGCGCGATGGCGTTCAGCCGCACGCCGCGCCCGCCCCATTCCACGGCCAGGCTCTGCGTCATCGCCATCACGCCGGCCTTGGCCATCGCCGAGGGCACCACATAGCCCGACCCGGTCCAGGCATAGGTGGCAAGGATGCTGATGACCGCGGCCGGCCGCTGCTCGGCCAACCAGCGCTTGCCGCAGGCCCAGGTGACATAGGCCGTGCCATGCAGCACGATGTTCAAGACCGCATCGATCGCGCGCGGGCTCAGCGTCTCGCTGCGCGCCGCGATGTTGCCGGCGGCGTTGTTGACCAGCGCGTCCAGCGGCGCGCGCTTCCACTGCGCGGCGACCATCGCGTCGACCGCCGCCGGGTCGCGGATGTCGCAAACGTGGTAACCGACGCGATCCTTGAACTTCTTGTCCAGCTCGGTCGAGGCCGACTTCAGCACGTCCTCGCGCCGCCCGCAGATCGCCAGGTTCGCGCCAAGCTCCAGGAACCGCGTGCCCATCGCCTTGCCCAGCCCGGTGCCACCGCCGGTGACGAGGATCGTCTTGCCCTTGAGGAGATCGGGAAGGAACATTGCGTTCAATTCCTGTGCCTGTTGACCCCCTCCCTATGCCTCCCCCTGAAGGGGGAGGGGATGCGAAGGGAACGCGCCATTCTTTCGCCCCTCCCCCTCAGGGGGCTCCTCAGGGGGCCCCTCAGGGGGAGGGCCGGGAGGGGGTAACCGGGTGCACCCAGCTAGAGCGCCTTCGCCCGTTCGCGCAGCACGAATTTCTGGATCTTGCCGGTCGAGGTCTTGGGCAGCGGGCCGAAGACCACCGTGCGTGGCGCCTTGAAATGCGCCATGCCGGTGCGGCAATGCGCGACGATGTCGTCCTGCGTCGCTTTGGCGCCGGGCTTGAGCGTGACGAAGGCGCAGGGCGTCTCGCCCCATTTCTCGTCCGGCCGCGCCACGACGGCCGCCTCCATCACCGCGGGGTGGCGGTAGAGCGTCTCCTCGACCTCGAGCGAGGAGATGTTCTCGCCGCCCGAAATGATGATGTCTTTCGCCCGGTCGCGGACCTCGATGTAGTTGTCGGGATGCCAGACGGCCAGGTCCCCGGTGTGGTACCAGCCGCCCTTCAGCGCGGCGCGCGTGGCCTGCGGATTCTTCAAGTAGCCCTTCATCACCGAGTTCGCGCGCAGCATGATCTCGCCCATCGTCTGACCGTCGCGCGGCACGGGCTTCATCGTGATGGGATCGGCGACGATCGCCTTCTCGACGGCCGGGCATGCAACGCCCTGTCGCGCCATCTTCATCGCCCGGTCTTCGACCGATAGCGACGGCCAGTCCTGCTGCCAGGCGCTGATCGTCGCGGGGCCATAGCATTCGGTCGTGCCGTACATGTGGGTGACGCGGAACCCCATCGCCTCCATCGCCGCGATGATCGGCGATGGCGGCGCCGCGCCGCCGGTCGCGACCTCGATCGTCCAGGGAAACTTGCGCTTCACGTGATCGGGGGCGTGCACCAGCATGTTCAGCACGATCGGCGCGCCGCAGAGATGAGTCACGCGATGGCGCTCGATCGCCTCGAACACCAGCGCCGGGTCCATGCGGCGCAGGCAGACATGCGTGGCCTGCGCCGCGGTGGCGGCCCAGGTGAAGGTCCAGCCGCTGCAGTGGAACATCGGCAGCGTCCACAGATAGACGCTCGAAGGTCGCACGCCGAAGTTCAGCGTGCTGCCCATCGACGCCAGGTAGGCGCCGCGGTGGTGATAGACCACGCCCTTGGGATTGCCGGTGGTGCCGGAGGTATAGAGCAGGCAGATCGACTGCCACTCGTCCCTGGGCGGTCCCCAGGGAAAATCTGCGTCGCCCTCGGCGAGCAGCTGCTCGTAGGTAGCCTCGCCGATGCGATTGCCCTGGGGGTAGAGCGGATCGTCGATGTCGATCACCGTGATGCGACGCTTCACCCGCCCCAGCGCGTCGGCCACCACAGGCGCGTACTCGCCGTCGGTCAGCAGCAGCTTGGCCTCACCATGCTCCAGGCAGAAGGCAATGGTGGCGGCATCGAGCCGGTAGTTCAGCGGGTTCAGCACCGCGCCCGCGGCCGGCACGCCGAAATGCGCCTCCAGCATCGCCGGCTGGTTGGGCGACATGATCGCGACCGTGTCCCCCCGGCGGATGCCCCGCTTCCTCAGCGCGCTGGCAAGCCGCCGGGCGCGTTCGAAGAACTGGGCGTAGGTGAATCCCCGGTCGCCATGGATCACCGCCGGCTTGCCGGGAAAGGTCTCGGCGGCGTTGGCGAGGAACGTCAGCGGCGAAAGCGGGACATAGTTCGCGGGGCCGGGCTCGAATTCCATCGCGGCCGCGCCGCGTGCCGGGGGCGATGCCGTTGACTTCAGGCGCTTCGGCCGTTTCGCGGCAGTCCGCTTCCTGCCGGGCCGTTTTCCTGCCTTGCCGCGCGCGCGCTGCGCCATTCGTTCCTCCCCCTGCCGGCGCCTGTGCCGGCCGGCAGGGTAGTCGCGGATGGCGGTGGATGTGTAGTGAAGTCTACTGCTTGGTGCGCAGCGTCAGGTCGCCGATGCCGGCCGAGATCGCGATGCCCTTCTGGCCCTCGACGCTCACCGGCTGCAGGGCGAAGGACTTGCCGCCGCCGCCTACCAGCGCGTTGGCGCCCGCGCCGTAGCCGGCCGCGGCCGAGGCGGTGCCGCCGACATAGTCGCCGGCCAGCGCGCCCTGCGGCACGTCCCAGTTCGGCGCCACGACCGCCCACATGATCGTGGCCTCGGACACGTAGCCGATGTCCACGCCGAACTTCTTGATCTTGCCGTCGTAGTACTGCTTGTTGCCGTTCTTGGCCGGCAGGTAGACGCAGTTCACGTCGCGGCTCGATCCCACGACGAAGCCGAAGCCGCTCGACACCTTGCACTCCAGCACGCCGACCTTCACGCCCTCGGCCAGGGCCGCGTTGGCCGCCAGGGTCAGCACGGCCGCGGCGATGGCGCCGGTCAGGGAATTCCTCGCGATCATCATGTCCTCTTTCGGTTGGTCGGCTAGCTGTTTTTCTCGCGGGCGACGACGGCGCCCGGAGTGGCCTCGAACTTCATCGCCGCGCCGTTCATGCAATACCGCAGGCCGGTCGGCTCGGGCCCGTCCTCGAACACGTGGCCCAGATGTCCGCCGCAGCGGCTGCAATGCACCTCGGTGCGGCGCATCAGGAAGGAATTGTCCTGGGATGTCGCGACGCCGCCTTCAATCGGGGCGAAGAAGCTGGGCCAGCCGGTTCCGCTGTCGAACTTCGTGCCCGACGCGAACAATTCCTGCCCGCATGCCGCGCAGCGGAACGTGCCCTCGCGGTGCTCCTTGTTCAGCGGGCTGGTGAAGGGGCGCTCGGTGCCGTGCTCGCGCAGCACGCGATACTGCTCGGCGCTCAGTTCGCCGCGCCACTCCTTGTCGCTTTTCGCGACCGCGAACTCGGTCTTCGGCTCGGACTTGCCGCCGCGCAGCCAGCTTCCCAGGGCCATCGCATGCCCTCCCTAGAGGATCGCGAACGGCGGGGAACCTCGCTCACAAACGTGGCATTATTCGGGCAGATCGGCCGTTTTGGCGCGGATCAGGGCCAACAGCCGGCGCGGCGTGATCGGCACCTCGGTCACTTCGACGCCGAGCGGGCGCAGCGCATCGTTGACCGCATTGGCGATGGCCGCCGGCGGGCCGATGGCGCCACCCTCGCCGATGCCCTTCTGCCCGAAGCGGGTCCAGGGCGATGGCGTTTCCATGTGGTCGATCGGGAAGTCCGGCATCTCCGTGGGACCGGGCAGGATGTAGTCGGCCAGGGTCGACGCCAGCGGCTGGCCGTTGGCGTCGTAGGGCATCTCCTCGTAGAGGGCCGTTCCGATCCCCTGCGCCGCGCCGCCATAGACCTGGCCGTCGACGATCATCGGGTTGACCAGCACTCCCCCGTCTTCGACCACGACGTAGTTCAGGATCTCGACCTGGCCGGTATCGGTGTCCACCGCGACCAGCGCGGCGTGGGCGGCATAGCTGAACGTGCCGGTGTCCTTCAGCGGCTTGTAGCCGATCGTGGCTTCCAGCCCGGCCGGGTCGACATCGGCCGGCAGGTGCTGCGGCTTCAGATACCAGACATGGGCGATCTCCTGCAGCGTCACGCTGCCGCCCGGTCCCTTGACGGCCCCGTCGGCCACGGTGACCGAGGCTTCGTCCGCCTGCAGCAGCTTGGCGCCGATGCGCGCGCAGCGCTTGGCGATCTCGCGGCAGGCCTCGGAAACCGCGCCGCCCGACATCACCATGCAGCGCGATCCCCAGGTGCCGGTGGAGTAGGGCGTCATCGCCGTGTCGCCATGCACCAGCCGGACATCGGCGGGGTCGATGCCCAGCTCGGTATTGGCGACCTGGGCCAGCGTAGTTTCCAATCCCTGTCCGTGCGAATGCGCGCCGATCCGCAGTTCCAGCACACCGTCCGGCGTGAGGCGCGCGGTGCATTGCTCGTGGCCGGGCACCATCGGGATACCCCAGCCGTAATAGACCGAGGTGCCGTGCGCGGCCTGCTCGCAGAAGATCGAGAAGCCGACGCCGATGCGCCGCCGGTCGGGCTCGCCGCGCTTCTGGCGTTCGCGGATCGCGGGCAGGTCGATCGACTTAACGGCGCGGCCGAGCGCCTCGGGATAGTCGCCGCTGTCGAACAGCTTGTTGGTGATGTTGGTGTAGGGCATCTCGCCGGGCTGCACGAGGTTGCGCATCCGCACCGCGTGCGGCTCGACCCCGCATTCCCGCGCGATCGCGTCCCTCGTCAATTCGATGGCGAAGCACACGCCGGTGCGCGCCACGCCGCGATAGGGAAGGATCGGCGGCTTGTTGGTCGCCACCGAATAGGCGCGGCAGCGATAGCGCTCCATCTTGTAAGGACCGGGCAGGATGCTCGCGACCTGTGCCCCCTCCAGGCAGGCGGAGAAGGGATACGAGGAGTAGGCCCCGGCATCCACGGTCGCCTCGCAGTCGATCGCCAGCAGCCGCCCGTCGCGCTCGGCATAGGCGGTGATGTCGTAATGGTGCTCGCGGCAATTGGCGCCGGCGATCAATTGCTCGCGGCGGTCCTCCAGCCAGCGCACGGGATGGCCCAGCTTCATCGCCGCCCAGGCCAGGCAGATCTCCTCGGGCAGCAGGATGCCCTTGTAGCCGAAGCCGCCGCCGACGTCGGGCGCCACCACGCGGATCTTGCCGTGGTCGATGCCCAGGCAGTCGCTGAGCCCCGTGCGCACGATATGCGGCATCTGCGTCGCGGTGTGCAGCACGAGCTGGTCCAGCCGGCTGTTCCACGCGGCGACCGCGCCGCGTCCTTCCATCGGCGCCATGTGCTGGCGCGCGGTGCGCAGGCGGCGATGCACCTTCACCGGCGCGCTGCGCCTGATCTCCCCCAGGTCGGTGTCGGCCAGCGTCTCCAGGAAGACGTTGTCGCCCCATTCCTCGTGCAGCAGGGCCGCGCCCGCGTCGCGCGCCCGCAGCATGTCGTGGACGGCCGGCAGTTCCTCGTAGTCGACCTCGATCTGCTCGGCGATGTCCTCGGCCTCCGCGCGCGTTTCGGCCACGACCATCGCCACCAGTTCGCCCACCTGGCGCACCTTGCCGGCGGCCAGCGCGTGCTGGTCCGAGGGCTTGAAGCCCTTGATGCCCGACACGGCGCGGATCGGCTTGACGCCTGTCATGTCCGCCTGGACGAAGACGCGATGCTCCTCGCCCGCCGGCTTGGCGATGTGGCGGATGCGCCCATGCGCCAGGGGCGCGCGCAGGAACGCCACCTCCTTCATGCCCCCCAGCGCGATGTCGGCGATGAACTCGCCGCGGCCGCTGAGGAACCGCGCGTCCTCCTTGCGCTCCAGCCGCGCCCCGACGCCCTTTGCGGTGGTGTCTGCGCTACTCATCCTTCGAGACGCTCGCTATGCTCGCTCCTCAGGATGACGCGCCTGGCAATTTGCAAGAGAATGAGCGCGTCATCCTGAGGAGGGCCAAAGGCCCGTCTCGAAGGACGAGGGGGTAGGGCGTTCAAGCCGCCTCGGCCCGGGGCAGGATCGCGGCGTCGGCGTCGAAGCGCTTTCCCGCGCGCAGGCAGAAGATCGGCCGCACCATGCGCTCGGCGATCGCCTCGTTGCCTTCGTTGTCGGCGAGCCTCCACCGCCCGCGCTCGTCGACCAGCACCGACACGTCGGCGACGGTGCCCGGCTTCAACGTGCCGATCTCGCCTTCCATCTTCAGCATCTTGGCGGGATTGGACGTAACCATCGGCACGACCTGCTCGAGGGTCAGGCCGCAGGCCATCAGCCCGGTCATCGCCG
>JADZDN010000320.1 GCA_020851015.1 Alphaproteobacteria bacterium | reverse complement strand
GTTTTCCGAGACGATGCGCGCGAACGACAAGGCGCTGAAGCGCTTCCTGTTCGAGCGCATGTACCGCCACTACCGCGTCAACCGCATGACCAGCAAGGCGCGCCGCGTGGTGCGCGACCTGTTCGAGCTGTTCGTCAGCGAGCCGGCCTGCCTGCCGACGGAATGGCGCGAGCAGACCGACGCCGCCGCGCCCGACAAGACCGCGCGCGTCGTCGCCGACTACATCGCCGGCATGACCGACCGCTACGCGCTGGACGAGCACGCGCGCTTGTTCAACGTCTACGCCAGGAATTGAAACCAAGACCGCCATGAACGTCTTCAAGCAGATGAGATCAACCGTCCTGGCGGCGGTGGAAGCCGAGGCCAAGGCCGGCGGCTTGCCGGCCGGACTGGATTGTGCCCGCGTGACGGTCGAGCCGCCGCGCGAGGCAAGCCACGGCGACATGGCGACCAACGCGGCGATGATCCTGGCCAAGCCCGCATCCATGCCGCCGCGGGCCGTGGCCGAGAAGCTGGCGAAGCGCCTGTCCGCGCATGGCGATGTCGTCGCGGCGGAGATCGCGGGTCCGGGCTTCATCAATCTGCGGCTCAAGGACCAGGTCTGGCGCGGCGAGCTGGCGGCGATCCTGCAAAGCGGCCCCGCCTACGGCGACAGCGACCTGGGCGCCCTCAAGCCTGTCAATGTCGAGTATGTCTCGGCCAATCCCACGGGACCGCTGCATGTCGGCCACGCGCGCGGCACGGTCTATGGCGACGCGCTGGCCTCGCTGCTGCACAAGGCGGGGTTCAAGGTCACGCGCGAGTACTACGTCAACGACGCCGGCGCGCAGGTCGACGTGCTGGCGCGCTCGGTCCACCTGCGCTACCGCGAGGCGCTGGGCGAGGCGATCGCGATTCCCGAGGGCGCCTATCCCGGCGAGTACCTGAAGCCCGTGGGCGCCGCGCTCGCACGGCGCGACGGCGGGAAATGGCAGGGCAAGCCGGAGACGGAATGGCTGGCGCCGCTGCGCAAGTTCGCGGTCGAGCAGATGATGGACCTGGTCCGCGAAGACCTGCGGGCCGTCGGCGTGCGCCACGACGTGTTTACCTCCGAGCAGGGCTTGGTCGAAGCCGGGGCGGTTGAGGCGGTGCTCGACGAGCTGACGAAGCGCGGGCTGATCTACACCGGCGTGCTCGATCCGCCCAAGGGCAAGAAGCCGGAGGACTGGGAGTCGCGCCCGCAGACCTTGTTCCGCGCGACGCAGTTCGGCGACGACGTCGACCGGCCGCTCAAGAAGTCCGATGGAAGCTGGACCTACTTCGCCAGCGACATCGCCAACCACTACGACAAATACCGCCGCGGCTTCCAGGAGATGATCGACGTGTGGGGCGCCGACCACGGCGGCTACGTCCGGCGCATGCAGGCCGCCGTGAAGGCCGTCAGCGCCGGGAAGGCAACGCTCGACGTCAAGATTTGCCAGCTCGTGCGGCTGCTGGACAAGGGCGAGCCGGTGAGGATGTCGAAGCGCGCGGGCACCTTCGTCACGCTGCGCGACCTTGTGGACGAGGTCGGCAAGGACGTCGTGCGCTTCGTGATGCTCACGCGCAAGAACGATGCGCCGCTGGATTTCGATCTGGCGGCGGTCAAGGAACAGTCACGCGACAATCCGGTATGGTATGTGCAATATGCCCATGCCCGGGCCCATTCCGTGCTGCGCAACGCGCTGGTTGAGTTTCCCGACCTGGAACTGTCCGCCGCGGCGCTGGCAGTCGGTCCCCTTGAGCGCTTGACCGATGGCGACGAGCTTGGTTTGATTAGGCAATTGGCCAACTGGCCGCGCGTCGTGGACGCGGCGGCCGAGGCACACGAGCCGCATCGCCTGGCGTTTTATCTTTCCGATGTCGCTGCCGGCTTCCATGGGCTATGGACGCGCGGGCGCGACGAGGGTGGCATCAGGTTCCTGGTCCGCGAGGATCGCGCGCTGACGACCGCGCGGTTGGCGCTGGTGGCCGCGGTGGCGACCGTGATCGCTTCCGGACTTGCGGTCTTCGGCGTCGAGCCCGTGAAGGAGATGCGTTGATGGCAGCCAACGAAGACTTTCGCGCGGCGCGCGGCGCCCCCGACCCCTACGTGGACGAGCACGAGGAGGAAGAGCTGTTCGACGACGAGCAGCCGCCCAAACGCGCCAGCCGCGCGCTGCCGATCGTCGTCGCCAGCCTCGCCATCCTGGGCTTCGTGGTGATCGTCTACTACGCCTACCAGCAGGGCATCCGCGCGGGCAGCGAGCAGAATCCGCCGATCCTCAAGGCCGACGAAGGTCCTACCCGCGTGCGCCCCGCCTCGCCCGGCGGCATGGAGGTGCCCAACCAAGGCATGAAGGTCTACGAACTGGGCAAGCCGGGCGCGCAGACCGCGGCGCCCGGGCCCGAGCGCATCCTGCCGAAGGCCGAGGAACCGCTGCAGCGGCCCAAGGAGCCGCCGGCGCCGGCGCCGATGGCCAACTTGACCCAGCCCGCCCCGCCGGCCGCCAACGCGCCTCCGCTGGCGCCGCCCCAGGGCCTTGCGGGCGCGCCCGCCGCGCCCTCCTCGGGCGCGATGGCCGGTTCGGCGGCGGGCATGGTGCCTAGCATTCCCGGTTCGGCGGCGTCATCGGCCAATGCCCTGCCCGGTGGCCTGCCACCGCTGTCGATGGCAACCGGAACGCCCTTGCCCGGTTCGAGCGCGGTGAACACGCCGCCGCCGCCGCCCTTGCCCGGTGCCGGACAGCCTGCTGCGCCGTCGCTTGGCGCGACAGCCGAGCAGGCGCCGACCGCCGGCTCGTCCAAGGTTGCCGGCCCTAGCGTGCCGGCGCCGCCTCCGCCCGCAGCCCCGCCGCGCGACAACGCGCCGCCCGCTGCGGCGTCTGCGCCGTCCACCCGCAGCGGCATTGCGCTGGGCAACGCGCGTGCCGGCGCTCCGCCAGCGCAGCAGCAGGCGGCAGCGCCGGCACCCGCTCCGGCGCCCGCCCCGGCCCCCCAGCCCGCGGCAGCGCAGGCGTCCGCGCCGTCGGTCGCCGGCGCCCCTGCCGGTGGCGGATCGCACCGCGTGCAGATCGTGGCCGCCAAGTCCGAACCGGAAGCGCAGCAGGCCTGGCAGGCGGCGCAGAAGAAATACGGCGACCTTCTCGGCGGGCTCAAGATGGAGACGCAGCCGGTTGAAGTGCCGAACAAGGGCACGATGATCCGCGTGCTGGTGGGACCGCTGGCCAGCAAGCCCGAAGCCGACAAGCTGTGCGCGGACCTGAAGGCGCGAAAACAGGATTGCATCGTGCGATGACGCCGCCGCGCGCGGCGATCCTCGGCCTGGCCGGACCGGTCCTGGCCGAGGAGGAGCGTCGCTTTTTCGCCGACGCCGACCCGCTCGGCGTCATCCTGTTCAAGCGCAATTGCGAGACGCCGGCGCAGCTCAAGGCGCTGGTGGCCGCGCTGCGCTCATCGGTCGGCCGCACCGACGCGCCGGTCTTGATCGACCAGGAGGGCGGGCGGGTCGCGCGCCTCGGCGCGCCCCATTGGCGCCAGCCGCCCGCGGCCGCCACCTTCGCGGCGCTGGCCGAGCAGGACCTCGCGCTCGGGGGCGAGGCGGCGCGGCAGAATGCCCGGCTGATGGCGGCGGACCTGGCGGCGGCAGGGATCAACGTGGATTGCGCGCCGGTGCTCGATCTGCCCGTGCCCGGCGCGCACGACGTGATAGGCCAGCGCGCGCATGGGCGCGATCCCGACATGGTGGCGACGCTGGGCCGCGCGGTGTGCGAGGGTCTGCTGGAAGGCGGGGTGCTGCCGGTCATCAAGCACATGCCCGGCCACGGGCGCGCGACCGTCGACACGCACCATGCCTTGCCCGTCGTCGCGACCGGCGAGGCCGAGCTGCGCCGCACCGATTTCGCGCCGTTCCAGGCGCTCAACGACATGCCCTGGGGCATGACCGCGCACGTGGTCTACAGCGCGATCGATCCCGACCGGCCCGCCACCACCTCGCGCATGGTCATCGAACGGGTGATCCGCGGCCATATCGGCTTCGCGGGCGTGCTGGTCACCGACGACCTGTCGATGCAAGCGCTCAGCGGCACGGTCGGCGAGCGCGCGGCGGCGGCGCTCGCGGCGGGCTGCGACGTGGCGCTCCATTGCAACGGCAAGATGGACGAGATGCGCGCGGTGATGGCGGTGGCGCCGGCGTTGGCCGAGGCGACGCTGGCGCGGCTGGAGCGCGGCCATGCGCTACTGCACGACCCGCACCCGCTCGACCCCGCCCAAGGGCTGGCGCGGCTGGAGGCGCTCATGGCCGGCCGCGCGGCCGCCGAGGCCTGGCAGGCCCTGCACGCCGGACATTCACCTCACAGCCCCCTGCGGTATGCTTGAGTTGCAGGGGGACGGCACGTCCGGGGCGGTGGTCCCGAGAGGCTTGCCGGCGCGACACACAAGGGGTAGGATGTCCAGCAAATACAAACTGCTAGCCATTGATCCGGGTATCGGTCCGGGCGCCAAGAGCGGATCGCGGCGATGAGCGACATGGGCGGTTTCGACGAATCGGCGACCGATCCCAGGCCCGTAGGGGCCGGGGGCGACTCCCTCGTGCTCAGCATCGACGGCTTCGAAGGGCCGATCGATCTGCTGCTGGCCTTGGCGCGCGAGCAGAAGGTCGACCTGCACAGGATATCGATCCTGGCGCTGGCCGAGCAGTATTTGGCCTATATCTCCGCGGCCAAGCGCCTGCGGCTGGAGATCGCGGCAGACTATCTGGTGATGGCGGCCTGGCTCGCCTACCTGAAGTCGCGCCTGCTGCTGCCCGAGGACGAGCAGCCGGACGACGGCCCGACCGCCGAGGAGATGGCGGAGCTGCTGGCGTTCCAGCTGCGCCGCCTGGAGGCAATGCGCGAGGCCGGCGTGAAGCTGATGGCGCGCCCGCAGCTCGGGCGCGACACCTTCGTGCGCGGCGAGCCCGAGGGCCTGCCCAACGTC
>JADZDN010000319.1 GCA_020851015.1 Alphaproteobacteria bacterium | reverse complement strand
GGAAAACCAAAGAAGCTCGCGATCACCGCCTGCATGCGAAAGCTCCTCACCATCCTCAACGCCATCCTCCGCGACAAAACCCCATGGCAAAACGCTTGACCCGCAAGACAGTCGCTCCCCTTGCGGGGAGGGGGTTAAGGGGAGGGGTCGCGGCGCTCCAATCGCGCAAGACTGCCACCCTCCCCCTGCCCCCTCCCGTCGAGGGAGGGGGGACAAGAAGTGGGCACGGTCCGCGTCTACCTTCCCGGCGCCACGTCGACCCCGTGCAGCTTCGCCCGCGCGATGGCGTCGCGGACCAGGCCCGACTTGCGAGCGTCGTCGAGGAACGCGTTGACGATCGCCAGGCGCTCGGCCCTGCCCTTCGGCACGACGATCGCCTGCTGCACGGCGAGGAAATTGTCGGGCAGCAGGCGCATGCCGGCAATCTGGGCGATGGCTTCCGCGAGGCGCTGGCGGTTGGCGGCGTAGGCCCCGATATCGCCGCCCGCGAGCATCTGCAGCGCCACGTCCATCGCGCCGCCGGCATTGGGCACGAGCTGCGCGTTCTTCAGCGTGCGCTTGAGATAGAGATCGGCCGCGTCGCCCTGGCCGACGCCGATGCGATGGCCCGCGCGATCCGCGTCGGCGACCGAGCGGATCGGCGAATCGTCCGGCACGAGGTAGGTGTTGTGCGCCAGGGAATAGACCTGGGAGAAATCGACCTCGGTCGCGCGCTCGGGATCGAAGGCGAGGAAGCCGATATCCGCGGCCTCGGCCTTGACGCGGTCGATCACGGCCCTGACCCCCGGCACGCCCTCGATCGTCGTCGCGACGCCGTGGCGACGCGCCAGTTCGCGGGCCAGATCCACCGCCGGGCCGCTGACCGCGCCGGTGGTCGCATCCACCCGGCCCTGCACCGGGTTGCCGGCCAGAAAGACCGCGCGCAACGTGCCGGTCGGCGCCGGCTCGCCGGCAAGGGCGGGGCCCGTGCTCCACAGAATCGCGCCGGCAAGCGCGGCGATGCCCAGCATGGCCGGCATGGACCGGTCGCGCGGGGCTAGCCCCGCTTCTTGGTCATCTGGTCGATTTCGCGCTGCAGCGCGTTCAGCCGGTCTTTCAGCGTCTCCAGCTCGGCGCCGGCCTCGCCCGGCTTGGCCTCGCCGGCGGCGCCCTGCTCGGCCGCGAAGGGCGTGAACATCTTCATCGCGCGCTCGAACAGGGCCATGTTCTGCTTGCCCATCTCCTCGAACTGGCCGAAGGGAAACAGGCCGCCCAGCGCATCCTGCATGTACTTGCGCATCTGCTCCTGGTTGCGCGCGAAGGACTTCATCGAGTGCTCGAGGTAGCGCGGCACCAGCCATTGCAGGTTGTCGCCGTAGAAGCTGATGAGCTGGCGCAGGAAGCTGATCGGCAGCAGGTTCTGGCCCTTGCCCTCTTCCTCGACGATGATCTGGGTCAGCACGCTGCGGGTGATGTCCTCGCCGGTCTTGGCGTCGTACACCACGAAGTCGGTGCCCTCCTTCACCATCTGGCAGAGATGGTCGAGGGTGACGTAGCTGCTGGTGGCCGTGTTGTAGAGTCGCCGGTTGGCGTATTTCTTGATCGTTACCGGCGGCTTGGCGGATTGCTGCTGCTCGGCCATGATCTCTCCATCTGGGGCCGCGGCCCATGGCCCGGCACCGCCGCCGACCCCGGCGCGACGCCAAACCCCTTGCGAGTAAAGCATTTTTCCGCAATGCGGCGCAAGGGCGCCGGCGCGGGCCGGATCAGCCCTCCATCGGGCGATATTCGATCGTGTAGAGCTCGTCCGGCGTCGCCACCAGGCCGTAGAGCACATAGGCGCACACCGCCAGCACCATCAACGCCAGCAGGAACCGGGTTTCCTCGCCGCGCAGCCGCTGGCCGAAGATCGTGCCCACCTGCGCCCCGGCGACGCCGCCCAGGATCAGCAGCAGGGCCAGCACCAGATCGACCCCCTGGGTGCTGAGCGCATGGAGGAACACGACGACGGCGCTGACCACGGTGATCTGCAGCAGCGAGGTGCCGACGGTCAGGGTGACCGGCATCGCCATCATGTAGATCATCGCCGGCACCGCCAGGAACCCGCCGCCGACGCCCATGATCGCGGTCATCACGCCGACCACGAAGCCGAGCCCGCAGGGAATGAACACGCTGATATAGAGCCGCGACTTGCGGAACTTCACCTTCAGCGGCAGGCCGTGCAGCAGCCCATGGGGATGCAGCTTGCGCCGGACCGGCGCGCCGCGCCGGCGCAGGATCGCCCGCGCGCTCTCGGCCAGCATCATGCCGCCCATCGATCCCAGCAGGATCACGTAGGCCAGCGCGATCACCAGGTCGATCTGGCCGAGGCTCTTTAGCAGCACGAAGGTGCGGTTGCCGGCCAGCGCGCCCAACAGGCCGCCGCCCACCATGCAGGTCGCCATGATCGGGTCCAGCGTGCCGCGGCGCCAGTGCGTGAAGGCGCCGGAGACCGAGGCCGCGGTGATCTGCAGCGTGCC
Source organism: Alphaproteobacteria bacterium (assembly GCA_020851015.1). The sequence continues at coordinate 834 of JADZDN010000319.1, read as the reverse complement.
GGTCGCCACAGCAACAGTGGGCGGCACGCCCAGCATGATCAGCAGGGGGTTCATCAGGAACCCGCCGCCGACGCCGAACATGCCGGACAGCACGCCCACGGCTACGCCGATCAGGATCGGCGAGATGATCGGCATCGCCATGTTGGCGATCGGGAAATAGATTTCCATGCTAGTTGCGCCCCAGCGCGGCGCGCACGGCGGCACCGACCATGGCCGGCTCGCCCGGCTTCAGGCAGGTCGGGCCCAGCCACAGCGCGCCCTGGCGCAGCCTGCGGTGGCTGACCGCGACGGGCGGATCGCCGGCCTGCAGCCGCCGCGCCAGTTCCGCCGCGGAACAGTTGCGCGCCTTTTCGTCGATGGCGAACTCGACCATCGGCACGGCGCCGTCCACCAGCCGCGCCTGGGTGCCGGAAATCCCCCCGAGCGCCTTGACCAGCTCCTCGCAGCGCCCGCGCCAGCCGGCCCGGCGCGCGTCCGGGTCATCGTCGAGGAAGAGACGCAGCGCCGTCATCAATCCGACGATCTGCTCCTTGCCGACCTTGGTCGCGCGGCCGATGCCGCTGGCCGGCAGGCCCTTGACCCGCGCCTTCTCGATCAGCCCGGATGGCGGGCTCCATTCGTCGAAGCCGATATCGTGGTCGAGCTGGTTCAGGGCGGCGGCTTCGATCAGCTCCCTCTTTCCCGCGAGAATGCCCGAAGCCTGGGGGCCGCCGATCGCCTTGCCGCCGGAGAAGGCGACGAGGTCGGCGCCCTCGGCGATGAACCGCCGCAGGTTCTCGACCGGCGGCAGTTGCGCGGCGGCGTCGACCAGCACGGGGACGCCCTTGGCGTGCG
>JADZDN010000318.1 GCA_020851015.1 Alphaproteobacteria bacterium | reverse complement strand
TGTCCGAGTCCTGCCAGTCGAACTCGACCTTCTCTTCGTAGGTCGAGAGCTCCAGGTACTCCTGGGCGAGGTAGGAATTGAACGTGGTTCCTGACGGCTTCATCGCCGCCAGATCGTTGCGGGGACCGCCATCGGCCAACAAGCCGCAAGCCCCCAGGAACAGTGCCGCGGTCATAACCGTGGCCAACCTCAACCCTCTCATGCGTCCGAACTCCCGCGTAAACGATCCGAAGATACCACCGCACGGCGCACGCTCACGCCGTACCCTACCCGTGTTCTCTCCCTGTCTTCGGATAGGCCCTGGGGACTACCCAATCAAGAGAAAACCGAGAATTTCGGCCATTCCAACCGGTTATTCACCCCCGTCTGTGGCATATGCACCACAGGTGTTGCGAGGCTTGAAATCATTGCCAACCATAACGAACGAGCCCGCGGATTGTTCCCTCAACGCAGCACATCTTGCGTCCGTTAACGCTATTGGCCTAGAGTCATGAACCGTCGATGGCGCGCGCGGGTGTAGCTCAATGGTAGAGCAGAAGCTTCCCAAGCTTACGACGAGGGTTCGATTCCCTTCACCCGCTCCAAATTTCCAGCGCGACGAACGCTAGCTCGCGCAAACATAGTATTCTAGTCCAGCCCGGGCGCTCGGCGCACCTATCGGCAGGCGAAGCGGTGCACCCGCTCGCGGCCGATGACGTGAACCGCAAAGGCGGGGGCGAGCAGGCGGCGAATCGCCGGGTCGAACACGTCCATCCCGCCCGCGTAGGCGCCAAAAGCCGGCAGAATCAACCGATTGCCATCCTCGACGAAGCACCGTGAGCTGACCCGGCGGCCCCGCGTCGGAATGCTGGCCTTGGGGTGGAAATGGCCGGATATCTCGCCGGCGATTGCGCCTGCCCGCGCCTCGTGGCGGAAGACCAGCGGCCCCTCGGTGATCTCGCGGGCGACGCGTCCGCCCAGGCCCGCCGGCGGGTCGGGATCGTGGTTGCCGGCGATCCAGATCCAGTCGGTGCAGCGGGTCAGGGCCGCGAGCATCGCGTTTTCCCCGGCCGTCATCCGCTGCGGCGCCTGGGTGTCGTGGAAGGAATCGCCCAGGCACAGCACGCGGCGCGGCGCCCAGGCCTCGATGGCGATCGCCAGCCGGCGGAGCGTCGCCGCGCTGTCATAGGGCGGCAGCAACGTGCCGCGACGCGCGAAGCCGGAGCCCTTTTCCAGGTGCAGGTCGGCCACGACCAGCGTCGCGGCCGCCGGCCAGAACAAAGCGCCCGACGGATCGGCCGCCAGCTCGGCGCCGTTGATGACGAAGGTGGTTGTCACGCCGCCACTCTAGCCGATCGGCGGATTGTTGGAATCAATGCCGTCCGGGTTGCGCGACGCCAAGGCGCCGCTCCAGCCGCCGGCTGTAAAGCGACATGCTCCAGCAGCAGACGAAAAACACCAGCGCGGCGAATGCGTAGCCTTCCTTGGCCATGCCGAGCCAAGCCGAGTCCTTCAGCGACTGGTTCACTACGCCCAGCATGTCGAACAGGCTGACGATCACCACCAGCGTGGTGTCCTTGAACAGGTCGATCACGGTGTTGACGATGTTCGGCACCACGATGCGCAGCGCCTGGGGCAGCACGATCAGCGCCTGCATCTGCCAGAAGCCGAGGCCGAGCGCCCGGGCGCCGTCGAACTGGCCAAGGGGTATCGCCTGCAAGCCGCCGCGCACCACCTCGGCCATGTAGGCCGAGGTGAACAGCGTCAGCGCGACCGCGGCGCGCACCAGGTTGTCGACCGTCACGCCGTCGGGCAGGAACAGCGGCAGCATCACCATGCCCATGAACAGCGCGGTCAGCAGGGGGACGCCCCGCCACAGCTCGATGAAGCAGATCGAGAAGATGCGGACCACGGGCAGTTTCGACCGCCGCCCCAAAGCCAGCAGGATGCCGAAGGGCAGCGAGCCGGCGACGGCAAGGAAGGTCAGCACGGCGTTCAGCATCAGGCCGCCCCACAGCGCCGTCTCGACCGATTTGAGGCCGAGAAGTCCGCCGCGCAGGAGGATGGCGGCGATCACCGGATAGACCGCGACCAGCGCGAGGACGGCGACCCAGCGGTGGCGCAGCCTGTCGAGCATCGCCGGCACGGCGAAGACGGCCAGGAGGATGGCGGCCAGATCGACGCGCCAGCGTTCGTCGACCGGATAGCGACCATAGAAGAACATCGGGAAGCGGACCTTGACGAAGGTCCAGCAGGCGCCCGCGCCGGTGCAGCCGGCCTTGCTGTCCCCGGAGATGGTGGCTTCCGTCACCGCCCAGCGCACCAGCGGCGACAGGGCGAACCAGAACACCGCCAGCATGACCAGGGTCAGCGCGATGTTGAACGGGCTGCCCAGCAGGTTGCCTCGCATCCAGCGCCAGGCCCGGCCCAGCGGATTGGCGGCAGGGCTGACGCGGAGATCGGGCGCGACGGTCGCCATCGCCTCAGCGCTCCTTCAGCGCGACGGCGCGGTTGTACCAGTTCATGGCCGCCGATGTGACCAGGTTCACCGTGAGGAACACCGACATCACGATCGCCATCGCCTCGATCGCCTGGCCCGTCTGGTTCAGCGTGGTGCCGCCGATCATCAGGAACACCTCGGGATAGGCGATGGCGGCGCCCAGCGAACTGCTCTTGATGACGTTGAGGTACTGGCTGGTGAGCGGCGGGATGATCAGCCGCAGTGCCTGGGGCAGGACGACCAGACGCATGTTCTGCCCGCGCGTCAGGCCCAGGCTGCGCGCCGCCTCGGTCTGGCCGCGGTCGATCGCGTTGATCGCCGAGCGCACGATCTCGGCGATGAAGACGCCGGTATAGACCGACAAGCCGATCCATAGCGCCAGCAGTTCCGGCCGTACCACCCAGCCGCCGCGGAAATTGAAGCCGCGCAGCTCCGGCCATTCCCAGGCCGCGATCATGCCGCTGGCCCAGGCATGGACCAGGGCGCCGAGCGGCAGCAGCCAGGCGCCCGCCGCCAGCGCGCGGCGCGCGGTTCCGGTCACGCGCGCGCGCCAGCGCCACAGCACGCTGCCCAGCGCGACGGCGAAGAGCAGCGCCAGCGCCTCCGCGCCGGCTGCCTCGCCCATCACCGGCGCCGGCAGGAAAAGCCCGCGGATGTTGAGGAACACGCCGGCCGCCTGGAAGCTCTCGCGCGCCTGCGGCAGTGCCTGCAGCACGGCGATGTAGAAGAAGAATATCTGGATCAGCTGCGGCGTGTTCTTGATGAACTCGACGATCAGCGTCGCCGTCGTTCGCACCAGCCAGTTCAGCGACAGGCGCATGATGCCCAGGATCAGCCCCAGCACCGTCGTCGTCGCGATCGCCAGCACGGAGACCAGCACGGTGTTGGCCAGCGCCACCAGCACCGCGCGGCCATAGGTGTCGGTGACCTTCCATTCAAGCACATGGAACGGGAAGTCGAACCCGGCGGGCCGCGACAGGAAGCCGAGGCCGAAGGGGATGCTGCGCCGGTCCAGATTGGCGACGGTGTTGGACGCGAAATAGCCGACGACCGTCGCGACGGCGGCGATCAAGAGCGCCTGCAGGCACCAGCCGCGCAGGCGCTCGCTGGACCACAGACGGGCGATCATGTCGCGCGATCGCCCGTCTGGCCGGTCACGTCAGTCAAGCAGCCGCGCGTTCAGCGCAGCGGCAGGCCGTACTGCAGGCCGCCCTTGGACCACTGCTCGTTCTGGCCGCGGGGCAGGGCCAGGGCCTTGGGTCCGAAATGCAGGTCGTAGATCTCGGCATAGTTGCCGACGGCCTTGATCGCGTTGTAGGCCCATTTGTTGTCGAGGCCGATCATCTTGCCGAAATCGCCTTCCTCGCCCAGCAGGCGGCGGATGAAAGGATCGGTCGAGCTCTTCATCTGGTCGACATTGGCCTTGGTGACGCCCAGCTCCTCGGCATTCAGCAGCGCCATGTGCATCCACT
>JADZDN010000317.1 GCA_020851015.1 Alphaproteobacteria bacterium | reverse complement strand
TCGATGTCCTTGGCGGTGCGGTCGCGCAACGGGCTGGTGATGCCCTTCAAGAGGCGGATCGGGCGCTGGTTGGCGTACTGGCGGAACTCGCGCCGGATCGGGATCAAGAGGCCCCACAGCGACACGTGGTCCGGCACGCCCGGGAAGCCGACCGCGCCCAGAAAGATCGCCTCGGACTTCGCCATGCGCTCGATGCCGTCCTCCGGCATCATCCGCCCGGTCTTCTTGTAGGTCTCGCAGGACCAGTCGTAGTGGTCCCACTGGAACTCGATGCCGAAGCGCCTGCCCGCCGCCTCCAGCACGCGCATGCCCTCGGGCACGACCTCCTTGCCGATGCCGTCGCCCGGAATCACGGCGATGCGATGCTTGCTGGTGTTTTGCGCCACGGCGTTTCCCCTGCTGAAAGCGTAGTGCGCAGGATAGCCGGGCCGGCGCGGCCGATCTACGCCGTTCGGAAGACCGGCTGGAATCCGTCTTCCATCGGAAAGCACGGCCGGTCGAGCCGCCGCCAGGCGACCGACGCCAGGTTGCTCGGCGTCGGCCCGGGCGTGTCGAGCACGAACATCGCCGGCGCGCCGGCATAGGCCTGCTGGTAGTTCATCGGATTCTTGACCACGACGAATTTCAGCCCGCGCGGGTCGACGCCGAACGCGGCGAACGCCTCGTCGGCGTACTCGTAGGCCGACAGCGAGCTGCACAGCACCTTGACCGGCCCGACCGCGAGCAGCGCCGATGGTCCCAGCGCCGCCTCGACCCCGCCCATCAGCCCGCCCGAGTAGCGGAAGCGGGCGTCGGCCTCGTAGCGTTCGACCACGGCCTCGGCGGCGACGCGCTGCAGACCGAAGCGCGCCTTGACGCGCGTGCCGACACCCGCAGCCTTGGCCTGCACGACGGTCTCCGCATCGACGATATGGATCGCGGCCGCCTGGCCCGGCGCGTGGCGCAGCAGCGCGTCGAGGACGACGGCGGAATCGCCCGCCGCGCCGCCGCCCACGCAATCCGCCGCGTCGGCCAGCACGACCGGCCCGCCCGCCGCGGCAAGTCCCTTGGCGATGGCGGATTGCGGCGTCTCGGTCGGCACCAGGAAGTCATGCCGTCGCTGCCACATCGCTTCGGCGATTTCCCGCGCCGCGCGCTCGGCCTTGGCCGCGTCGCCGTCCGCCACCGCCGCGCCGGTCACGCCCACCCCGGGCAGGTCGAGCCAGGGCTGGACGCAGAAATAGCTCGCCGCCAGCGCCGTGCCGTCGGCCTCGCGCGCCCGCGCGATGTCGATGATCGCGCGCATCGGACCATCCCCCCTGGTGCGCTGGCGCTGGGCCGGCAGGATCATCGGCGCGCGGCACAACCGCGTGACCGGCCTGATCTGGCCGTTCAGCGTCCGGATCAGCAGGGTCGCGACCCGCGCACCGGTCTCGCGCGTGTCGTCATGCGGATACTCGCGATAGCCCACCAGGATGCAGGCATGGCGCAGCATCGCGGCGGTGATGTGCCCGTGCAGGTCGCAGGACACGGCGATCGGCACATCAGGCCCCACGATCGCGCGGGTCGCTTCCAGGATCTCGCCCTCCGCGTCGTCCAGTCCCTCGGCGATGAACGAGCCGTGCAGCGCCAGGTAGACGCCGTCGACCCGGTCCGCCGCGCGCAGGCGCGCCAGCAATTCGTCGCGCAATTCGCCATAGCAGCGCGCCGATACGCGGCCGCCCGCCCCGCCATGCGTGGCCAAGAGCGGCACCACGTCCAGATCGGCGCCGCGCAGCACCTCCAGCGCGCCGCCGATCTCGGTGTTGGTGGCGGCGAGCTGCGTCGGGAACGCCTCGCCCGATACCAGGTATTTGCTGGCGAAGTCGCGCCGCTCGGTCACGACGGTCGAGAGCGTATTGCCCTCGAACAGCAGGGCGCCGATGGCGACGCGCTTGCGGTTCACGCGTGGCCCCCGACCAGGCGCTGGAACAGCTGGGGGTCGGTCGCGCCCTCGCAGGCCACGGCCACGATTCGCGATCCGGCGTCGATGCCAAGACTGCGGCGCATATCCTGATGCTCGCAAGCCACCGTCGCGCCGGCAAGCCCGGCGATGCCGGTCTCGCCGATCATCAGCGCCTGCGGCCCGGCATGGGCCGCACGCATGGCCGAAATGGCGGGCGAGTCAGGGATGGCGAGAAAGGCGAAGGCGCCGCGGTCGAGCAGCAACCAGGCCAGCGCCGAGGCCACGCCCACCACCAGCCCGTCCATCAGGCTCTCCATGCTGCCCTGGGTGCGCGAGCGCAGGCCCGCCTGGGCGCTCTGGTAGAGCGCATCGGCCGCCAGCGGCTCGACCGGCACCAGGCGCGGCCGCGCCGCGCCCAGGCGCTGCCAGCTCCGCGCGGTGATCGCCCCGGCCAGCGTGCCGCTGCCCGCGCCGACGAAGATGTGCGTGGCGTCCGGCGCCTGGTCGGCCAGCTCCTCGCCCAGCACCGCGTAGCCGTGCAGCGTGTGCCGCGGCACCTCGGGATAGCCGGGCTGCGGCAGGTCCGAGACGACCAGGTAGCCCTCGCGCTCGGCCTCGGCGTAGCAGCGCGCCAGGGCGTCGTCGAAATTGCCCTTCACCCGCACCACCGTCGCGCCGAAGCCCGCGATCGCGCGGGCGCGTCCGGCGCTCACCCCCTCGCTCATGTAGATGCGGCAGGCGGCCCCCATGCGCTGCGCCATCCAGGCCACGGCGCGGCCGTGGTTGCCCGAGGTCGCGGAAACCAGCGTCACCGGCTTGCCCGCGCGCTCGATCAGCCGCAGCGCGGCATAGGCCGGACCCAGCGCCTTGAAGCTGCCCACGGCGAAGCGCGCGCCCTCGTACTTCACGCAAAGCGAGGCGACGCCCATCGCGCGCGCCAAATCGGGCCGGTCGACCAGCGGGGTGCGCGCGTATTCCGGCCAGGCGGTGACGGCATCGCGCGCAGCGGAGAAATCCGCTTCCGACAGCACCGCGCTTTCGCGTTCGCCGTAGGGGCCGAGCGAAAAGCGTGGATTGACGAGGAGCCGCGCTTCCCTCACCCGGTTCGCTTCGCTCACCACCCTCTCCCGATGGGAGAGGGTTCCGGAAGCCCTCTCCCACCGGGAGAGGGAGGGGCCCGGCGCGCAGCGCCGGGAGGGTGAGGGAACCGCGGGAAGGTCAAGCCGCCGCGCCCGCCTTCTCCGCCCGCGCCTGCTCCCAGCCGATCAGCGCCAGCTTGCGCGCGCGGCCCCAGTGGTAGTCGCTGATCACGCCGGTCTTGCGGATCGCGCGGTGGCAGGGAATCAGGAACGAGATCGGGTTGGCGCCCACCGCCGTGCCGACCGCGCGCGCCGCCGTGGGCTTGCCGATCGCGGCCGCCAGGCCTTCGTAGGATACCAGCGCGCCCTCCGGCACCTGAAGCAGCGCCTCCCACACCTTGATCTGGAACGGCGAGCCCATCAGCACGAGGCCCAGCTTGCCGCGCTTACCCACCGGCGCGAAGGCGTCGGCCGTCAGGCGCACGGCGGTCGCCGTGTCCTCGACGAAACGCGCGCCCGGGAACCGCCCCGCCAGGTCGGCGTGGCAGGCCAAGCGGTCATCGTTCTCGACGAAGCCCAACGCGCAGATCCCGCGCGGGGTCCACATCACCAGGCATTCGCCGAAGGGCGAGGCCGCGAAGCCGTAGCCGATCTCCAGCCCGGCGCCGCGGGTCTTGTACTCGCCGGGGGTCAGCGCCTCCTGCGTGACGAACAGGTCGTGCAGCCGCGACGGGCCGCTGAGACCGGATTCGTAGGCCGCGTCCAGCACGCTCTCGCCGCGCTCCAGGCAGGCCTTGGCGCTGTCGAGGGTCAGGTAGCCCAGGAACTTCTTCGGGCTGACCCCGACCCAGCGGGTGAAGACGCGCTGGAAGTGGTATTCGCTCATGCCAGCCGATTCGGCCACCGCGGCCAGCTCGGGTTGCTGGCGCCAGTTGCGCGACAGCCAGCCGAGCGCACGCTCGATGCTGGCGTGATAGGGATCGCCGTCCCGCTGGCCGGCGCGGATGATGGTGGCGGGGGAAGAAGCCATTGCGAGTGTCATGGTCGCCCTCTTCGATTGCGGGTGCAACCCCGTGTTGCAGGCCTGGAGCAAACCTAGGCGGCGCGAGGGCCCGCGCCCACCCGCTTCTTGCGGTATTTTTCCCCGCAATCCTCACATCTTGGCCGGGTCGCCCGGCGCCGTGCGCAGGGAAGCCGAGATGCGGCCGGCGGCGGCGCCCAGCGCGGCGAGAATGCCGGCCCGGTCGTCCGGCTCGCCCAGCCGCCGCACCAGCGGCGCCGCCAGGCAGGCGACCACCGCGCCATCGGTATCGGTCAGCGGGAAGCTGACGTCGGTGACGCCCGCCACGACCGGGCTCGGCGCCAGCTCGTAGCCACGCCGGCGGATCAGCGCCAACCGCTCGGCCAGCCCCTTGCGCCGGAGCCGCGTCACCCAGCGCTGGCGCTGCGCCTCCGGCAGCAGCGCCAGGTAGACGCGCCCCGACGCCGACAGCGCGACCGACACGCCGTAGCCCACGCGCAGCATGAAGCTGACCTCGCCCGGCCCCTCGACGCGCGCCACGGTGATCATGCGCTCGCCGGACAGCACGCTGAGGTGGCAGGACTGGCGGATCGCGGCCGCCAGCTGCCGCATCTCGGGATAGGCGACGTCCAGCAGCTCGGCCACCGGCGGCTGGCGCAGCCCGGTGACAAACAGCTTGTTGGTGAGGCGATAGCGGTCGGACGGCAGCGGCCGCTCGATGTAGCCGCGCGACTCCAGCACGCGCAGCACGCGGAACATCTCGCTCTTCGACCGCTTCAGCGCGGCGGCGATCTCGCTCAAGCCCATCGGCGCGTGCGCGCCGTCCAGCAGCTCGACCACGTCGATGCCCTTCTCCAGCGCCGGCGCGCTGTACTGGCGCAAGGTCTCGACCGCCATCGCCCCTGGCCGTCCCGCTCCTGGCATTGCCTTTTGGCGCCGGCCCGGATTGACTCGGCCGGGAGGCGCCATTAGTTTCCCGGATGAAACGTCGTTTGAAGAATAAAATCAAGCAAGCGGCGGCGACGAGAAGGGCCGGCGGACCGCGGCAGGGGGGCGGGACCGCATGATCTATACGTTCAACTTCCGCGATGTGTTCGCCCAGTTCCCGGCGCTGGTCGACGGCGCCGTGCTGACCCTCGAATTGTCGGCGACCACGATGCTGTTCGGCCTCGTGATCGGCATCGCCGGCGCGCTGGCGCGCAGCTGGGGCCCCGCGGCGCTGCGCCTTGCCGCCACGTCCTATGTCGAGGTGATCCGCAACACGCCGCTGCTGATCCAGCTTTTCCTGGTGTTCTTCGGGCTGCCGAGCCTGGGCCTGCGGCTCGACGCCACCACCGCTGCGGTCGTCGCGCTGGCGATCAACCTCGGCGCCTATTCGACCGAGATCATCCGCGCCGGCATCCAGGCGATCCACAAGAGCCAGGTCGAGGCCGGCCTGGCGC
>JADZDN010000316.1 GCA_020851015.1 Alphaproteobacteria bacterium | reverse complement strand
GCGTATTCCATCGACGGGTCGATGCCGTCGAAGAACCCCTTCATGATCCACGAGAAGAAGCAGATATGGACCGCCACGTGCGGCAGGAGCAGACCCCAGTAGGTGTCGAAGATGCCCCATTGCCGCGTTACGAAGAACAGCGGCAGCACCCACGAGATATAGGGCACGCAGCGCAGCACGTAGATCACCGAGAACCAGCCGTCCGGGATCGGCCCGCGGAAGCGCGAGAGCATGTAGCCGCTGGTGACGGTCACGCCGAGCGACAGGATCGTCGCCAGGGTCGAGATGGCGAAGCTGTTGAAGAACGCCTTGAGGATGTTCTCCTGCTGCAGCACCTCGACGTAGTTGTGCCAGGTGAATTCCGTGCCGCGGTGGACGTAGTAGACGCCGGATTCGGGCCGGAGCGAGGTCAAGAGCAGCCACAGGACCGGGAAGGCGAACAGGAACGCGACGGCGATGACCGCGAGCGCGAACAGCGCCTTGGCGCCGCCCGGCGCCAGGTTGGCGAAGAAGCCGCTGCGGACGGGCGGAAGCGCCAGCGCCGGCGAGGCGACGGTCATTTCGACACCTCCATCCAGCGGTTCAGCAGGCGGAAGACGACCATCGCCAGGATCACGATGACGATCGCGCCGATGATCGCGGCGGCCGACCCGCGCGCGAAGTTCATCGCCTGGAACGCCTCGATATAGGCGTAGATCGAGAACAGCTCGGTCGAGCGCGCCGGCCCGCCAGCCGAGATGGTCCAGACGATGTCGAAGGTGCGGAACGCGTCGATGCCGCGGATCACCACGCACACCACCATGACCGAGCGCAGCATCGGCAGGGTCAGGTAGCGGAACACGCGCCAGCGCGAGGCGCCGTCGATCGCCGCGGCTTCGAACGGCTCCTTGGGCAGGCTCTGCAGCCCGGCCAGCAGCAGCAGCGCGAACCACGGCGTCCACAGCCAGATGTCGGCGATCAAGATCACCGCGAAGGCGGTTTCGCGCCTGGCGAGCCAGGGCTGCGGCGGAAGGCCCAGCGCTTCGAAAACGACGTTCACGATGCCGAACTGGTCGTTGAACATCCACCGGATCATGATCGCGGCGACCACCGGGGCGACCATCAGCGGCAGCAGCAGGATGGTTTGCAACAGGGACCGGCCGGCGAAGCGCCGGTTCAGGATCAGCGCCAGGCCAAGGCCGAACACCAGGGACAGGGCCACGCTGACCAGCATGAAGACCAGCGTGTTCGGCATCACGATCCACACGAAGCCCGGATCGCTCAGCACGTACCAGTAGTGCTTCAACCCGACCCAGGTGTACTTGGGATCGTGCAGCGACCAGTCGCGGAAGCTGGCATTGGCGCCGGTCAGGATCGGAACGATCTGGAAGAAGATCAGCGCGACCACGGCCGGCGCGATCAGGAGCAGCATGAAGCGCTGCCGCTCGCCGAACAGGGGCGGCTTCGGCGGGACGACGAGATCGGCGACGGGAATTGTCACGTCGTTGGTCCTGGCAGCACCGGGAAACGGATGCCCGCACGGACCGGCCGCGTGCCGGACCGCGCGGGCTCCTCCGTCAGCCGACGGTTAGTTCGTCGCCGCCTTGGTCAGCAGCGGCGCGCCTTCCTCCAGCGTCTTCTGGATGTCCTCGCGCTTGCCGCTGAGCGCCTTGATCGAGACGTCCGAGTACGCCTTGTGCACCGCCGGCCATTCGGCGAAGTAGTAGGCCGAGTGGGTGACCGGCTTCTGGTCGAACACGGCGACCTGCAGTTCCTTGAACACCGGGTCCAGCGCCACGATCTTCGCCAGCACCTTGTTGTTCGGCGGCGGGCCGCCGGTCTTCTTCCACATCTCGATCTGGCCCTCTTCGTCGAGCATCATGGCGCCAAGCATGGCCTTGGCGAGCTTCTTCTTCTCCGGCGGCGAGCCCTTGGGGATGCCCCAGCCCCAGATCTCGTGCCAGGCGTTCGGCGCCTTGGCCATCGGCCCGACCGGTGCGGGCGCCATGCCCACCTTGCCGACGATCTTGGACTTGTTGGGGTCCATGAAGTCGCCGTAGTGGGTCGAGTCGACCAGCGTGAACGCCGCGTCGCCGGCCATGAAGACGGCATTCGCCTCGTTGCGGCCATAGGATGTCATGGCCTCGGGGCTGATCTTGTTCGCGTGCAGCGCGTCCCACCAGAACTCCGTCACCTGGCGGTGGCAGGGATCGGCGATCGCCGGCTTGAAGCCGGCCGCCTTCAGCTTGGCGTTGTCCCGCTCGAACAGGGGATGGAAGATGTCGCAGTTGTTGCCCCACATGGTCCACCACTGGGCGAACCACGTGTTGTTGACCGACATCCCGCCGACATAGCCCCACTTGACCTTGCCTTCCTTCTGCAGGCGCTGGCTGACCGACACCAGCTCGGCCCAGGTCTTCGGCACCTCCTGCGGCTTCAGCAGGTCCTTGCGGTAGAAGAACGTGCCGACCGTGTAGGCCATCGGCACCACCGTCATGTTCTTCTTGTCCGCCGTCCAGAACGCGTCGAGCGGCTGCTTGCTCATCGTGTCCATGCCGGCGACGTCGTCGGTCGGCTCCAGCCACTTCTCCCACAGCTGGCCCCAGTCGTCGTTGTGCCAGATGACGTCGAACTGGTCATTGCCGGAGGTCAGCGTGGCGGTGACCTTTTCCATGAAGATGTTGTAGGCCATCGGTATGCGCGTCAGCTTGACGTTGTTCGCCTTAGCCCATTTGTCCATCATGTCGAGCGAGGCATCCTGGATCGGATGCTTCATGTAGCCGACCTTCAGCTCGACCTGGGCCTCGGCGACCGCCGGCAGCGCCGCCGCCAGACCAAGCGCGGCGAGGCCCGACAACAGGTGCCGTCGGGCGGTATGTGTTGGCAAACCCATCGATCACTCCCTAAACAGTGACATTTCTTGCGCCGGGCTGGCCGTCCGCATGGCGCGGGCGGCGAGACGCCGGCGGGCGATCAGGGTGTTGTTCTTGTGTCGCGCGCCCCGCCGTTGTAATCGGTTACATCGAGGCTCCCCATCGCGCTGCTGCAACCCTAGCGCCATTCGCCGGCGTTGACAACGGATTGGCGGCGCAGCAGGGTGCCGAACAGGGCTCGTCGGCGCCGCCCGTGCGGCCGGAATCTCGAATCGGGGGAAATCATGCGCACGTCGCGGCGGCCTTTCGGCGAAGCGCGCGGCAACGCCCGCTTGGTCGATGTCGCCCGGCGCGCGGGCGTATCGACCGCCAGCGTGTCGCGGGCCATGAACTCCCCGCAGAAGGTCAGCCCGGACCTGCGCGCACGCATCCAGGATGCGTTGAACAAGCTGAGATACGTGCCGAACGGCGCGGCGCGCGCGCTGGCGTCTCGCCGTTCCTACACCATCGGCGCGGTGGTTCCGACCTTGAGCAACAGCATCTTCGGCAGTGGCGTCGCCGCCCTGCAGCAGCGGCTCGAGGAGTACGGCTACACGCTGCTGGTCGCCAATTCGCGCTATGACATCGCGGTCGAGACACGGCAAATCCGCGCGCTGGTCGAGCGCGGCGTCGACGGGCTTGTGCTGGTCGGCCAGAAGCATCGTCCCGACACCTACGAGCTGGTGCGCAAGTTCCGCGTGCCCTACGTGAACACCTACCTGGCCAGCAAGGGCAGCGTGCATCCCTGCGTCGGCTTCGACCAGCGCGCGGCCGCCGCGCGGCTGGCCGAACACCTGATCGAGCTGGGGCACCGCCGCATCGGGTTGATAACCTATCCGTTCACCAACAATGACCGCGTGAGCGCGCGCATGCGCGGCATGCGCGATACGATCCAGCGCCACGGCCTGCCGTTCTCCGCCGACCTGGTGGCCGAGGCGCCCTATTCGCTGCCCGACGGCCGCGCGGCGCTGCGCCGGCTCCTGCAGGCCGATCCGGGCCTGACGGCGGTCATGTGCACCACCGACCTGCACGCAACCGGCGCGCTGGTCGAGGCGCACGCGCAGGGGCTTGCCGTGCCTGGGCGGCTTTCGGTCACCGGCTTCGACGACCTCGACTCCTCACTGCACCAGATCCCGCCGCTCACCACCGTGCACATCCCGGCCCAGGCAATGGGCACGCGCGCGGCGGAATACCTGGTCGCGCGGCTCCGCGGCCAGGCCGTGCCGCGCGTCATGATGCTGGAGGCGAAGGTCGTGATCCGCGGCTCGACCGGCCCGGCTCCTCCCTGAACGGGTCAGGCGCGCCAGCGCTTGATCGCGCCTTCCTTCTCCAGCGCATCCTGTTCGTCGGCGCCGATGCCGAGTTCGGCCAGCACCTCGGCCGTCTGCGCGCCGAGCTTCTGCGGTGGCAACGCGACCTCGCCCGCCTGGCCGTCGTACTGGACGGGGTGGTTGACGAAGGTGAGCTCGGCGCCGGTCGCGCCTTTCACCTTCACCAGCGCCTTGTTGTGCGCGACTTGGGGGTCGGCCACGATCGCGTCGTAGCCGCGCACCGGTCCGTGCCAGATCTTCATCGGCTCCATGATCGCGATCCACTCGGCGTTGGTCTTGGTGCGCGTGCAGGCCGCCACCATGTCGGCCAGCTCGGCGCGCCGCGGGCCGAAGGCCTGCTTGTCGGTGACGGTGGCGATGCGCGGATCGCCCAGCGCCTTGGCCAGGACCTCTAGGCTGCCGAGCGAGATCGCGATATGCCCGTCCCTGGTCGGATAGATGCCGTAGGGTGCGGGATAGTACCAGCCGCCGACATACTTGGGCGGCACTTCCGAGGCCGATTTTCCGCCGTTGAAGAAGGCGGTGAAGGACTCCGCCTGCAGGTCCATCGAGGCCTGCATGAGATTCACGTCGACGCGACAGCCCTGGCCGGTGCGGCCGCGGCGCACCAGCGCCGCCAGAATGCCCATGGCGTAGAGCGCCGCGCCGTGATGGTCGGCGGCCGACACGCCCACGGTGCGCGGGCCGCGCTCGGCATCGCCGGTGATCTTGGCAAGGCCGAACATCGCCTGGATCATCAGGTCCTGCCCGGGGCGCTCGACATAGGGGCCGGTCGGCCCGAAGCCGGAAGCCGAGGCGAAGATCAGGTCCGGCTTCAGCGCCTTCAGCCGCTCGTAGCCCAGGCCCAGCCGGTCGATCACGCCCGGACGGAAATTCTCCGCCACCACGTCGGCGGTCCGGCACAGCTTCAGCGCGATCTCCTTGCCCTTCGGCGACTTGAGGTCCAGCGCCACGCTGCGCTTGTTGCGGTTGCCGACCAGCAGCAGCATCGACTGCCCGTCGGCCCATTTGTCGGCGCCGCTCCAATGGCGCTGCCAGGCGCCCTCGACCGCCTCGATCGCGATCACGTCCGCGCCCAGGTCGCCCAGGGCCTGGATGCCCACCGGCCCGAGCAGGAAATGGTTGAAGCTGACGACGCGGACGCCTTTCAGCATGTCGAGCATGAATCTTCCCTTGCTTGGTTCGCTTGATGGCGGTTCAGGCGGCGCGATGCAGGGCGGTTTCGAAGGCGTCGGCGATCGCCTCCTTGGTCTTGCCGGGCCGGCGCGCGTCGCCGATCAGCTCGATGCGCTGTCCGGGCCGCGCCGGTGAAGGTCGCACCCGGCCGGCGCGGGCGCGGTAGTAGAGCCAGTCGCGCAGGCCCGGTCGCGACATCAGCCGGCGCAGGCCCGGCAGGCGCGCAGCGCCGCTGGCGAGCGCAATCCGGACCACGCTGCCCAGCCCGTGACGATAGGTCGCGCCGGTGGCGTAGACCACGCGGTCGAAGCGGGCGAGCGTCGCCGGCTCGGCCAGGGCGTCGGTGCCGAAGCGGAACTCGACCCCGGCGGCGCGGCAGCAGGCGACCATCGAGTCCACATAGGTCATCAACGCTTGCGCGCGCGCCTCGTGGGCTTGGAACAGCGGCGCCTTGCCGGCCAGAAGCAGCGCGCCGCCGGCCCCGGCCTCCCGCTCGAACACCGTCACGCGGTTGTCCGCCGCGACCAGCAGCGCGTAGCTGAGTCCGGCCGGGCCGGCGCCGACCACGGCGATGGTCTCGCCCGTGGGTGGCGCCGCGTCGGCGAAATCGCGCTCGCGGCCGGCCGCCGCGTTGACGACGCAGCCGATCTTGGCGCCGGTGCGCATCTCGTCGACGCAGGTGTTGCAGGCCAGGCAGCGGCGCACCGGCCTGCCAGCGGTCACCTTGGCGACCCAGTCGGGGTCGGCGACCAGCGAGCGGCCCAGCGCGACGAAATCGGCCTTGCCGTCGGCGACCGCGGTGGCGGCCGTGGCGGGATCGCCCAGCCGGCCGACCGCGATGACCGGCACGCTCACGCGCGCACGCACGGCCGCCGCGTAGCGCAGGAACGGGGCGTCTTGCATCCACATCGGCGGGATCATCACCGCGCCCGAGGGCAGCGAGCGGTAGTGGCCGCCGGTGACATGGACCGCGTCGGCGCCGCGCTGGGCGGCCCAGACCGCTACCTCCAGCCCTTCCGGCTCGGTCATGCCGCCGGGAAAGAAGTCGTCGCCGTTGAGGCGGAAGATGACGGGGAAGTCCGGCATCGCGCGCTTGATGCCGGCCAGGATGTCCAGGCCGAAGCGCGCCCGGTTCTCCAGGCTGCCGCCATATTCGTCGTCGCGCCGGTTCTCGAACGGCGCCAGGAACTGCGAGATCAGGTAGCCGTGCGCGGCGTGCAGCTCGACCATGTCGAAGCCGGCCTCGCGCGCGCGGACGGCGGCCGCGACGAAGGCGGCGGTCGTCTCGGCGATCCGCGCGCGCGACATCGCCTCGGGCACGATGGTGGCGAAGGTGACTTCCTGCACGGGATGCGGGATCGCGGACGGCGCCACCGGCATTTCGCCGCAGATGTCCTGGCGCGTGTGGCCGCCGCCATGGCCGAGCTGGATCGAGGCCCGCGCGCCCTCCGCGTGGATCGCGGCGGCCAGGCGCTTCAGCCCGGGCAGGAAGCGGTCGTCGTAGATGCCGAGTTCGCGCAGGCGATGACGCCCGGCGCGTTCGGGCGAGGCCATCTCGACCGTGACAAGCCCGACGCCGCCGCGCGCGCGGGCGACGTAGTAGGCGATCGAATCGTCGGTGACGAAGCCTTCCGCGTCGGCGCCGCGCGTGGTCATCGACGGCATGACCACGCGGTTGCGGATCTCCACGCCGCCAATGCGGCCCGGCGTCAGCAATGGATTCGACATGCGCCGCCGCCGCTGAGCGAAGGCGCGGGCGCTACTCGGCGGCTTGCGGCAGGGCGCCGTCCGTACCCAGCCCGGCGTGGCGCAGCGCATCCCGCAGCCGGTCGAGCTCGGCCTGGCCCAGCTTCATCAGCGGCGGCCGCACCACGGCGCGGTCGAGCCGTCCCAGCATCACCAGGCATTCCTTCATGCGGTTGTGCATGTCGAGGAAGGGCGGAGCATAGAACGCCTGCTGCAGCGGGTAGATACGGTCGTTGATTGCCTGGGCGCGGCGCAGGTCCTTGGCCTGCACGGCCTGGAACAGGGCCACCTGCAGGTCGGCGATCACGCTGCCCGCGCCGGACAGCAGCCCGTTGGCGCCCATGGTCAGCGACGCCATCAGCCAGGCGCTGTGCGTGGTCAGCACGTTCACCGGGCGCTTCAGCGACTGCAGCGTGCGGATGTGCTTTTCGTGCAGCATCGGATCGGCGCACCAGTCCTTGATCGCGCGGATGGTCGGGAACTTCTCCAACAGCTTCATCAGCGTGTCGAACGGATAGCCCAAGCCCACCGCGGCCGGGTACTGGAACAGGATGATCGGCAGGTCGGTGGCGTCGGCCACGCGCTTGAAATGCTCGATCGCCATCTCGGGGCGCAGCTGGCCGCCCATGCTCATGCTGTTGGGCGGGAATACCAGCAGGGCCGAGGCGCCTTCCTCCGCCGCCATGCGGGCGATGCGCGCGGCCTCCAGGCTGCTGTCGGTGTAGACGCCGTTGATCAGCGGCACGCGGTCGCCGATCGCCTGGGCCGAGACCGCCAGGATGCGGCGCTGCTCGTCGAGCGTGCAGGCATGCACTTCCGACGCGTGGCCGTTGACGGTGATGGCCGAAATGCCCTTGACCTTGGCGACGTGCGTGAGGTGGCGGACCGATTCCTTCTCGTCGATCGACAGGTCGTCGCGGAAGGCGAGCAGGGTGGCAGGGATGACACCGCTGGGCACGTAGTCCTTGAAGCGAGCCATGGCGTTTCCTCGAGCATTGGCTAGGACGGATTTGCTCGGCTATGTTCGCACCGGGGGGTTGCGAATTCAAGTCGCCCCTGTAATCGCTTTCAGCAAGGCTTTCCGACGCTTGGCGCATGGCTCGGCGCCGATTTTCCGGGGAAATCGCATGGCTACCGACAGCAATCCGATCCGCCGCGTCCTGGTCGTGGGCGCCGGCGTCATGGGCACGGGCATCGCCAAGAGCTTCGCGTCCGGCGGTTTCCACACCTGGTTGATGAGCCGCCGCGCCGGTTCGCTCGCCGGCCTGCCCGCGGGCGTGCGCGCCACGCCCGAGCCGCCCAAGGACGTGCCGGACCTGGTGATCGAGTCGATTCCGGAGGAGATGGAGCTGAAGCGCGCGCTCTTCCATCAACTGGAAAACGTCTATCCGCCCTCGGTGCTGATCGCGACCAATACCTCGGGCCTCGACCTGGTGCCGCTGTTCGCCGGCATGAAGCACCCCGGGCGGTTCCTCGCCGCGCATTATTTCCAGCCGGCGGAGGTGTTCCCGATGGTCGAGGTGGTGGCGGGCGAGCATACGCCGCCGGAAGTGCTCGACCGCGTGGCCGAGGCGATGGCGCGCACGGGCAAGCAGTCGATCGTGATGCGCAAGCCGATCGCCGGCTTCCTGATCAACCGGCTGCAGCACGCGATCCTGCACGAAGCCTATTGGATGGTCAGCCAGGGCGCCTGTACCGTGGAAGACGTCGACGACGTCGCGCGCCGGATGCTGGGGCCGCGGATGTGCATCACCGGGCTGATCCTGCAAAAGGACCTGAGCGGCCTCGGCATCCACGCCAAGGCGCAGCAGGGCATCGTGCCGAACCTGGCGCATGACCGTACGCCCAATCCCGACGTGCAGGCGATGATCGCCGGCGGCGCCACCGGGCTAGCGGCGGGCAAGGGCTTCTATGACTGGGGAAATTGCGACGCCAAGGCGGTGCGCGAGCAGTCCACCGGTCGGCTCAATGCGCTGCTCGATTTCCTGAAAAGCCTGATGGCGAACGACCGGCCGGCGACGCGGCCCGCGCCGCGCGACATCCGCCGGGCAAAGGGCTAATCCTCGGTCAGGAACTCGATCACCGTCTTCTGGACGATCTCGGGGACGACGCGCGGGTAGAAATGGCCCCCTTCCGGCAGCATCACCAGCCGCGCCTTGGGAATGGCGTGGGCCAGCGCCTCGCTGAAATAGGCGGGGGTGATCAGGTCGTCGCGCGCCGCGAACACCAGCGTGGGCGCCGCGATCCCGCCCAGCTCGGCGCGGCGGTCGAAGCGCTGGATGGCGGCGATGCGCGCCAGCACGATCTCGGGCGACATCGCCGCGGCGACCGCGTGCTCCTCGTTCTGCAGCATCTCGGCATGGTCGCGCAGGAACGCGGCGGGCCAGCCGAACAGCGAGGTGCCCTGCATGTAGGCGAGCGGCCCCTGCGTGCGCAGCACGTCGGCGCGCAGGTCGAACAGCCGGCGGAAATACTCGTCGGGCGAGGTCCAGGTGGCGCTCAGGATCAGCTTGCCAAGCCGCTGCGGCTGGTCGAGTGCGATGGTCTGGCCGATCGCGCCGCCGGTGGAATGCCCGATCAGGTCGGCCCGCTTGACCTTCAGGTGGTCGAGGAGCTGCAGCAGGTCGTCGGCCATCTGCTCGACCGAGAACTGGATCAGCCGCCGCCCGCTGCGCCCAGTGCCGCGATGGTCGTGCAGGATGACGCGGAACTGCTTGGCCAGCGCCTTGACGTTCGGGCTCCAGAACGACAGCGTCCCGCCCAGCCCCGATACCAGCGCCAGCGGGGGACCCTTGCCGTGGGTCTCGTAGTAGAGATCGTCTCCGTCCTTCAGCTTCAGCAGGGGCATGGCGGCTCGAATCCGTTGCGTGGCGGCGGGCGGTGACACAGTACGACTTCGCCAGGGTGGACGGAAACCGCCTGCGCTACCGGCGCATTGCCGGCGGCGATCCGACGATCGTGTTCCTGCACGAGGGGCTCGGCAGCATCCCGCAATGGCGCGATTTCCCCGAGGCGCTCTGCGCCGCGACCGGGCTTGGCGGCCTGGTCTACGAACGCCTGGGCCATGGCGGGTCCGACCCCGTCGAGCTGCCGCGGCCCGACGACTTCCTCGCGATCGAGGCCGGGCGCAGGCTTCCGGCGCTGCTCGACCTGCTGCGCGTCGACCGGCCGGTTCTGCTTGGCCACAGCGACGGCGGCAGCATCGCGCTGCTCTTCGCCGCGGCGTTCCCGCAGCGGCCGCTTGCCTGCATCACCGTCGCCGCGCATGTGTTCCTGGAGCCCGCGACCGAGGCGGCCCTGGCCGCGGCGGCCGCGGCCTATGCGACGACCGACTTGCGCCCGCGGCTGGAACGCCATCACGGCGCCAACACCGATGCCATGTTCCGCGGGTGGAACGAGACCTGGCGGCGCCTGGCGCCCCGGGGCTGGTCGATGACCGACCGGCTCAAGCACATCACCTGCCCGGTGCTGGCGGTGCAGGGCCTGGACGACGAGCACGGCACGCCGGCGCAAGTCGAGGCCATCGTCAATGGCGTGTCCGGCCCGGCGGAAACCTTCCTGATCCCCGGCTGCGGCCATGTGCCGCACGTCCAGGCGCGCGACGCGCTGGTGGCGCGCGCGGCGGCATTCATTTTGCGCGTGGCTCGCCCTTCGACAAGCTCAGGGTGAGGGACAAATAGGAGCCACCTCATCCTGAGCCTGTCGAAGGATGAGCCTGTCGAAGGATGAGCCTGTCGAAGGATGAGCCCGTCGAAGGATGAGCCTGCGCCCCTCAGGAATGCGTGAAGCGCGGC
This sequence comes from Alphaproteobacteria bacterium, assembly GCA_020851015.1. The sequence goes on along the minus strand of JADZDN010000316.1, from coordinate 4,975 downwards.
TTCTCCTTGGCGAAGAACGCGCGCACGCCTTCCTTGCAGTCGTTCGACGAGAAAGCCTGGTCGCTCAAGGGCAGGGACTGCGCGATCGCCTCGTCCTCGCTGACGTCGAAGGCCATGTCCACGGCCTTCTTGGCGATCTGCAGCGCCTTGTTCGGGCGCTGCGCCATCTCCGCGGCCAGCGCCTGGGCGGTCTTCAGCGCCGTGCCCTTCGGCGCGACGCGGTTGATCAGGCCCCAGGCGAGCGCGGTCTCGGTGTCGATCGGCTCGCCCAGGAAGATCATTTCCTTGGCGCGGCCCTCGCCGATGCGCCGCGTCACGCGCACCGTGCCGCCCGAGCCGGGGAACACGCCCAGCTTGATCTCGGGCAGGGCAAGCCGGGTGCCTTCCTCGCACACGATCAGGTCGCAGCACACCGCCATCTCGAGCCCGCCGCCGAAGGCGAGCCCGTTGACCGCCGCGATGGTCGGCTTGGGGAAGTCGTCGAGCTTGGAGTAGGTGGCGTTCTCCATCCACATCTTCTTCTCGATGGCGATGCCCGGCTGCATGTAGTCGCGGAATTCCTTGATGTCCGACCCGGCGCAGAACGCCTTCCCGCCGCTGCCCGTGACCACCAGCACGCGCGCGGCCGGATCGGCGGCCAGCGCGTCCAGCTTGTGGTTCAACTCGCGCGTCAGGCCCAGGGTCACCAGGTTCAAGGGCGGGTTCACCAGCGTCAGCGTCGCCACGCCGTCCTTGGTTTCGACCGTGATCCACTCGCGGGACATCGCTTCCTCCTTGATCGGAATTCCGGCATACGCCTAGCTGATTGTTAGCCGGCCGCGCGATCCGGGGAAAGCGTTTACACCTGCGCGGCGCGCATGGCAGCGCATTGACGCAAGCCCGCCTCGCGCGACAAACTGGCGCCGGGGCAGAACAGGGGCGGACCCGGACATGAACCAGCAGGCGCGGCCAAGCGCGGCCGAGATCGAAGCCTACCGCGCCGACGGCGCGGTTGTGCTGCGCCAGGTCTTCGCGCGCGACTGGATCGACTCCCTGGGCCGCGGCTTCGCCGCGCGCTGGACCGGCGACGACGCGGTCTTTGCCCCACGCAAGGGCTACATGTCGCCCCCGCCGCCCGCGACCGGCGGCCCCGAGCCGGGCGGCCCGATGGACAGCGACGCGTTTCCCGTGATCTGGCGGGCGGCCTGATCGATGGCTCAGACGTCCTACGACGCGCTGATCCTGGGCGCCGGGCATAACGGGCTGACCTGCGGGGCCTACCTCGCCAAGGCCGGCTTGAAGGTGCTGGTGCTGGAGCGCCGGCATTTGATCGGCGGCGCCGCCGTGACCGAGGAGGTGGTGCCGGGCTTCCGCTGGTCGGTCGCGTCCTACGTGATGAGCCTGCTCAGCCCGCGCGTCATCAACGACCTGGAACTGCGCAGGTTCGGGCTGACCGTGCTGCCGGCCAACGACCTGTTCGTGCCACTGGAGGACGGCGACCACATCGTCTTCCACGACGACGTGAAGAAGACCCAGGCGCAATTCGCGCGCTTCTCCAGGCACGACGCCGAGGTCTATCCCGAGTTCGACCGGTACCTGCGCGAGGCGACCAACGTGGTGCGCCGGCTGCTCTACGAGACGCCGGTCGACCCGTCGCGCCGCGACTGGAAGAGTTTCCGCGACACGGCGGCGCTGCTGTGGCGCTACCGCGACGTGGCTGGGAAGAGGTACCGCATCGCCGACCTGATGACGCAGTCGGTCTACGACTACCTCTCGCGCTGGTTCGAGAGCGACATCATCAAGGCGGTGCTGGCCTATTACGCCTCGATCGGCACCTTCGCGGGCCCGAAGTCGCCCGGCACCGCCTATGTGCTGATGCACCACGTGATGGGCGAGCACGCCGGCGCCGGCGGCTGGGGCTTCATCCGCGGCGGCATGGGCGCGATCTCGAACTCCATCGCCGAGTCGGCCAAGCGCTGGGGCATGGAGACGCGCGTCAACGCGCCGATCGAGCGCGTGCTGGTGGAGGGCGGCCGCGCCGTCGGCGTGGTGCTGAAAGGCGGCGAGGAGATCCGCGCCAGGCTGGTGGCGTCGAACGCCAACGCCAAGACGCTCTATTTGAAGCTGGTCGAGCGCAAGGAACTGCCAGCCGAGCTCGTGGCGGACATCGAGAGCTACCGGACCTTCTCCACGGCGTTCAAGATCAACATCGCCTGCGAGCGGCCGCCGCAGTACCGCGCCTTCGACAAGGCCAAGGCCGGGTTCGACTACCCGACCTATGTGCATCTCGGCCCGACCATCGAGTATCTCGAGCGCGCCTACGACGATGCCAAGTACGGCAACTTCTCGGCCCGGCCGTTCATCACGCCGGTCTGCCCGACCATCGTCGACGACACGCTGGCGCCCAAGGGCAAGCACGTGGTCAACCTGTTCGGCGGCCACGCGCCCTACAAGCTTCAGGGCAAGGACTGGAACAACGAGCGCGGGCGCTTCGTCGACACGGTGATGAAGACGATGGACGGTTTCGCGCCGGGATTCTCGTCCGGCGTGATCGACATGCAGGTGCTGCTGCCGCCGGACCTGGAGGAGCTGATCGGCCTGCCCCAGGGCCATATCTTCCACGGCGAGCTGTCGCCCGACCAGCTCTTCTTCCAGCGCCCCGCGCCGCACTACGCCGACTACCGCAGCCCGATCAAGGGTCTTTATCTGTGCGGCTCCTCCGCCCATCCCGGCGGCGGCGTGTCGGGCATTCCCGGCTACAACGCGGCGCGCGAGATCCTCAAGGACCTGGGAAAGTAGACAGGAATGGCTTCAGCCAAGAAAGCGCCGGCCTCGGCGCGCGTCCCGCTGTTCGGTCATACGATCGGCTACAAGATCAAGGGCTCGGGACCGGAAGGATCGCTGGTGACGCTGCGCGTCCAGCCCAAGCACCTGAACCGCAGCGGGGTGGTGCATGGCGGCGTGCTGATGACCCTGATCGACGTCGCCTGCAGCGTGGCCGGACAATACAGGCCGCCGGATGCGCCATCGGTCCTGTCGGCCAGCATCTCGATCACCACCAGCTTCGTCGGCAACGTCGATCGCGGCACGCTGATCGCCACCGGCAAGCGCACCGGCGGCGGCAACCGCATCTTTTTCGCCAAGGGCGAGGTGCGGGATGCCAAGGGCACCCTGATCGCCCAGGGCGAGGGCGTGTTCCGCTACCGCAGCCCCGAGGCCACGGCGGTCGCGGTCAGCCGTGCGCGAGCAGGACGACGGCGAGCAGCAGCATCCCGGTCAGAGCGCTGAAGGCCTGCGACAGTCGGCACACGAAGACGCGCATCGGAATTCCCTTCGGGACGAGACATCGTTCTGATGCCGGCCATCATGCGCGCCAGGTCTTAGGATCGGGTTAGAGGACGCGGTAAAGGCATTGCTGACCGTCGGCGCAATTTGGCGCCAAGTTGATTCAATTCTTGCCGGTCAGATGCGGCGGACCGATCTGGTCGATCCGGTAGGCGCGGGGATAGGAGCGGTGTCGCTTCGCCGTGCGCAGGCGCGGCTTGCGGCGCGCGGGAAGCAGGCGCAGCAGGCGTTTGCGCAGCTCCATCGCGCCGAGGACCAGGCGCCGCGCCGCTGCCGGCGGGGGCGGGAAAGCGAAGGCGGCGAGGGTGGCCTCGTCCATCAGCGCGTGCATGGAAAGCCGCACCAGCGGGCGGAAAGGTCTTGGAAACCATCCCGCGAACAGCGCGCGCGTGGCGCCCCCGGTCCTGACCCCGCCCGCGGTGCGGCGGAAGTGTTGCCGCTCGTAGTCCCGGTTGAATTGCTCGAAGGCGGCGTAGCCCCTGGGCAGATCCCTGATGCCCATGCGCTCGCCCACCGCGCGCCAGAAATGGAACATCGCCAGCTTCTCGGCCGCGACCATGGGCCGCCAGCCGAAGCGCGCGTTCCAGCGGATCGGCTCGTAGACGAAGGTCGACAGCACGTAGAGGAAGTCCCGGTTGGCGATCTTGAAATGGCCGTGGATGAAGTTCATCCGCTCCAGCGCCGCCCGGCCGCGCTCGCTGTCGTAGCCCCATTCCATCATCTCGCTGACGACGATGTCGGTGTCGTCGTAGCGCTTCTGCGCCCGGTGGCGGAACTCGCCGGTGCGGTCGAGCAAGGCGGCGATGCTCGGCACGGCGAAGGTGCGGAACAGCGCGAACTCCAGCGCGCGGGTGGTGTCGAACGGGAAGTCGAAGCAGGTGCTGAGGAACACGATCCGCTGATGGTCGCGCTCCGGGTCCAGGCGTTCGATCTGACTCAGAATTGACGTGCGCAATGCAATCCCTCGCTTCGACCGGCGTCCGGAACGACCCCCTCCCTACCCTCCCCCTGAAGGGGGAGGGGAAAACTGAGTGCCGCGCCCATTATTCTGCCCCTCCCCCTCAGGGGGAGGGCCGGGAGGGGGTGTCCCGGAAGAGCTACGTGGATCCGGCGGCCTTGGATGCCGCATGCGCCAGCATGTCGCGGTAGAGCGCGGCGGTGGCCGCCGCGATCGCCTGCTCGCCGAAGCGCTGCTCGACCAGCCGGCGCGCGGCCGCGCCCAGGCGGCGCCGCAGCGCCGGGTCCTGGGCAAGCCGCGCCAGGGCGTCGGCCAGCGCCGTGGGGTCGCGCGGCGGCACCAGAAGCCCGGTCTCCTCGTGGCGCACGACCTCGCGGCAGCCCGGCACGTCGGTCGCCACCATCGGCCGTCCGCTGGCGGACGCCTCCAGCAGCGCCTTCGGCAGGCCCTCGCGATAGGACGGCAGCACCGCGATGGCAGTGTCGCGCCACAGCCCCGCGATGTCCTTGACCTCGCCGGGCCATTCCACCGCGCCCGATGCCACCCAGCCGTCCAGCGTCGCCCGCGGGATCGTGGCGGGGTTGTGGTCGTCGCGCGGGCCGACCAGCCGCACGCGCAGGTCCACGCCCCTGGTCTTCAGCAGGCGCGCCGCCTCGACCAGCTCGCCCACGCCCTTGTCCCATAGCATGCGCG
>JADZDN010000315.1 GCA_020851015.1 Alphaproteobacteria bacterium | reverse complement strand
CCTTCATCCTGGTGATCGGCTGGATCGCGATCGCCGATCCGAACGCCGGCCTCATCAACATCATCGCCTCGCTGGCGATGGGGTCGAAGACAACGCTGGTCAACGTCAACACCATGGCCGGCATCATCTGGATCACCGGCCTGTTCCTGACGCCTTATGTCTACCTGCTGGTGGCGGCGGGCTTGAGCAACAGCGATCCGGCGGTGGAGGAGGCGGCGCGTGTCTCGGGGGCAGGGCGGTTGCGGCTGCTCACGACGATCATCCTGCCGCTGCAACGCCCGGCGCTGCTGGCCGCGCTGCTGCTGGTCCTCATCATGAGCGCGGGGGATTTCATCATCCCTGCCACGATCGGGCTCAAGTCGCGCATCTACCTGCTGCCCAGCCTGATCTGGCAGAATTCGAACTCGTTCCCCCCGCGCCCGGGCATGGCAGCGGCACAGGGCCTGCTGCTCGTCGCCTTCGGCCTGGCGTGCATCTACTTCCAGCGCCGTGCGCTGTCGCGCGGCGGGCGCTTCACCCTGCTGGGCGGCAAGGGGGCGACGACGGTCCCGTTCCGGCTGGGCCGCATGCGCTACCCCATCGCGGGCGTCGCCATGGTCTTCGCGCTCAGTTCGTCGGTCATCCCGATGCTCGCGGTCGGCTCGATGGCCTTCATGAAGTACTGGGCGCCCTACGCCTTCACGCCCAAGAACTTCACGCTCGATAACTTCAGCTACATCCTGTTCAAGGACCCGCAAGTCTGGCCGTCCGCCCGCCACAGCCTGTTCCTGGCGGTGCTCGGCGCCACGGTCTGCGTGCTGCTGGCGATCGCGCTGGCCTGGTACGTGATCCGCCTGCGCGGACGCCTGTCCCGTGCGGTCGAATACGCGCTGGTGCTGCCGCTGGGCATTCCGGGCATCGCGCTGGGGCTGGGCATCCTGGGCGCCTGGATCGCCGTCCCTGGCGGCATCTATGGCACGCTGTGGATCCTGCTGCTCGCCTATGTCACCGCGCATATCCCGATCGCCATGCAGTTCGTCGGCAGCGCGCTGCACGGCATCCATGCCGATCTCGACGACGCGTCGCGGGTTTCCGGCCATTCATGGCTGGCGACGCTGCGCCGGATCGACATCCCGCTGATGCGTCCGGCGCTGCTCGGCAGCTGGCTGCTGATCTACGTCGTGATCCTGCGCGAGATATCGCTGGTGATACTGCTATACAATCCCAGCACGATCGTGCTGTCGGTCGGGCTGATGGACGTGTGGTCGAACGGGTTCTATCCGGAACTCGCCGTCTATTCGCTGCTGCTTCTGGCGCTGGGGCTGTTGCCGGTGGCGCTGCTGTGGAAGTTCGCGCGGTTCAGCGCCGCCTGAGTACGAGGAGGATACGATGGCCAAAAGGGTCGCGTGGGAATAGATGGACCAGCTTGTCGACCTGTCGGTGTCGGGCCTCAGCAAGGTCTACGGCCGCCACGGCGAGGTGAAGGCGCTCGACGACTTCAGCTTGCGGTTCCCGGCCGGTCAGTGCACGGTGCTGCTTGGGCCTAGCGGCTGCGGCAAGACGACCGTGCTGCGGTCGATCGCCGGGCTGATCTCGCCTGACGCCGGCCGCATCACCATCGGCGACACCGTCGCCTTCGACCATGCCAGCGGCCGCGAGCTGCCGCCCGAGGAGCGTCGGCTCGGCATGGTGTTCCAAAGCTATGCGCTGTGGCCGCACATGACGGTCGCGGAAAACATCGCCTATCCGCTGCTTTCCAGCGGGCTTGCGAAGGCCGAGATCGCCGCCAAGGCAAGGGCCATGCTCGACTGGGTCGGCCTGGCGGGCATCGGCGGGCGCTATATTCATGAGCTGTCCGGCGGCCAGCAGCAGCGCATCTCGCTCGCGCGCGCCATGGTGGGCCGGCCGCGGGCGATCCTGTTCGACGAGCCGCTGTCGAACCTCGACGCGCGCCTGCGCGAGCGCATGCGCCTGGAATTGCTGGCGTTGCGCCAGACAGTGCCGTTCACGTCGATCTACGTGACGCATGACCAGCTCGAGGCAATGACCCTTGGCGACCGCGTCGTCGTGATGCATGCCGGCAAGATCGAGCAGGAAGGATCGCCCGAGGACGTCTATCGGCGGCCGCGTACGCGCTTCGCCGCCGAATTCGTCGGCATCCAGAACATGCTGGACGGCACGGTGCGCGGCCGGACGGGATCGGTCGTCCATGTCGACACCGTTCTCGGTACCTTGAATACGCGTGGATGGAACGACGACCGTCCCGTCGGTCAGCGGTGCACCGTCGCGGTGCGCGCCACGCTGTTGTCGCTTCAGCCGGCCGCCGAGGCCGCCGGCGGGAATTCGGGCCGCGTGATCCGCAGCGCCTTTCAAGGATCGAGCAGCATTGTCTTGGTGGACGTCGCCGGCACGGAGATCGTCGTGGAAAGCCTGGAGGAAGGACGCCACGAGCCCGGTGCGGTCGTCGTCGTCAAGCCCGTCGCGAATGCCGCCGTTGCGCTCTTGGACGATTGAAGGGCTGCTGATCCACATCGCAGTTCCGGAAAAAAAACGGCCGCCCCTTCGGGCGGCCGTTCTGTTTGGCGGCGTTGCGGGGGGCTTAGGTGCGGCGGCGCCGTCCGGCGATGCCGAGGCCAAGCAAGCCGGCGCCCAGCAAGCCGAGGGTCATGGGTTCGGGGACGCTGGTGCTGTTGGACGTGACCGTCACCACCATGTCGTTGAAGTCGTTGTCGTCGTTGCAGCCGATGCCGATCCCGCAGAGGATGCCGCCATCCGGGCCGCCATCGTCGAAGAAGAAGGCGAAGCTGCTGCCCTGCTGGTAGATCGCCATGTCGAGCTGGGCCAGCCCATCGTTCGTCCGGTCGCCGTCGGAGAAGATGATACCGTCGTCGCTCGAGCAGCTGCTGCAGATCGTCTGGAAATAGAACACGAAGGGATTGGCCGGCGGCGCGAAAGCCTCGGTAGCGCCGGTTGCATCCGATGCGGTGTCGAAAATCGGGACAAGGCCGGTGCTGTTGGTGAGCGCGACGCCGAAGACGCTGCGGTAGTCGCCCAGGCGAAGCTCGAAATTGGCAAGTCCGCCGGTCGCGAAGGCCCCGTTGCCGCCGCCCGACCCGAATGTCTCCGGGGTTCCGACCAAGGTCCAATCGCCGATATTGCCGAGCCCGGCGGCCGTGAAGGTCGTCTGGCTGGGAAGCGCCGACGCCGTACCAGCCAGGCACGCGATGCCCAGGAAGGCGCCGACCAATCCTCCGCTCAGTCTGTACAACGACATTTTGCTACTCCGTGCAGCTCCAGGAACGCCCCCGCGGTGGCAGGAGCAATATCCAGGCCACACGAGAAGTCGCCGCCCCGCTGCCGGATGCGTTTTCAAACGTCGTGAAATGTGTAAAGACGGGCGACAAGGCCATGTAAAGAAATCGAATGCGAATTTGAAAATAGAAAGCGGCTTCTACCCTATTTAAACGCTATGGAAAGCGTATTGCGCCCTATGTATTACTGCGTTTAGCAGCATACTGGGGCCACGAGTATTTAGACGTACAGCTAGATACAGACAACGCGCTGCGACGAGGATGGTTCCATGCAATCGAAAAAAACCCGGGGCGGTTCACCACCGCCCCGGACGCTGCGAAAACTATGAGGCCGGTCGTCGCTGCCCCGGTTGCGCCTCAGATCTGCTTGTTGAGGCCCATCTGGAAGTACTTGTGGGTGATCTTGTCCTGGTTGGCGAGCAGCCAGTCGATCGTCGGTTCGTGCCGCATCGCCTTGCGGATTGCCTTGGCCATCGCTTCGCGATGGATGTCGAACAGCTTTCGGTGGTCCAGATCGGCGACGTCGACGATCTGCGGCGCCAGCCAGACGGCGCAGATGATTCCAAGATCGCTCACCTGGTCCTTCGGAATGTCCCCTGCGCGCACCGCGTCCAGGACGCCATTCGCCATCGCGGCCTGCACCGTGCCCATCAGGATGTTGGTGTATTTCAGCGCCTTCGGTCCCTGGACGGTCACCTTGCTGACCATCAGCGTGACGGGGCGCACTTGCACGTCGATGTTCAAAATGGCGAAAACCCGGCTGTGCCCCTTCACCTGCCCGGCAAGCTGGTTCGCGATCGCCGCGCCGACCGGCCCGTCCAGCGCGCCGATCACGACTTCCGGCTCGGCCGCCGTATAGGGCGGGCCGCCGGCCACCAGGGCCTCTCCGGTGCGTAGAATGATGCGTTCGGCCATCGATCGAACCCCCTCCTTGTGCGACTGATACTCCAGCCTATCAGTGCCGGCGGGAATTGGGTAACCGCTTAGCCCTGTTCTCCTGTATCGGCTTTAGATACGAAGTTTCAATACGGTGATGCGGTTGCTGATGACGCGCCCCTCCCGCTAAGATCACCCATCGCTTTAGTGCGCGACCGATGGAAGGCACGGCAATTGCCGTGCGGCCATCGCTACGCGGCGAGATTGGAGGGGGCGTTCATGGCATTGGGAAGCTGGGGAATGTGTCGGTTCGGCGCTTGCGCGGCCGCATTGCTGGGCTGGATGGCGGCGATGACCGGGGGAGCCGCGGCGCAGGACGACAAGACGGTCTACTTCCTGACCTGGGGCGGCACGGTCCAGCAGTTCCTCGAGAAGGAAGGTTGGAACCAGAGGTTCACCGCCGCGACCGGCTACAAGGTCGTGCTGGTGCCCAAGGCGACGGGGCCCGAGATCATCGCCGCGGCGATCGCGCAGAAGGACAAGCCCCAGGTCGACGTGGTGCAGACCGACTTGCTGCCGTTCCTGGCCGGCAACGACCAGGGCATCTTCGTGCCGATCGACGCCAAGCAGATTCCGAACATCGACAAGCTGGTCGATGCCGCGAAGTTCAATCCGAACGGCATCATGACCTATGGCGACGTGTTCTCGCT
>JADZDN010000314.1 GCA_020851015.1 Alphaproteobacteria bacterium | reverse complement strand
GGGGGAAATCCGCGGCTTCATCCTGGAGCGCGGCATGAAAGGCCTGTCGACGCCGAAGATCGAGGGCAAGTTCTCGCTGCGGGCGTCGATCACCGGCGAGATCGTGATGGACGACGTGGAAGTGCCGGAGGCCAACCTGCTGCCCAACGTCAAGGGCCTGAAGGGGCCGTTCGGATGCCTGAACCGCGCGCGCTACGGCATCGCCTGGGGCGCCATGGGCGCAGCCGAGTTCTGCTGGATGCGCGCGCGGGAGTACACGCTGAACCGCAAGCAGTTCGGCCGGCCGCTGGCGGCCAATCAGCTGGTGCAGAAGAAGCTGGCTGACATGCAGACGGAGATCGCGCTGGGCCTGCAGGCCTGCCTGCGCGTCGGCCGGCTGATGGACGAGCACCGCGTCGCGCCCGAGATGATCTCGCTGATCAAGCGAAATAACTGCGGCAAGGCGCTGGACATCGCCCGGGTCGCGCGCGACATGCACGGCGGCAACGGCGTGGCCGACGAATACCACGTGATCCGCCACGTCATGAACCTCGAGGCGGTCAACACCTACGAGGGCACGCACGACATCCACGCGCTGATCCTCGGCCGCGCCCAGACCGGCATCCAGGCGTTCACGGGATGAGCGTCCCGGGCCGGCACGTGGCCTGCCGATGAACGGCGAGCGCCCGCTCTGGCCCTGGGTCCTGGCGGCCGCGGTCGCGCTGGGGGTGCTGGTCGCCTATTTGTCGGTCGAGTTCCCCGACGCGCTCGACGACGAGAACGCGCGGCTCCGCCTGACGATCGGCGTGCTGTGGGCCGTGCTGATGCTGGGCGCGTTCATCGCGCGGGCGCGGCAGGGGCCGATCGCGCACCTCGTGCGCTACGCGGCGGCCTGGCTTCTGATCGGACTGGCGCTGCTGACCGCCTATTCCTTCCGCCTGGAGCTGTTCGGCTGGCGCGACCGCGTGGTGGCCGAGCTGGTGCCGCAGCGCGGGCTTCCGCGCGGCGACGCCGCACCCGGATCACAATATGGCAACAGCATCAGCTTCCGCTCGCGCGACGGCGGGCACTATGTCGTCGAGGCGCACGTGAACGGCACGCCGGTCCGGTTCATGGTGGACACCGGCGCCAGCGACGTGGTGCTGACGCCGTCCGACGCGCGGCGCGTCGGGCTCAACCCCGCCACGCTCGACTACTCGCGGCGCTACAACACCGCCAACGGCGTGGTCGCCGGCGCGCCGGTGGTGCTGGACCGCGTCAGGGTCGGGCCGATCGAGATCGAGAACGTGCGCGCCTCGGTCAACCGCGCCGAGATGGCGGGCTCGCTGCTGGGCATGAGCTTCCTCGGCCGGCTCTCGGGCTACGAGGTGCAGAACGGGATCCTGACCTTGAAGCAGTAGCGCTCAGGCCAGGCCGTCCTCGCGCGCGCGCAGCACCGCGTAGTCCGACCAGCGCGCCCAGCGCCGCGCCTTCGTCAGATAGGCGTTGAACGAGGCGTTGACCTTTCCGGTCAGGGGATCGCTCGCCGCCACCTCGGCCTGGACTGCCTTCCAGGCCTTGCCGCTGGCCTTCACCACGTCGGCCGGCCACAGCTTCATCTGCACGCCGTGCTCGCGCACCAGCGGTTCGAGCGCCTCGATGTTGTGGCGCGTGAAATCGGCCAGGGTCTCGGCGGCCGTAGCCTGGCTCGCCTGCTCGATCACCTTCTGCAGGATCGGCGGCAGGGCGTCGAACTTCTTCTTGTCGACCAGCAGCTCGAGCGTGGGGCCGGGCTCGAAGAAGCCGGGCTGGTAGTAGAACTTGGCGATGCGGTGCAGCCCGAAGGCCAGGTCGTTCCACGGCCCGACCCATTCCGCCGCGTCGACCGCGCCGGACTGCATGGCGGCGAATATCTCGCCCGGTGGCGTCAGCGTCACGATCACGCCCAGCCTCTTCATCACGTCGCCGCCCAGCCCGGCGATGCGGAACTTCAGCCCCTTCAGGTCGGCGGCCGACTTGATCTCGCTGCGGAACCAGCCGCCGGACTGCACGCCGCTGGAGCCGACATAGAACCCCTTCACCCCGAACGGCGCATAGACCTCGTCCCACAAAGCCTGGGCGCCGCCGAAATAGATCCAGCCCATCATCTCGGGCGCCGTCAGTCCAAAAGGAACCCCGGTGAAGTAGTGCAGCGCCTTGGCCTTGCCGGACCAGTAATACGGGGTGGCATGGCACAGCTCGGCCGCGCCGGACGTCACGGCATCGAATCCGCCGAAGGGCGGCACCAGCTCGCCGGCCGCGTAGAGCTTCACGGCCAGGCGGCCTTCGCTGAGCGCGGTGATGCGGTCGGCAAGCCGCTGGGCGTTGATCCCCACGCCTGGCGCGTTCTTCGGCCAGGAGGTCACCATCTTCCACTCGATCTTTCCCTGCGCAAGCGCGGGCGCGGCCAAGGGCGCGGCGGCCGCCGCCACGCCCGCCCCGGCAATGAACTGGCGACGCTTCATGGCAATCCCCTGCAAACAACCATGGTCCCAACTATACGGCGCAAATCGCGGCCGGAAGAAGGCGGGTCACGGACACGAGCGCCGCGGATCGAACTGCCGATCGATCGCGGCCGCCACCATGGCGTGCCCGGCGGCATTCCAGTGGAAATCGCGCGGGATCACGTAGCGCCCGATCACCTCGGCCGGCGTGCCGCCGTCGAGGAACAACGGGAACAAGTCGATGAAACCCGTGCCGCGCGTGCGCGCCCAGGCGCGCCAAAAGCGGACCTGCACGGAATCGCGGTCGCCGGCCACGATCTGGTCCGGCCAGGGATAGACCACGATGGTCAGCGGCAGCAGGCGCTCGCGCAGCAGCAGCACCAGGCGGTCCATCATGGCCGCCGCCTTGGCCAGGCCGAAGCGCCCGAAGCCGTCGTAGCGGTCCTGGTCGATGGTCCAGCGGGCGCGATGGTCCTCCCACGCGCCCTCCAGGCGGCGCGCGCGCGCTTCCGGCGTCAGGACGATCGGCGGCGGCTCGATCGCGCCCAGCGGCGGGACCGGCGCAAGCCGCGGGGGCGGCGGCGACGGACGCTGCGACTCCTGCCCCTCGCCCCACAAGCCGCGGCCGGCGCGGATCGCGGCGTCGCGCAGCAGGTGCAGGATGGCGGAATTGTCCTGCATCAGGAACCAGGCGCGGTCCCAGGCCGAGGCCTCGCGGTCGTGACGCATCAGCCAGTCCGGCGCCCTGCCCTGCACGTTGCCGTCCGGGCCAAGCTCGTACTGCTCCCACTCGTCGGCGATGTCCGACAGGTCGAGGAACAGCAGGACCGAATCCACGCGCAGGCCGGCCTCGTCGAGCAGGTATTTGAGCTTGCGATAGTGGATGGTCGGGCTGTAGCTGACGGCCGCGGCGTTCAACACCTCCACGCCGCGGAGCGCCCAGGCGCTGGCGAGCCTGCCGGCGAACGTGTCGAGCCAGGCGTTGCCGACGCCCTCGGCGAAGCTGTCGCCCATCAGCAGCACGCGGCAGCCGCCGGCCCGGGGATCGACCTTGCGCGCCCGCCCGTCGACCATGGCGAGCGAGTTCGTGTAGATCGGATAGAGCAGCGGCCCGAAGCGCTGCTTGGTCGCCACCGACGGACGAAAGCCGTGATGGTAGATCGTCGAGGAAGCCCGAGCGCTGCTGCCTGGCATGGCGCTGAACCATTGCGGCAGCACGCGCTTGGCGATCTGCGCGGTGCCCAGGTCGAGCGCGAGCAGTACCGCGCCGAAGATGGCCAGCGCGCGCCAGGAAAATCGCGGAAAGCTCATCGGCACGCCTGGCGCGGTTCGATCGCCTGGTCGACCCGGTCGGCCACCAGCGCGTGGCCGGCCGCGTTCCAGTGGAAATCGCCCGGCACGAAATAGCGCCGGATCGTCGTCGGCGCGTCGTCGCCGTTGAAGAAGGCGGGGAACAGGTCGATGAAGCCGGCGTTGCGCGTGCGCGCCCATTCGCGCCAGAACCGGCTCTGGGCGGAATCGCGGTCGCCGGCGTAGATCTGGTCGGGCCAGGGATAGACCGCGACCGTCAGCTTGATGCCATGCTGGCGCAGCAGCAGCGCCAGGCGGTCCATGCGCTCGGCCGCGACCAGCGTGCCTTCGCGCCCCCAGCCGATCCAGGCCTCGGGGTCGATCGACCAGCGCGCGTTCTCGACGCCCAGCGTGCCGACGAAGCCGGGCGGCGGTGGCGGAACGTCGGTCAGCGGCGGCGGGACCGCGAGCTCTCCCAGGGGCAGCGGCGCCACCGGGCGATGCGGAAGCGGCGGCGGCGCCGGCACCGTGCCCGGGCGCGCCGCCGCGGGCTTGCGCGGCTTGCGCAGCTTGCCGGCGAGGTCCTTGACGAGCTGCGCGATCACCGAGTTGTCCTGGATCCAGTACCGCACCTGGTCGCGCCAGGTCGGATCGCGCATCGGCCGGATCTGCCAGACGTGCCCGATCGGCACGACGTCGTCCTTGGCGTCGAGGTCGTAGGACCGCCACTCGTCGCTGGGATCGCCCATGTCGATGAAGACGATCGCCGCGCCGAACTGCAGCTTCTCGTCCTCGATCAGGTGCTTGATGCGGCGGTAGTAGATCGTCGGGCTGTAACTCACCACGCCGGCGTTCAAGAGGTCGACGCCGCGATCGGCCCAGCGCCCCGCCAGGATGCCGGCGAAGGACTTCTCCCAGCCGACGCCGAATCCCTCGGCAAAGCTGTCGCCGATCACCAGGTAGCGGCAATCCTTGGCGCGCGGATCGATTCGGCGCGGCCGGGCGTCGACCATGCCCAGCGAGTTGGTGCGAAATCGGTAGACCGCAGGCCCCACCCGCGTCTTGACGTCCATCATCGGCCGCAGCCCGTGATGGTAGATCGGCGACGCCATGCGCGGGTTGCTGGCGGGCATGGTCGAATACCACTGCGGCAACATGCGCTTGGCGATCTGCGCCAGGCCGACATCCAGCGCCAGGATGACGGCGACGATCGCGGCAGCTGTGCGCAGTCGGCTCATGCGCGCCGCGTCTCGCCGGTCCTACATCGCCGCCAGGCGGTCGCGTGCCTCGGTCAGGCGGGCGATCGTGGTCTCGGCCTCGGCCAGGCGCTCGCGCATCTCCTCCACCACCTCGGGCGGCGCCTTGGCGAGGAAGCCTTCGTTGCCGAGCTTGGCCCTCAACTTGCCGGCCTCGGCCACGATCTTGTCGAGCTCCTTGCCGATGCGCTTCAGCTCCGTCGGCTTGTCGACCGCGTCGGCGATGAACAGGCGCAGCGCTGCCTCGTCGACCACGCTTTCGATCGCGCCCTTGGCGCCGGCATCGGCCGCCGCGACCTCGATCTTCTCCAGGCGGCCCAGGCTCTGGATCAGTTCGCGATGCGTGTCCAACCGCTTGGCAGTGGCCGGCGACGCATGAGCCAGCGCCGCTGTCAGCGATTTGCCGGGTACGTTGTATTGCGCGCGGATCGAGCGGATTGCCTCGATGAGCTTGACCACCCAGTTCATCTCGGCCGCCGCCCTGTCGTCGGTCAGCGACGCCGCGTCCTCGGGCCAGTTCTCGCGGATCATCGGCTTGTCGCCCGGCAGAGGGAAATGCTGGCCAAGCTCCTCGGTCACGAACGGCATGACCGGATGCAGCACGCGCAGGATGCGCCGAATCGCCCAGGCGACGGTGGCGCGGGTCTCGGCCGCCGCGGCGGCGTCCGTGCCGCCGAGGATCGGCTTGGCGAATTCCAGGTACCAGTCGCAGAACGTGCCCCAGGCGAACTGGTAGAGCGCGGCCGCCGCGTCGTCGAAGCGGTAGGTTTCGATCGCCTGCGCCACGCGCCGGGTCACCGCCGCCGCCTCGCTGACGATCCAGCGGTTGACGGTCTGCCTGTTGCCGGCGGGGTCGAACCCGTCCACCGGCGCGCATTTGTTCATCTCGGCGAAGCGCGCGGCGTTCCACAGCTTGGTCGCAAAATTGCGGTAGCCCTCGACCCGGCTGGTCGCGAGCTTGATGTCGCGCCCCGGCGTGGCGAGCGCGGCGAAGGTGAAGCGCAGCGCATCGCAGCCGTACTGGTCGATGACCTCGAGCGGATCGATGATGTTGCCCTTGGACTTCGACATCTTCTGCCCGCGCTCGTCGCGTACCAGGGCGTGGATGTAGACCTCGCGGAACGGCACCTCGCCGTCCATGAAGTGGATGCCCAGCATCATCATCCGGGCCACCCAGAAGAAGATGATGTCGAAGCCGGTGACCAGCACGTCGCCCGGGTAGTAGCGCTGCAGCTCCGGCGTCTTGTCGGGCCAGCCGAGAGTCGAGAACGGCCACAGCCCCGACGAGAACCAGGTGTCGAGCACGTCGGGGTCGCGCCAAATCGGCTCCCACCTGGGCTTCCCAGCTAGTTCAGCGCCGATAATCTGCTGGAAAACAGGAGCGAGGTCGCCATCGGGCGGGGGGGCCAACACTCGAACCTCACAACCGAACCTTGCTCGAGCCAGTTGGATGGCCTCTGCCTCTGTTTCAGCTACGAAGATATCCGGGTCATCATCAATCGAAGCCCAACCATTGGGCTCAACCTGCTTCCGGCCGTACCATGCGGGAATTTGGTGGCCCCACCAGAGCTGGCGCGACACGCACCAGGGCTGGATGTTGCGCATCCAGTCGTAGTAGGTCTTGGTCCAGTGTTCGGGAACAAACTTGGTGCGCCCCTGCTCTACCGCTTGGATTGCGGGCTTGGCTAAGGTCGCTGCATCCACGTACCACTGGTTAGTAAGCCATGGTTCGATGGGCACGCTCGATCTATCGCCGTGCGGGACCACATGCGTGTGAGGCTCGGCCTTCTCAATCAGGCCCCTCTCCCCCATGTCGGCGACTAGGCGCTTGCGAGCCGCGAAGCGATCCAAGCCGTGGTAGGTCTCAACGACGTAAATCTCTTCTTTGGCTGGCAATCCGGAGAGAAATGCCGAATTGCCTCGCAAGACCACACGAGCGTCGCGGTCGAAGATATTGACCATCGCCAGCTTGTGGCGCTTGCCGACCTCGAAGTCGGCGAAGTCGTGCGCCGGCGTGATCTTGACCGCGCCGCTGCCCGCCGTGGGGTCCGCCATCTCGTCGGCCACGATCGGCAGCTTGCGGCCGACCAGCGGCAGGATGGCGTTCCTGCCCACCAGCGCCCTGTAGCGCTCGTCGTCGGGATGCACGGCGACGGCCGTGTCGCCCAGCATCGTCTCGGGCCGCGTGGTGGCGACGACGATGAACTGGTCCGTCGTGCCCTCGATCGGGTACTTGAAGTGCCAGAGCTGGCCCTTGACCTCCTTCTGCTCGACCTCCAGGTCCGAGATCGCGGTGTGCAGCTTGGGGTCCCAGTTGACCAGGCGCTTGTCCTTGTAGAGCAGCTTCTGCTTGTAGAG
>JADZDN010000313.1 GCA_020851015.1 Alphaproteobacteria bacterium | reverse complement strand
GCCAGACCTACAAGATCCGCTGGCCCGACAGCGAGCACGCGCTCTACATCACGATCAACGACATCATCCAGGACGGCCGCCGCCGGCCCTTCGAGGTGTTCATCAACTCGAAGAACATGGAGCACTACGCCTGGACCGTCGCGCTGACCCGCATGATCTCGGCCGTGTTCCGCCGCGGCGGCGACGTGTCGTTCGTCGTGGAGGAATTGAAGGCCGTGTTCGACCCGCGCGGCGGACAGTGGATGGAGGGTCGCTACGTGCCCTCGCTCTTGGCCGCGATCGGCGAGGTGATCGAGCGCCACATGATCGCGATCGGCTTCCTGCCCCCACCGCGCAACCGGCGCGAGGGCCACCTGCCGGAACTGCGCGCCGTCGCGGTCGCCGGCGCGCCCGCCGACGCGCCCGGCACATCGCCGTCCGGCCGGTTCACCGCCGAGCTCGGCAGCACCGTCCGCCAATGCCCGAAATGCGGCAGCGCCGCGCTGATCCGCCAGGAGGGCTGCGACGTGTGCCAGGACTGCGGCTACTCGAAGTGCTCCTGACCAATCACGCCTGAACGCTGCGCCCTTGTGCGGCGGCTTGCTTGGCCGGACAATCGCGCCCCGCGGGAGGGGAGATCGGTGCAGGGCGCGTTCCTGGAAGAGCTGAGCTGGGCCGAGGCCAAGGCACGGTTCGACGCGGGCTGCGTCGTCGTGCTGCCGATCGGCGCGGCGGCCAAGGAGCATGGGCTGCATTTGCCGCTCGGCACCGATTGCCTGACCGCGCGCGAGCTGGGCCGGCGCATCGCGCTGGAACTGCCGGTGGTGGTGGCGCCGGTCGTGGGCTTCGGCTTCTACCCCGCCTTCACCGCCTATGCCGGCAGCCAGCACCTGAAGGCACCGACCTTCATCGCGCTGGTGACCGAGCTGGTGGAGAACCTGATCGACCACGGCGTGACGCGCATCGTCGTGGTCAACACCGGCGTGTCGACCGAGGCGCCGCTGCGCATCGCCGCCGCCGACCTGCTGGCGCGCCGCGGCGGGCGGATCGCGGTGGGCGACGTGCGGCTGCTGGGACGCGGCGCCGACCCGCTGCTCGCGCAGCCGGGCGGCGGGCCGGCCGACGAGCGCGAGACCTCGGTCATGCTGGCGATCAAGCCGGAGGCGGTGCGCATGCACCTGGCGCAGCGCGCGGAGGAAGCGCCGTCGGCGCCGCCGCCCGCCGGCTTCGCGCGCTCGACACGCCTCAGTCCCGAACCGGCGCCGGGCCTGCTGCACAGCCCGACCGGCGCCACCGGCGATCCCACCCTGGCCACCCGCGCGAAGGGCGAGCAGATCCTCGACGCGATGACGCGCGACCTCGTGGACGGAATCCGCACGCTGTTCCCCGATGCCGTTCGCTGACCGGCCGACGGCGGGCGAAGCGCGGGCGCTGACCCTCGCGCTCTATCTCGGCGCGCCGCTCGGCTACGGCATCCTGTCGCTGCTGGTGCGGCAGGACTACAACTGGGATCTCCTCAACTACCACTACTACAATCCCTTCGCCTGGCTGACCGGCCGGCGCGACCTCGACATCGACGCGCCGGTGATGCCCGGGGCCTATTTCAATCCGCTGCTGCACCTGCCGTTCTACCTGGCGTTCGAGCACCTGCCGCCGCGCCTCACGGGGTTCCTGGTCGGCGCCGTGCAGGGTCTAAACGCGATCCTCGTCTTCTGGATCGCGCGCGCCGCTTTGCCGGGCGCGGCGTCGCCGGGGCGCGACGTGGCCGCCCTCGCGCTCGGCCTCGTCGGCACGATCGCCGCCGGCAACCTGGGCGAGATCGGCACCAGCTTCGCCGACAACATCCTCAGCCTCTTCGTGCTGGGCGCGCTGGCGATGCTCGCCCTGCGCGCGGCGGAGCTGACGCTAGCGATCGCCGCCGTTGCGGGCGCGTTGCTGGGTTTGGCCTGCGGGCTGAAGCCGACCATGTTCCTCTATGGCGCGGGGCTGGGTCTCGCCTGCCTGGCGGCGCCCGCAACCTGGCCGCGGCGGATCGCGCTGGCGGTGGCCCTGTCGGCCGGCGCCGTCATCGGCTACGCGGTCACCGGCGGGTTCTGGGCGCTCGACCTGTGGCAGCGCTTCGGCAATCCGATGTTCCCGTTCTTCAACGACTGGTTCCGCTCGCCCTTCGCCGCGCCCGAGCCGCACAAGAACCTGGTCTACCTGCCCCGGACCTGGTGGGACGCCGCCACGCTGGCCTTCCGCTTCCCGTTCAACGCGCGGCTGGTGGGCGAGGTGCGGTTCGTCGACCTGCGCATCCCGCTGCTCCATGCCGTGGCGATCGCGGCCGTCATCCTGGCGCCGCTGGCGAAGCGCCGCCTGGCCGGGCCGCCGCGCCCCGCGGCGGTCCTGGTGCTGGCGATGCTGGCGGGCAGCTATGGCGCCTGGGTCGCGATGTTCGCGATCTATCGCTACCTGATCGCGCTGGAGATGCTGGCGCCGCTCGGCATCGTGCTGCTGCTCGGGCTGATGGGGCTGGACGCGCGCCGGACGGCGGCGACGGCGGCGGCGCTGCTGGCGCTGTGCCTGGTCACGCTGCGGGTCGCGGGCTGGGGGCACGTGCCGTGGTCGGACGCGCGCTTCGGCGTCGAGGCGCCGGCGCTGGCCGAGCCGGGCCGCACGATGGTCGTGCTGCCCGGCACCGAGCCCACCGCCTTCGTGGTGCCGGCCTTCCCGCGCGCCGTCCGCTTCGTGCGCGTCTCGCGCTGGATTCTCGATTCCCCCGCGCCGCCCACGGGGCTGGAGCGGCTTGCCTACGACGCGGTCGCGCGCCATGAAGGGCCGATCTTCGCGCTGTTCCGCGCGAGCGAGCACGGAATCGCGGAGCAGGCCCTGAAGCTGCGCGGCCTGGCGATCGCGCCAGGCGCTTGCGGGCCGCTGGTCGTGCGCGCCGAGGCGAGCAAACGCGACGGGCTGGCGTTCTGCCGCGTCGCGCGCGTCCCGTAGCGAAGGAAAGGAATTCGCGGATGGCCTGGCTCAGTCTGATCGTCGCCGGGATACTGGAGGTCGGCTGGGCCGTCGGCCTGAAATACACCGAGGGCTTCACCCGGCTGAAGCCGACCCTGGTGGTCGCGGTCTGCACCGTGTTCAGCTTCGTCTTCCTGGCCAACGCCGCGCGCAGCATCCCGATCGGCACGGCCTATGCGATCTTCACCGGCATCGGCGCGGTGGGCGTGGCGCTGTTCGGCATGATGGTGCTGGGCGAATCGCGCGACTGGCCGCGCCTCGTGGCCATCGCCACGATCATCGCCGGCGCGGTGGCGTTGAAGCTGGTCAGCGCCGACGCTTAAGGCGCAGCCCAGTCCAGCGCCTTGACCAGCTCGCGCGCGACGATCGCGTTGGCGGCGCCGGGGAAATGCGAGGTGTCGATGAACAGCTCGCGGTCGGCCGGCACCTCGCCGAACAGATGCGACAGGTCGACGAAGCGGTAGCCCGCGGCGGGAATCTCCTTCAGCGCCGCGCGCAGCGCGTCGTAGCAGGCATTGAACCGCGGCGGCCATTCCGGCTGGCGGTTGCGCGCGCGCGCCTCGCGCTGGGTCAGCGTCTTGCCCGTCGAGAAGATGTTGGGCTGCAGCGCGTAGACGAGCCGCGCGCCGGCCTGGCCGGCGGCGAAGGCCGCATAGGTGACGTTGCGCCGCGTGCGCCGCGCGATGGTCGCGCAGTCCGGCTTGGCGGATTCGAGGATGCGCACCGGCCCCAGCGGCGGCAGGCCCGCGCGCCGGTGCGCCAGGTTCAGCAGCGAGATGTAGTGCTGGTCGTAGAAGGTGAAGAACCAGTCGATGTCGCTGAGATATTCGCCCCACAGCACGTCGTTGAAGCCGGAGAACATGATGATGCGGTCCGGCGCCAGGTCGACCAGGCGGTTCTCGATCAGGATGCGCTCGTGCGTCGACGACCAGGCGGGAATCGCGGCGGTGACCGCTTCGTAGGAAAGCCCGGTCGCGGGCTTCTGCTCGCGGTTCAGCAGCGCCTCGAGCTGGCCGGCGATGGTGTCGCCGTCGCTCTCGGCCCCCGATCCGAACGCGGTCGAGCCGCCGGTGACGAAGATGCGGTACGTTTTCGCCGGCTTCGGCAGGTAGCGCTCGCGCCCGTCGCGGAAGCCCAGCGCGTTGATCGTGGTGTTGGCGAAGCGGCCGGGCCGCGCGATCGCGCCGACGAAGGGCGCCGGCATGCCCGGCGGCACCCAGGCGATGTTGCCGAGCCGCTGCTCCTCGCCGGGCTTCAGCCCGTAGATGGCGAGGATGCCCGGCATGTCCTCGGCGGCGGTGTGGACGTGCTTCAGCCCGCCCAGCAGCGTCTCGGTGCGCCGTTCGTCCGCGATCATCCGCTGGAAGCGGTAGGCGCTGACCTTCTGCCCGCCGTAGAACCCCAGGCCCACGATCGCCGCGGCGGCGACGCAGAACAGCGCCGCCAGCGCCCATTCGAGCCGGCGCGGCAGAGGCGGTGATGCCTGGCGGTCATCGGCCATCGATCGCCCCCAATCGGTCCGGGCGACCGCGGCCGCTACTTGCCGAACAGCTTGTCGAACGGCACGGAGTAGCTGAGCGTCAGGGTCTCGACGCCGGGATTCTTGTCGCCCAGGCTGGCGTTCGACAGGTGGGCGATGCCGAGGCTGAGGCGCGAGTAGTCGTCGAAGCGATAGGCGAGCTCGGCCGAGGAGCGGAACTCGACCGGGAAATGCAGGTCCTTGCCATTGCCCTCGTAGTACAGGCCGGGCGCGAAGCTGGGCGTGAAGACGAAGCGGTTGCCGAAATACACGTCCAGCCGGATCCCGGCATAGGTGTAGAAGCCGCCCTTGGACGTGGCGAACATGCCGACCTGCGGCTTGAACACCCACAGCTTCTTGTCCGAGCGGTATTCGAGATTGAAGATGCCCGCCGGGTCGCGTCGCTTGACGATGTCCAAGTAGCCGAGGCCGAAGGCGAGCGCGTCCGGATCGGGATCCTCGTCGCTGGCCGCCCGCGCCATGTCCGGCGCCAGGAGCAGCCCGCAAAGCAGCATCACCCCCGCCAGCGACGGCAGGCGGAACGGCCCGGCTTTGCCTGCCAAGCGCAAGATTTCCAGCACCCTGTACTTACTCCCGGCACGCATCGGCGTTTAACCGAAGCCCGAGCGCCGCGATCTTCGCCGCGGTCGCCGAATACGGGCGGAACCATAGCGCCGGCTGCCCGGGCTAGGCCATGACGGGGCTACTCAACCCCACGTAAAAGCGGAGAAAATCTCCTATTGTGGCACTAATGCCACAGGAGAGTTCATCGCAAGCGCTTGAAGCGCTCGGTTCCGCCCACAAGGGCCGCGCGGATGCCCGGCTCCATGGCCGAATGGCCGGCATCGGGCACGACCGTGAACTCCGCGCCCTTCCAGGCGCGGGCCAAAAGGTCGCCGGTCGCGATCGGGCAGACCATGTCGTAGCGCCCGTGCACGATCACCGCCGGCAGGTGGGCGATGCGGCCAAGATCGGCCATCAGCTGGTCGGGGCCAAGGAAGCTCTTGTTGATGAAATAATGCGCCTCGATCCGCGCCAGCGCCAGGGCGACGCGGTCGTCGTTCACCGCCGCCACGTTGTCGGCGTTGGGCAGCAGGGTCGAGCATGCCGCCTCGTAGCTGCTCCAGGCCCGCGCGGCCGGGCGGTGCACCGCCGGGTCCGGATCGGTGAGGCGCCGATAGTAGCTGCCCAGGAGGTCGCCGCGTTCGGGCGACGGCAGGAACCCGGCGAAGGCGCGCTGCGATTCGGGAAAGATCTGGCCGAGCCCGTGCAGGAACCAGTCGATCTCGCTGTCGCGGCTGAGGAAGATGCCGCGCAGCACGAAACCAAGGCAGCGCTCGGGATGCGCCTCGCCATAGGCCAGCGCCAGCGTGCTGCCCCAGGACCCGCCGAACAGCAGCCAGCGCTCGATGCCGAGCGTCTGGCGCAGCGTCTCGATGTCCTGGACCAGGTACGGCGTGGTGTTGTCGGCGATGTCGGCAGTCGGCGTCGAGCGCCCGGCGCCACGCTGGTCGAAGATGACGATGCGGTAGAAGGCCGGATCGAAGAAGCGCCGATGCGCCGCCGTCGCCCCCGCCCCCGGCCCGCCGTGCAGGAACAGCACCGGCACGCCGGAAGCATTGCCGCATTGCTCGTAGTAGAGGGAATGCCGGCGGTCGACCCGGAGCGTACCGGTCGCATAGGGCTCGATCGGCGGGTAGAGGTCGGTGCGGGCCATGCTGGCGTGCGGTCGGCGCTCCCCGTCTGGGGCCGGCATCGCGTTTTGGCCCGGCCTTGGTTATGACGGTCTGGTTTATCACCGATCGGCCCGTCGAATTAAACAGGGAAAATGCCCTCGCCCGCCTCGACCTTCGCCGCACTGGCGGTTTTCGGCCTGGCCGCGTTCACCGCCCTGGTCCTTCCCGCGGCGGCCGACGACCCGTCCCGCGTCGCCGCCGCGATCGATGGCGACACGTTGCGGCTGGAGGACGGGCGCGAATTGCGCCTGACGGGCTTGCGCGCGCCCAAGGCCGGCCCCCGGGCCGAGGCGCGCGAACGGGCTTTCGCCGCCGAGGCGACGCGATTCCTGGCCGCCCAGGCGATAGGACAAGCCCTGCGCCTGGAGATCGGCGGTCGGGCGGCGGACCGGCGCGGCCGGGCGCTGGCCCAGGCGACGACCGACGCGGGCCTGTGGCTGCAGGGCGCCGTCCTGGGGGCGGGGCTTGCCCGCGTCGAAACCTTTGCCGACAATCGCGCCCGGGCGGCCGAGATGCTGGCGATCGAGGCAGAAGCGCGCGCCGCCAACCGCGGGCTGTGGGCCGATCCGCGGTTCCGCGTGCTGGACGCGGCGGAGGCCGAGCGGCTGGTCGACGGCTATCATCTGGTCCAGGGGCGGGTGCAGCGGGTGACGGAACGCCGGGACAGGCTCTACCTGGATTTCGGGCCGGACTGGCGGCGCGACTTCACCGTGTCGATCATCAGGCGCGCGCGGCCCTTGTTCCGCGCCGCCGGGATCGACCCGGCCGGGCTGACCGGCGCCGTGCTGCGTGTGCGCGGCTGGGTCCGCGTCTATAACGGGCCGATGATCGAGGTGACCCATCCCGAGCAGATCGAGTTGATCGGCCGATGAGAGCCGGCCTCCTAGCCGGGGCGTGGCTGGCCGCCGCGGCGGTCGCCTTGGGCGCCTGCGTGATCGACCCCGCCACCGGCGAGCGCAGCCTGGGCCAGGCGCTGACGCGCGAGGACGAGCAGGCTGTGGGGCGCGAGGAGCATCCGCGCATCCTGCGCCAGTTCGGCGGCGCGTACGAGGATGCGGCGCTGGCGTCCTACGTGGCCAGCGTCGGGCAGAGCCTGGCGCTTGTGTCCGAGCTGCCCGAGCAGCAATTCACCTTCACCGTGCTGAACAGCCCGATCGTCAACGCCTTCGCGCTGCCCGGCGGCTACGTCTACGTGACGCGCGGGCTGCTGGCGCTGGCGGGCAGCGAGGCCGAGCTGGCCGGCGTACTGGCGCACGAGATCGGCCACGTGACGGCGCGCCACGCCACGCACCGCCTGCAGCAGGCCCAGCGCCTGGCGCTGGACGCGCAGGCCGGCGCTGGCGCCGGCGGCGTCGGCGGCGCCGGCGTCGGCGATGTCGGCCGCGACGCCACGGCCTATGTGCAGGGCTATTCGCGCGAGCAGGAGCTGGAGGCCGACACGCTGGGCATCCGCTACCTGGCGCGCGCGGGCTACGATCCGGCCGCGATGGCGAGCTTCCTGGCGCGGCTCGACCAGCACGCGAAGCTGGAAGCCGCGCTGATGGGTCTGCCCGCCGACCAGGCCGACCAGATGAACTTCGTCTCGACCCATCCGCGCACCGCCGACCGGGTGCAGGCGGCGGCGCAGCGCGCCGGCGAGGTGGCGACGTCGGCGCCGGTGCAGCGCGGCGTCAATCCCGAGGCCTACCTGCGCCGCGTGGACGGGATTCTCTATGGCGACGACCCCGAGCAGGGCTTCGTGCGCGGCACCGCCTTCCTGCACCCGAAGCTGCTGTTCCGCTTCGATGTGCCCAGCGGATTTCGCCTGTTCAATTCGACCCAGCGGGTGATCGCGCGCAATCCGCAGGAGGCGATCATCCTGTTCGATTCCGCGCGGCTGTCCGACGCGGGCGCGGCGCGCACCGGTCAGCAGCCGGCCCAGCCCGCCGGCACCGGCATGGGCATGGGTATGGGTCTGGGCATCCAGGAATACCTGACGCAGGCCTGGTCGCGCGATCTTGCCCTGACCGATGTCGAGACGATCGCGATCGGCGGCCTGCCGGCGGCGACCGGCTGGGCGCGCGTGGACACCAACCGCGGCGCGCGCGACCTGCGGCTGGTCGCGATCCTGTTCGACGCCGACACGATCTACCGCTTCACCTATATCACGCCGCCGGCCTTGACGCAGTCGCTCTCCTTCGACCTGCGCCGGTCGACCTACAGCTTCCGTGCGCTGACGGCGGCAGAGGCTGCGCAGCTCAAGCCCTTGCGCCTGAAGCTGGTGCGCGTGGTCGCGGGCGACACGGTGGAAAGCCTGGCGCAGCGCCTGGCGCCCCAGGACAGCCGCGACCAGCGCTTCCGCGCGCTCAACGGGCTGGGGCCGGAGGACCAGGTGCAGCCGGGACAATGGGTCAAGCTGGTGGTCGAGTAGTCCAATTTCCGCCAAGATGCCGCCCTAGCCTTCGCGAATGCGACCGACGTTCGACCCCCGGCCAGGATCGGACATGCAAGCGACCAAGTTTGCCGCCTTTCGCCTGCTTATGCGCCTGGCGCCGGCGATGCTGGCGCTGGTGATGTGCGCGCCGTCGGCGCGCGCGCAAAGCGCGGCCGGCTGGAGCGAATGGCTGGGCAGCCTGGGCCAGACCGTCGACCGCCTTTCCGAGATCGCGGTCACGCCGGAGCAGGAACGCCAGATCGCCGAATCCGAGCATCCCAAGATCCTGGCGCAGTTCGGCGGCGAATATGCCGATCCGGCGATCAAGGACTATGTCGCCGGCCTGGTGCGCGCGCTGGGCCGCGCCTCGGCGCGGCCGGAGCTCGAATACCGCGTGACGGTGCTGAATTCGCCGGTCGTGAACGCCTTCGCCCTGCCGGCCGGCAACATCTACACCACGCGCGGGCTGCTGGCGCTGGCGGGCAGCGAGGCCGAGCTGGCCGGCGTGCTGGCGCACGAGATCGGCCACGTGACGGCGCGCCACACCGCGCAGCGCTATGGCCGCAGCCTGGTGGTCGGCAGCGGCACGCAGCTCCTGGGCTGGCTGACCGGCAGCGCGAGCTTGCAGCAGGCCGGCGAAGCCGCCGGCATGATGTGGATCCAGGGCTTCAGCCGCGAGCAGGAATTCCAGGCCGACGAGCTGGGCGTCGCGACCATGGCGCGCGCCGGCTATGACCCGCTGGCGATGGCGAGCTTCCTGGCCAAGCTCGAGCAGCAGGACGCGCTGCAGGCCACGCTTGCGGGCCGCACGCCGGGGCGCGGCGACGCGTTCAACCTGTTCGCCACCCATCCGCGCACGGCCGAGCGGGTGGAGCGTGCGATCGCGCAGGCGGGGCTGGCCGGCGCGACCGAGGGGCGCGAGGAGCGCGAGGCCTATCTGCGCCGCATCGACGGACTTCTCTACGGCGACGATCCGGGCCAAGGCTTCGTTAGCGGCCGCGCCTTCGTGCATCCCACGCTGGGCTTCCGCTTCGAGGTGCCGGACGGGTTCCAGCTCCTCAACGGGCAGGCCGAGGTGACGGCGGTCGGCCCCGGCGGCGCAACGATCCGCTTCGACAACGCCGCCGAGGTCTATGGCGGACCCATGCGCGGCTATATCGCCGAGCGCTGGGGCCGCGAGGCGCCGCTGGCGAACCTGGAGCCGCTCGCCGTCAACGGGATGGAGGGCGCGTCGGCGGTCGCGCGGCTGAACACGCAGGGCGGACCGGTCGACATCCGCTTCACCGCGATCCGTTTCGCTCCCGACCGGATCTACCGCTTCCAGTTCATCGCGCCGACGCAATTTGCCGCGGCCTGGGGTCCCGAGTTCGGCAAGGTGACGGGCAGCTTCCGGCGCCTGAGCCGGGACGAGGCGCGCACCGCCAGGCCGCGGCGCGTCGCCCTGGTGCGGGCCGATGCACGCGACAGCGCCCAATCCCTGGCCGAGCGCTTTGCCGCGGCGGACCATCGCCCGGAGCGTTTCCGCGCGCTGAACGGCCTGAAGCCCGACGAGCCGGTCGCCGCCGGGCGGCTTTACAAGATTGTCGTCGAGTAGCCCGCCGAATCCGTCCGCCCCGGCCCCGGCACCGGCTGTGCCGCGCGGCCGGGGCTGGCCGATCGCGATGGTGCTGGGCGCGGGCTTCGGCCTGTTCGTGGCGCTGGCGGTGGGCGCCGAGCTTTTCATCGGCTATGTGAGCGCCCAGCGCACGACCTATGACCTGGTCCGCGACCGCGTGGTGTCGACGCTGGACATGATCGTCGAGCGTCTGCGCCAGCAGCTGCAACCGGTGGTCGAGCAGGCGGAATTCGTGGCCGAGCAGATGGCCGGCGGCGTAATCGATCCGGCCGACCCCGACCGCCTGTCGCATTCGCTGGCCGTGGCGCTCGCCGGCACGCCGCAAGTGTCCTCGCTCGCCTTCGTCACGCCCGACCTCGAATCGGTCGGCGTGCGGCGCGTCGGTCAGCGCCTGGAGCATTTCCGCCGCAACCTGCGCGACGAGCCGAACGCCGCGTCGGCAATGGTCGAGATGATGGGCTCGCCGCAGCCGTTCTGGAGCGAGGTGCAGGAAGGATCGGCGGTGGGCCTGCCGCTGATCGACCTGCGCACGCCGGTGCTGCGCGACGGGCGTTTCCTGGGCGGACTGATGAGCACGATCTCGGTGATCGACCTGTCGCGCCTGCTGGCGGAGATCAGCCGCGACCGGCCCGAGCGTCCCTTCATCCTCTATGGGCACGACTACGTGCTGGCGCATCCCGGCAACATGTTCGGCCTACCGGTCGAGCCGACGCGCGAACAGCCCTTGCCGCGCATCGCCCAGTTCGGCGACCCGGTGCTGGCCAATCTGTGGGATGAAAAGCGCAGCCGCAGCATCGAGCGTCTGGGCTCGGTCGAGGCGCGCTTCGTCGACGCTCCTGGCGGGCAACGCGTCGTGCTCTATCGCGCCATGACCGACTACGGCCGCGTGCCGTGGATCGTCGGCGGCCAGTTCATGGCCGACGAGATCGGCGCCGAGTTCCGCCGGCTGGACCGCATGGTCTACGCCGGATTGAGCGTGCTGGCCGTCGCGGTGGCGACGGCGGCGATGCTCGGCCGCCGCCTGGCGCGACCGCTGCGGCGCCTGGCCGAGGCGGCCGAGCACATCCGCGTGCTCGACCTGAGAGCGCTGAAGCCCCTGCCGGAGAGTCCGTTCCGCGAGATCGACAGCGCCGCCCGGGCGTTCAACGCCATGGCCGCGACGCTGAGCCGCGTCGAGACCTACCTGCCGAAGCGGCTGGTCGGGCAACTGATGCACCGGCAGGGCGAGGTGGAATCCGAGGAGCGCGAGGTGACGGTGCTGTTCACCGATATCGTGGGATTCACGGCGCTGTCCGAGAACAGCGATGCGCGCGAATTGGCCGGAATGCTGAACGAGCATTTCTCGATGGTCGAGCGCTGCATCGAGGCGGAGGGCGGCACGCTGGACAAGTATATCGGCGATTCGGTGATGGCGTTCTGGAACGCGCCGGATCCGCAGCCGGATCACGCCGCGCGCGCCTGCCGCGCGGCGGTGGCGATCGCCGCGGCGATGCGGGCGGACAGCGCGCGCCGGGGCGCGGCCGGCAAGCCGGTCCTGCGCATGCGCATCGGCGTGCATACCGGCCAGGTCCTGGTCGGCAATATCGGCGCGCCGGGGCGCATGAACTACACGATCGTCGGCGACACGGTGAACGCCGCGCAGCGCCTGCAGGCGCTGGGGCGGCGCTTCGACGACGGCGCCATGCCGGCGATCGCGCTGGCGAGCGAAACCACCGCCGCAGCCGCCGGCGCGGTCGTGCCGATGACGGCGGTTGGCTTGCGCGGCCTGGCCGGCCGCGAGAAGCCGATCGAGGTCTACCGGCTGGCGTAGAAGGAGACACGATGGAGCGTCCCGTCACCCATCGCGGCACCACCTATCCCTGGCAAGTCGGAACGTTCGACGAGGCGCAGATCGCCTCGGCGCGGAAGGCGCCTGTCGGGCCGGGCTGAAAAGCAAAACGCCCGCCGTGCTGCCGGCGGGCGCCTTGCGTCGAACCCAGGGCGCGATCAGGCCGCGCGCAGCACGCTTTCCAGCTTCTGCGCCGCCGCCATCTCGTCGATCTTCTCGACCGCCGCCAGCTCGCGCGCCAGACGGTCCAGCGCCGCCTGGTAGATCTGGCGCTCGCTGTAGGACTGATCGGGCTGGCCGGCGTTGCGATAGAGGTCGCGCACGACCTCGGCGATCGACACCGGGTCGCCGCTGTTGATCTTGGCCTCGTATTCCTGCGCGCGACGGCTCCACATCATGCGACGCACGCGCGAGCGGCCCTTCAGGGTCTTCAGCGCGGTCTCCATTTCCTTGCGGCTCGACAGGCGCCGCAGGCCCGAGTTGGTGGCTTTGCCCACCGGCACGCGCAGCGTCATGCGCTCCTTCTCGAAGGTGATCACGATCACCTTAAGGCTGGTGCCGGCGATCTCCTGCGTCACCACGCCCTGGATGCGGCCCACGCCGTGCGTCGGATAGACGACATAGTCGCCAGCGTTGAATTCCGGCTCCTTGCCGTTGACCACCGGCTTCGGCGCCACGGCGACCGCGAAGGGCCGCATGCCCGGCTTCGCGGGCGCGCCGTTGACGGCGGGCGGCACGGCCTTGGGCACGAAACCCTTGGCGAGGCCCGGCTTGGCATTGGCATTGGCCGCGACGGCGGCCGGCGCCTTGACGTCCTTGACGGGCGCGCTCGCCATCTTGGCCGCCGCCGGCTTGGCCGGCGCGGCGCTGACGCTCGGCGCCTTGATACGGGCGGTCGCAGTGCTCTTCATCGCCATCTTCTTCTTCGTCTCTGCTTTCACTTTGGATTTGCTGGACTTGACGCGCGCCGCCACCGCCCGGGCGGCCGCCTTTTTCGCCTTGCTGTTCTTGGCTGGCTTCGAAGCGGTCTTCTGTGCCGCCGTACGGTGCTTTGCCATGACCCGTTTCACCCCGCCGCGAGCCGCGCCCTGCGGACAGGCGTCGGCCGACGGCGCAAAAATCCCCTTTCGCCGATCCGTTCGCACGGATCCGGCGAAAGTCCGGAAACACTCCATTCAGAAACCGCCGAGGGAGACCCTTTTTGCAAGGCCCTTCAGGACCCTCAGCACCAGTCCTCATATAAATAACACAAAATTAGCGCCAAGTCAGCCCGGACGATGCCGCCATGCGGAATCCGCATGACTACGGGGCCTGGCCGCAATAAGGCAAATATTACAGAAACTTATCGCTTCGCCGGATTGGCGCTGAATTGCTGGGTGAACTTGTCCGGCTTGCCTTTCCAATCGTCGGCATCGGCCGGCGGCGTGCCCTTGCGGGTGATGTTCGGCCAGCTCTGCGCATAGTCCCGGTTAACCTCGGCGAATTTTTCGGCAGCGCTATCGGTATCCGGTACGATCGCCTCGGCAGGGCATTCCGGCTCGCACACCCCGCAGTCGATGCATTCGTCGGGGTGGATGACGAGCATATTCTCGCCCTCGTAGAAGCAGTCGACGGGGCAGACCTCGACGCAATCCATGAACTTGCACCGGATGCAGGCTTCCGTGACGACGTAGGCCATGGCCCTCTTGCTCCCACCACCTTCTTCTTCGATTGCGGCGCGATCGGCTGCGACGCGCGGCTGCGCGCGCGCAGTGGGGTAGCATGCGGCGCCGTGCCGGTGCAACCCCTTGCCCAACAAGGGCATCGCCCCTCAATGCGCGGACTATTCGCTGGCGCGCAGCCGGTCGATGGCGCGCCGTTCGGCCTTGGTCGGGCGGCCGGCGCCGGGCGCGCGCCCGGCCGCCGCGGCGTCGGGCCGATCAGGCTCGCGCGGGCTGGTGCGGCCGGGGGGCGGCGCCAGGTCCTCGTAGAGCAACGCCGCCTCGGGGGCCGGGCCGCGGCGCTGGCCGAGCGCCTTGATCGCCACCACCCGGATATGCAGGCCTTGCGGGAAGGTCAGCACGTCGCCCACCCGGACCGCCTGGTGCGCCTTGCGCACGATCACCTTGTTGAGCCGCATGCCGGCCGATTCGCACAGCCGCGCCGCGAGGCTGCGCGACTTGCAGAACCGCGCGAACCACAGCCACTTGTCCAGGCGCAACCCGGCGTCCGCGGGACCGGTCAAGGCTTGCGCCGGACGGCGACCAGCTCGCCCAGGCGCGCGAAGGGTCCTGCCGCGGCTGTCGCGCCGACGCCATCGCCGCTTCCGCGCGCGCGCCGGCGACGGCCGTCGCGGCGGCGGCGCGGCGCGAAGCTGACGCCATTGGCGCCCACCTCGGCGCGGTAGCCCAGCGCCTTCAGGATGCCGGCGATCTCGCCTTCGGCGCAGCCGGCGATGGCGGCCAGGGCCGGGGTGGCGGCGAAGGGGCCCTGCCGGGCGAGGCGCCGGCAGCCGGCCGAAAGCTGCTCGATCCGGTCGACGCGAATGAGGCGCGGGCCCAGCCGGCGGAATCCCAGCGCCAGGTCCAGCGCTTCGGGCCGCGACGGATCGACCGGCAGCGAGGTGGCGCCCACGGGCGGCGGCCGGAACCGGGTGCCCGCATGCACGTCCCACAGGACCGATTTCAGCGCCTGCGCGGCGGGCTTGATCATCGCCGGCAGGAACACCGTCTCGGCGCCCAGCCTGACGCCCAGGCGCACCAGCGCCTGCGCCTCGGCGGGCGCGAGCGCGGCAAGCTGGGTCTCGACCGCCTGGCGCGGCAACACGCCCAGCGCCTCGATCAGCTGAAAGGCGATGCCGCGCCCCGCGCCCGCCAGCGGCGCCCGCTCCAGGCGCCGCAGCGCGGCGAAGGCGCGCGCCAACTCGGCCGCGAGCCAGGCTTCCAGGCGATGGCGCACGCGCGCCTTCAACGCGCCGTCCAGCAGGTCGCTGCGCAAGGGTTCGATGCGCGGGCATGCCGGCACGTCGCCGGGCACCAGGCGCGCCACCGGCTCGTCGTGCCACAGGACCCGCGCGTCCGCGGCGCGCAGGGTGAACGCGCTGTCGGGCTCTTCGACCAACCGCTGCACGCGACGCGCCATCTCGCCGGCCAGCGCCCGGCGCGCGACCGCCAGGACCGCGCGCGATTCGCCGTGCGGCCCGGCTTCCGGCACGAAGGCGAAGCCCTTGAGGCGCCCGATCACGTGCGCCTCGACGACCACGTCGCCCTCGCGGGTCACGCCGCCCAGCAGCGCCTCGCCGTCGCCGCTGCGGCGCGACAGCGCGGCGGCGCGGCGGTCGATGAAGCGCTGGGTCAGGCGCTCGTGCAGCGCATCGCTGAGCTTGTCCTCGATCGCGCGGGTGCGTTCCTGCCAGTAGGCGGCGCGCACCAGCCAGTCGGCGCGATGCGAGATATAGGTCCAGGTGCGCACATGGGCGATGCGCGCGGTCAGCGTGTCGATGTCGCCCAGCGTCGCGTCCAGCCGCGAAACCTGGGTGGCCACCCAGTCCTCGGGCAGGCGCGCGTCGGACGCCTGGAGGAAACGGAACACGCGGCCGAGCATGCGCGCATGGGCGTCGGTCATGGTCTTGCGGAAGTCGGGGATCTGGCAGACCTCCCACAAAAGTCGCGTGCGCTGGGGCGACCACGCGCTCTCGGCGATCTCGCGGTCGCGCAGCAATGCCGCGAGCGCCAACTGGTCGTCGGCCTCGCGCGCGCGGATCAGGAACGGCGCGGGCGAGCGGGCCTCGAGCGAACGCTTCAGCCGCTGCGGATCGGAAAAATCGAGGTCGGCATTGCGCCAGAACAGGTGGTCGAGCGGGTCGAAGCGGTGCGCCTCGATCGCCTCGACCAGGCCTTCGTCGAGCGGCCCCAGCTCCTGCGTGGTGCCGAAGGTGCCGTCGCTCATGTGCCGTCCGGCGCGCCCGGCGATCTGGGCCAGTTCGGCCGGCTGCAGGCGGCGCGAGCCGCGGCCGTCGAACTTGCTCAGGCCCGCGAAGCAGACATGGTCGAGGTCCATGTTGAGGCCCATGCCGATCGCGTCGGTGGCGACGAGGTAGTCGACCGCGCCTTCCTGGAACAGCCCGACCTGCGCGTTGCGCGTGCGCGGGCTGAGCGCGCCCAGCACGACCGCGGCGCCGCCGCGCGCGCGGCGCACCATCTCGGCGATCTCGTAGACCTGGGCGGCGGAAAAGGCGACCACGGCCGAGCGCGGCGGCAGGCGCGTCAGCTTGCGCGGGCCGCTATAGGCGAGGTTGGAGAAACGCGGGCGCGTCTCGAACTCGGCCTCGGGCACCAGCCGGCGCAAGAGCGGCCGGATCGTCTCGGCGCCCAGGAACATCGTCTCGGACCGCCCGCGCGCATGCAGCAGCCGGTCGGTGAAGACATGGCCGCGCTCGGGATCGGCGCAGAGCTGGATCTCGTCCACCGCCAGGAATTCGACCGGCCGGTCGAGCGGCATGGATTCGACCGTGCACACGAACCAGCGCGGCTCGGGCGGGACGATCTTCTCCTCGCCGGTGATCAGGGCGACGGAACGCGCGCCCTTGGCTTTGACGATGCGATCGTAGTTTTCACGCGCCAGCAGGCGCAGGGGGAACCCGATCATCCCGCTGGCATGGCCAAGCATGCGCTCGATCGCGAGATGCGTTTTGCCGGTATTGGTCGGCCCGAGCACGGCAAGCACCCGGGCGCCGGACTGGAGCTGCATGACTCGGTCAGCATCCGCCAGCCCCCGGCAGGATGCAAGGGATTGTTGCCCCAGGGGTCGCGACCGCCCAGGAATTGCCTTAGACTGGTTTCCATGACCGCCGCCGCGCGACCCCGGATGACCCTGGCCGCGTTCCTGGCCTGGGACGACGGCACCGACCAGCGCTACGAGTTGCTGGACGGTGAAATCATTGCCGTGGCCCCGCCCTCCGAGGCGCACGGGACGATTGTGCAGGCTTTGGGGCGGTCAATCGGAAATGCGCTGAAGCGCCCGTGCCGCGTCGTCGGCGAGGCCGGGGTTCTGGTTCCCGGGCGCCGGGACAGCTTTTTCGTGCCGGACCTGGTGGTGACCTGCGCGCCGCCCCGGCCTGGCGCGCAGCACGTCGAGGAGCCGATCCTGGTGGTCGAAGTGCTGTCGCCTTCGACCCTCCGCCACGGCCTGCAGAACAAGCTGCACGTCTACCGGCAGATTCCGTCGGTCAAGGAGATCCTCTACGTCTCCTCGTTCGAGCGGCACGTGGAGCTGCAGCGCCGCGGCGCCGGGCTATGGACGGTTCAGGACTTGATCGGCGACAGCCGCTTCCGCCTGGAATCGGTCGGTGCGGAAATCGATCTCGCGGCGATCTATCAGGACGTGGCGCTGGCCGGCGACGCGGCCTGAGGCTACCCCCCCGGCACCATCGGCACGAAAGCGACGGGCAGAACCGACCGGCGGTCGAGGGTTCCGTCGGCCTCGCGGCGAATCACCACCAGCTCCTGGTCGCCCCCCTCCGGCCCCAGCGGGATCACCAGCCGGCCGCCGGGGGCAAGCTGGTCGACCAGCGCCTGGGGCAGGTCCGGCGCGGCCGCGGTGACGATAATGCCGTCGAACGGCGATTGCTCGGGCCAGCCCTTGTAGCCGTCGCCGTGCCGGACCTCGACATTGGCAAGACCCAGGCGCGCCAAGCGCAGCGCCGCCTCGCGCGCCAGCGCCGCCACCGTCTCGATCGAGAAGACCTGCGCCACCAGCCGCGACAGGATGGCCGCCTGGTAGCCGCAGCCCGTGCCGACCTCGAGCACCCGGTGGCGGGGCTGCGGATGCAGCAGGTCGGTCATCACCGCCACGATGTACGGCTGGGAGATGGTCTGGCCATGGCCGATCGGCAAGGGCCTGTTCTCGTAGGCGGCGGCAACCATGTCCGGAGGGACGAATTCGTGGCGCGGTACCGATCTCAACGCGGCAACGACCCGCGGATCGAGCGCCGTCTTGCCCAGGTAGCGGTTGGTCCACAGCACTTCCTGGCCGATCGCGTCGACCATCGCCGCGCGCAGCGCCCCGAAATCCGCGCCTGCCCCGCCGCCCCGGGCCCCGCCGCCCCTGGTATGTGCGTCGTCCGAACCGCTCAAAACGGTACTTGCTCCGACCTGCCCATCCCCCATATAGGGCTTCGCGCGAACTATTTCGAGCTTTGTGCCCGGCGAGGAGGGGCGGAGCTTATGGCGGAAGAAAAACTGCATTTCCAGGCCGAGGTCGGGCGGCTGCTCGACATCGTGGCCCACTCGCTCTACAGCGAAAAAGAGATATTCCTGCGCGAGCTGATCTCGAACGCGTCGGACGCCTGCGACCGGCTGCGCTACCTGGCGCTGACGAAGCCCGAGCTCGCCGCCGACGATCCGACCTTCAAGGTCAAGCTTTCGATCGACCGCAAGGCGCGCATGCTGACGATCGCCGACAACGGCGTGGGGATGAACCACGACGAGTTGATCCAGAACCTGGGCACGATCGCGCGCTCGGGCACCGCCGCCTTCATGAAGGATTTGACCGGGGATTCGACCAAGGACGTGAAGCTGATCGGCCAGTTCGGCGTCGGCTTCTATTCCGCCTTCATGGTGGCGGATCAGGTGACCGTGACCAGCCGGAAGGCCGGCGAAGAGAAGGCATGGCGCTGGGTTTCGGACGGGCGCGGCGACTTCACCATCGCCGAGGCGGAGCGCGAGGCGCGCGGCACGACCATCGAGCTGCATTTGCGCGAGGGCGAGGACGAGTTCCTGGAGCCGATGCGCATCCGCCAGATCGTGCGCACCTATTCCGACCACATCGCGCTGCCCGTCACGTTGCTGGAGGACGGCAAGGAGAATACGCTCAACAGCGCCGCCGCGCTGTGGCACCGGCCCAAGGCCGAGATCACCGAGCAGCAGTATCGCGAGTTCTATCGCCATGCCGGGCACCTGGGCGACGAGCCGTGGCTGACCGTCCATTTCAAGGCCGAGGGGAAGGTCGAGTACACCGCGCTGCTGTTCGTGCCGGCCGAGCGGCCGTTCGATCTGTTCCATCCCGACCGCCGCCACCGCGTGAAGCTCTATGTGCGGCGCGTGTTCATCACCGACGAAGCGCCCGAGCTGGTGCCGTCCTGGCTGCGCTTCCTCAAGGGCGTGGTCGACAGCGAGGACCTGCCGCTCAACGTCAGCCGCGAGATGCTGCAGAAGAACGCGGTGCTGACGAAGATCCGCCAGGGCCTGATCTCGCGCGTCCTGTCCGAACTCGACAAGAAGGCGGAGAAGGACGCCGAGGACTACCTGACATTCTGGGACAGGTTCGGCGCGGTCCTGAAGGAGGGTCTCTACGAGGAGCACGAGCGCCGCGACGTGCTGCTGAAGCTGGCGCGGTTCCGCTCGACCCACGGCGAAAGCTGGACCTCGCTGGGCGAGTATCTCGCCCGCATGAAGCCGGGGCAGGAGGCGATCTACTACATCACCGGCGACGACGCCAAGGCGCTGCGCAAGAGCCCGCAGATCGAAGGCTTCGCCGCCAAGGGCGTGGAGGTGCTGCTACTCAGCGACCCGATCGACGATTTCTGGATCGCCTCGGTCGGCGAGTACGAGGGCAAGAAGTTCCGCTCGGTCACGCAGGGCGGCACGGACCTGGCGAAGATCGCCGCCGACGGCAAGGAGGAAGAGAAAAAGGAGCCGCCGCCCGAGCTCGCGGGCCTGGTCGCCGTGTTCCGCCTGGCATTGAAGGACGAGGTGAAGGATGTGCGCGCGTCGGAGCGCCTGACCGAGAGCGCGGTCTGCCTGGTGGCCGACCAGGGCGACCTGGACATGCGCATCGAGCGCATGCTGCGCCAGCACAAGCAGCTCGACCAGGCCGCCAAGCGCATCATGGAGATCAACCCGCGCCACGCGCTGATCGCCAAGCTGGCGACGCTGGTCGGCAAGACCGAGGAAGCCCAGGCGCTCGACGCTATGGCGCACCTGCTCTTGGACCAGGCGCGCATCGTCGAGGGCGAAACCCTGCCCGACCCCGCCGCCTTCGCGCGCCGCCTGTCGAGCGCGCTGGCGCGGGGATTGGCGTAGAGGCCCTCACCCTCCCATCGCTGCCGCGATGGGCCCCTCCCTCTCCCAGCTCCGCTGGGCGAGGGGATTTGCTAGAGTCCCTCTCCCGCCAAAGGCGGGAGAGGGTGCCCCGACCATCGGGAGGGGCGGGTGAGGGCAGGCGCGGTCTATCGGCGCGGTTTGTCCTCACCCGCAAGCATCGCCAGGATCATCGTCAGCACCCCTTCGGTGTTCGCCAACGCATCGTTGTTCTAGAACCGCAGTATGCGAAAGCCCTTAGCTTCCAGGTGTCGCGTGCGCCCATCGTCATATCGCGCTTGCATCGCATGCTGCCCGCCGTCCAGCTCGATGATCAGTCTCGCCTCCAAGCAGGCGAAGTCGACGATATAGCGATCTATCGTGTGTTGCCGGCGGAATTTGTACGGGCCGAGTCGGCGATCCTTGAAGGCAAGCCACAGGCGCTGTTCGGCGTCGGTCGGCTCGCGGCGCATTGCACGCGCATGCTTTAGCAGTCGTCGTTCGGTTCCCGCCATGCGATTGGTCCGTGCCTACCCTCACCAGCCCCTCCCGATGGTCGGGGCACCCTCTCCCGCCCTGGGGCGGGAGAGGGACTTTAGCATCCCCTCGCCCAGCGAAGCTGGGAGAGGGAGGGGCCCATCGCGGCAGCGATGGGAGGGTGAGGGCTACTCCACCTTCCTTTCCGCCCCCGAGGGCAGCGGCGCCTTGGAGTCGGCGATCCAGGCGAGCACGTCCTGGCGCACCGTCTCGGCGCCGAGGTCGCGCAGCAGCATGTGGAAGCCCTGCGGGTAGAGGGCGAGGCGCTGGCGCGCGGCCGCGTCGCGCGGCAGGTTCTTGAGGAACGTGTCGACCGGGCCCTTGGGGATGAGCTGTTCCTTGTCGCCGTAGAGGATCAGCGCGGTGGCGGCGAAGCGGGGTGCGGCGGTCTGGGCGTCGTCCATCAGGTTGACGAGGCCGTACACCGTGTCGATGCGGTTGTACTTCTGCACCAGCGGGTCGGCGCCCAGCGCGCGCAGCATCGGGATGTTGTCCGACGGCACGCGGCCCGTGCCCTGGCCCGAGACCGGGAACCACGGCATGGTGTGAGCCAGCAGGTCGAGCGTGTCGCGCTGCAGCTCCGACATGCCGGCCCGGCCCCACAGCGCCGGCGCCGCCAGGATCACGCCGTCCACCGGCGGCGGGTTGTCCCGCGCCATGACGACGATCGCGACCGCGCCGCCCATGCTTTCGCCGAGCAGAAAGAGCTTGATGTCCGGGTGGAGCGCGCGCAGCAGCCGCGCCGCCTCGCCCGCGTCGCGCGCCAGCAATTCCGTGCCCGGCCAGATGCCCGGCTCGGGCGCCTCGCCGAAGCCGCGCTGGTCGTAGGCATAGGTGACGATGCCCGCCTTGGCCCATTCCGTGGCCGAGGCGTCGAAGGCGTTGCGGTAGTCGTTGAAGCCGTGCAGCCCGAGGATCGCGGCGCGGGGCTGGCCCTCGGGCTTCCAGACCCGCAGCTTCAGTTCCACGCCGTCCGACGCGACGAAGCGCTCGTCGTCGAGCCGCGCAGCCTGCACGAACCGCCCCGGCTCCTGCAGCACCGGCGCGCAAGCCGCGAGCCACAGGAAGAGGGCCGCGGCGAGCCGAGGCCGCGCTACGCAACGCAAGAGGCGAGTCAGCCCCGCATTCTTCGCAACCTTGCTTTGCGCCTCGTCAAATCGACGCATGTTTTTCCGAACGCCGCTCATCCGCACTTTCCTGACTTGGCGCCGTCGCGAAGGATACGGAACGCGATGGGCGCCATCACGCTGCGAACATCAGCGTGTCGAGGCCGCGCACCAGGCCCTTGATGGTCTGGATGCGCCGCGCCGCCAGCAGCGAGCCTTCGACATAGATCGACTGGTCCTGGTAGCCCTCGTGCGTCAGGGTCAGGCGCTGGCCCTTCAGGCCGAAGATCGCCTGCACGATGTTGGGACTGCCGGGCAGGCGCACGGAATGCACGCGCGCGCCGCCATAGGCAGCACCGCGCGCCTCGATCGGGCCGATGAGCTGATCTTGCTTCAACTGGATGACGGGCGCTTGGACGCGGCCCAGCTCCTCGGCCAGCTCGCGCGCCGTGCCGCTCGGCACGTCGGGCTTCTCGGCCTTGGCGTAGTCGATCACCTCCCAATGCGGCACGTGGCGCGCGGCGATCTTGGCCAGGTGCTGCAGCAGCGCCGCGGTGATCGCGAAGTTGCCGGTGGCGGCGCCGACGCCCGCGCGCCTTGCCTCGGCGTCGATATGCTCGAAGTCCGCGTCTGCCAAGCCGGTCGTGCCGATCACCACCGGCACGCCGCGGGCAAAGGCCAGCGCGATGTGCTGCCTGATCGCGCGGGGATGCGTGTAGTCGATCAGCGCGTGCGGCTTCTTGTCCAGCGCCGCCGCCAGGTCGTCGGTGGCGATGACGCCCGAGGGTGCGTCGCCGATCAAGCTGCCGATGTCCTGCCCCGCGCCGCGCCGCGCGACCGCGCCGGTCAGGCGGAACGCGTCGGAGGCCAGCACCGCCCGCACCAGGCATTTCCCCACGCCGCCGGTGGCGCCCGCGATGCACAGATCGAGTTTCATGGCTTGCCCCGTCGATTGCCTTGGCGCGCACCCTGGCAAATCGCCGCGCCGCGTGCAAACGCCGGCCTACAACCGAATCGAGGAATTGGCCGGCCAGGCCGGCGGCGCCGCGGAAAACCGCCATTGCGACCCCGAGCGCAGCCCTTGGTCTGTTGCAAGCCCAACACACCAGCTGTTGATAATAGGAAAAGATTCAATGATATAAATTGACTGTAGGCGTTTCTTTATATATCGATATAGCGATTCACGCGCCGACCCGTGCCCCCAACCCCAAAAGAGCGGCGCGCCGAAGAGGAACGGAATGATCGTCCAGGCCAAACACGCCCGGACAGCGATCGCCGCGGCTTTGCTCGCAACGGTTGCTGCAACCGGCCAGGCCCACGCGCAGGGCAAGAACAACGCGCAAGGTACAGGGTTCTATGTTCGCGCCGACCTCGGCCTGGCCATCGCT
The DNA here is from genome assembly GCA_020851015.1 of Alphaproteobacteria bacterium. The sequence continues at coordinate 7,530 of JADZDN010000313.1, read as the reverse complement.
GGCCAGGCCGACACGCGCGACGACAATTGCGGCAGCCCCAACCCGCTCTTTGGATGCGGCACCAGCCTCGACAGCACGGCCGGGACGTCGATCGCGATCGGCGGCGGCGTCGGCTACCGCTTCGCGCCGTGGTTCCGCAGCGACCTGACGCTGACCTGGCGCCCGCTGTTCGACGTGGACGGGACGTTCACGCGCGCCAATTCGCCCGACCGGTCGTTCCAGGCCGACGTGTCGTCGGTCAACGGCATGCTCAACGGCTATGTCGATGTCGCCGGCTTCCTGCCCAAGGGCAAGCTCGGCATCTTCCAGCCCTATGCCGGCGCCGGCATCGGTTTCGCCGTCAACAGCATCGACGAGGTCAAGGCGCAGTCGCCCTTCGCGCCCAGCCTGACCGAGACCACGCCCGGCGGCACGACCGCCAACTTCGCCTGGATGGTCACGGCCGGCACCGGCATCCATGCCGGCAACGGCATCATCGTCGACCTGGGCTACAAGTACGTCGACCTTGGCTCGTTCACCTCGGATGCAGGCCAGGCCTGTGCCGGCGCCGCCTGCCGCAACGTCGACGCCATCACCGGCGACCTGCATGCCCACGAGCTGTCCGTGGGCGTCCGCGTCGGATTCTGAGCAAGAGGCTGCATCGCGAAGCCGCGTTCCTGACCCGCGGCCGATGAGTTAAGCGGAACTCCCGCATGGCCCTCCTGCCACGGCACGCTCGGCAGGGGGGCCTATTTTTTCGCCAGCCGGCGGCAGGGCGTCGACGAAGGCGCGCGCGAAGTCGCGGTTGCCGGCCGCGTCGACCTCGCCGGGCTTCAGCAGGTCGAGCGTCGAGGCGCTGAGGCGCCCGGCATCGGCCATCGCCTGCTCGGTGGCGGAGAACCGCGCGACGCCCGCCACATTGGCGTCGAGCACGAACTGCCGGCGCTCCGCCGGCGCCAGCTCGGTGAGGCGCTCGCGCACCAGGATCGGCTCGCGCAGTCCCTGCAGGTCGAAGCCGAGCTGGCGGAGATGCGCGCGGTAGCGGTCGGCCGACGCCAGCGCCTGGGCATAGGCGGTGCGGATCGCCATCGTGCGGCCGTTGCCGCTCTCCACGACAAGCCCCTCGCCGGGACCACTGCGACCGACGATCGGCGCGCCTTCCGAGGCCAGCGGCGAAAAGGCCACCAGCTCGGGGTTGAGGTCGGCCGCGATCTTCTGCACCTGCTCGCCGCTGGCCGCGCGCTGGCGGTCGCGCGGCTGCAGCTCGCGCGGGAAAGACGGGTTTTCGCTTAAGTCGAGGTTGTGGCTGGCGATCAGGTCGCCGGCGTCGACGACCCGGTAGCGGACCTTAAGCCTGGTGCCGCTGGTGGTGTGGGCGGTGTGCGCCCCTTCGGCTAGGCCGGCGTTCCCCGGCGCTTGCGCTCCAGCTCGGCCGTAAGATCCCGGTAGAACTTGCCCGAGTTCTCCTCGGCCGCCGCCATCACCTCGGCCGTGGTCCGGCGCCGATTGGACGCCACGGGGGCTGTTGCGGCCAGCGGCGACGGGTCTGGGCGGCTGGCCTCTGGGAACGTCGTTGCTAAACTCGCGCCAGGTTTCGACTCTTGGGTCATGTTTCAGTACCTCGAAGGTCTGCCGCGGTCCCTCCCCCACCTCCGCCACGAAAGCGGGATCGACGAACCGGCCTTCCTCGTGGAAGCGGCGCATCGCGCGGCGGACGGATTTTTCCGGGGGAAGGTGGACAAATATTAAATTAGTACGGTAGCCCTGGCTTTGCAAGAGGGTCAGCAAGTCGGCGATCGAGGCGGTTTTCTGGCCGACCTTGGGCAGCACCAGGTTGTCGCCGGCGGCGGTGGTTGTCGCCCGAGGCGCGCACGATCTCCGCCTGCTTGGTTAGCGCTAGGCGTTCCCAATCCAGGCCGCGGGCGCCGGTCGCCGAACGCCAGCCCTGGGCTCGATCCACCTCAGCTGGCGGGGCGCTTCGCCAGGGCAAGGCCGATGCCGAGCGCGATCATGGCCGCTCCCGATGCTTCGCGCAGGCGGCGGATCAACCTGGGACGCGCTGTCGCCCCTTGGCGGATGCGGCTCGCCGCAAAGGCAACGACGATGTCGGCGAGCGTGTTGAGCGCGACCGACACGAAGCCCAGCACAACGAATTGCAGGGCCACATACCCCTCGGCCGGGTCTACGAACTGCGGGATGAAGGCAAGGAAGAAGGCCGCGGTCTTCGGGTTCAGCGCCTCGACCAGCACGCCCTCGCGAAACGCTCCGCGCGGCCCGACCAGCGGTATGGCGGACCCGTTGTCCAATCCCGGCGATGGATCGCGGCGGGCGGACTGGAAAGCGCGAATGCCGAGCCAGATCAGATAAGCCGCCCCGATCAGCTTCAGCGTGCCGAACAGTTCGGCGCTCGCGAGCACGATGGCGGAAACGCCCAGGCTGCCGGCGACGACATGGACCAGGCCGCCCAACCCGGTGCCGAAACTGGAAGCCACGCCTTCCGCGCGGCCGCCGGCGAGCGTGCGCGCGGCAACGTAGAAGATACCTGGGCCGGGCGTAATGGCGAGTACCAGCGCCGCCGCGAAGTACAGGGCGAGATGAGGCAAGTCCAGCATGGCGCCAGACTTCTATCGGGTTCGATGCGGCGCCTCAATGGAGCGTGGCTAGTCGTCCAGCCCGCTGCGCCCCTTGCGGTGCGGCAGCGCCCTGGGACCGGCGATGCGGAAACAGACCATGCCGGGCCAGGCCGGGCGGCCGTCGGGCCGGCGGCTGAACAGCACGCCGTCGGTCGTGGATTTCATCGGCGTGCGGGCGTTCAGCGGATCGACGCTCTGCGGGTCGATCACCTCGCAGATCGTCTCGCCCCGGCGGACCTTGCTGCCCTCCGGCTTCTTGTAGACCAGCACGCCGGGCACCGGCGCGTAGCCGACATCCATCCCCTCCATCGGCGTCGCCGCGCAGCGCGCGCGCGGCAGCGGTCCCGGATTGCCGGACACGACCCCGCGGCGTTGCAGGAACTTGTAAAGGTTGGCCGCGTCCGACGCGCCATAGGCATCGTTGACGTCGTTCTGGCCGCGATACTCGATGGTCGAGGACTGGCAGGCCTGCGGGATCGGGTAGTCGGGAAACCGGTCGGCCAGCTTCGACCACCACGAACCGTTGCAGCCCGAGAAGGTCATCGTGAAGGGGTACGGCGCGTTGTACATGACCGCCGTCGCGCCGACTTGCGCCGACAGGTCGGCGATCGCCGGCCAATCGCGCTGGCTGATGAAGTGATGCATCGACGCCTGGGCGTCGCAGTGCAGGTCGATCACCACGTCGGCGTCGATCGACCGCCTCATCAGGTAGAGCCGCTGCTGCTGGATTTCGTTGGACGGGATCATCTCGTCCAGCACCGCCAGGCCGGTGGCGCGGATCAGGCTGACGTTGCGCTGGGCGTTGCGGGTGAGCCGGCCTTGGACGCGCTCGGCCACCGGGTCGGCAAGGTCATGGTAGTTGCGGTTGAAGTTGTCGCGGCCGAAGAAGTCGTAGCGGCCGAGATGCGTCGCCATCATGATCTGCGACAGGCCGATCGGGTTTGCATGCGGCACGACCACGATCTGGCCCTTGACGCGGCCGGCCTTCTGCGCCCGGTCCAGCATCGGGATCAGGTGGTGCAGCGCCATCGCGCCGGGAAACTCGCCGGAATGGATCGATGCCTGCAGATAGACCTTGGGCCGCGCGCCGGCGCGCCCGTAGCGGATCACGTTCAGCGTGCGTCCCGTGCCCGGCGTCATCGACATCAGGCTCAGGCGTTCCACGGTCCTTGGCATCGTCCCTTCCCTTCGCTTGCGTATGCGGACGGCAGGACGCGACTGTGCACCAGCGGGGCCGCGCAGGACAAGGTCGCGCCGGCCCGGGCCGCGCCGGAGAGGGCCGCGCCGGCGGATTGACGGCGTGGCCGTTCGCCGCGACACTCCGCAATTCCGCGTCCAACCGAGGGGCAAGCCGATGGCCATCGTCAACCGCATCGCCGAGTTCCACGCCGACATGACGGCTTGGCGCCACGAGATCCATGCCCATCCCGAGACGGCCTTCGAGGAGTTCCGCACGGCCGACTTCGTTGCCAAGCGCCTGGGCGATTTCGGCATCGAGGTGCATCGCGGCCTGGCCGGGACCGGCGTGGTCGGCACGCTGAAGGGCGGCAACGGCAGCCAGCGCTCGATCGCGCGGCGCGCCGACATGGACGCGCTGCACATTCACGAGAAGAACGGGTTCGACCACGTCTCGCAGAACCCCGGCAAGATGCACGCCTGCGGCCATGACGGGCACACCACGATGCTGCTGGGCGCGGCGCGCTACCTGGCCGAGACGCGCAACTTCGACGGCACGGTGCATTTCATCTTCCAGCCGGCCGAGGAAAACGAGGGCGGCGCGCGGGTGATGGTCGAGCAAGGCCTGTTCGACCAGTTCCCGGTCGAGGCGGTCTACGGCATGCACAACATGCCCGGCTATCCGGTCGGCTCGATGTGCGTGCGCAACGGTCCGCTGATGGCGGCCTATGACGTGTTCGAGATCGTCGTACGCGGCCGCGGCTCGCACGGCGCCATGCCGCACCAGGGCATCGACCCGGTGGTGACCGCCGCGCAGATCGTCACCTCGCTGCAGACGATCGCCAGCCGCAACACCAACCCGCTCGACTCGGTCGTCGTGTCGGTGACCCAGGTGCATGGCGGCGATACCTGGAACGTGATCCCGGACGAAATCGTGTTGCGCGGCACGACGCGGTCGTTCCGGCCCGAGGTGCAGAAGACGATCGAGCCGTCGATCCGCCGCATCGCCGAGGGCATCGCCCAGGCCCATGGCGCCAAGATCACCGGCTTCCGCTACGAGATGCGCTATCCCCCGACGGTCAACACGGCGGCCGAGACCGAGATCGCGGCCAGGGCCGCCAGCGCGGTGATCGGCGAGGCCAACCTGGTGCGCGACCCGGTGCCGAGCATGGGCGCCGAGGACTTCGCGTTCATGCTCCAGGCCCGGCCCGGCTCCTACGTGTGGATCGGCAACGGCCCGACCGAGGGCGGCTGCCTGCTGCACAACCCGCACTACGACTTCAGCGACGAGATCCTGCCGATCGGCGCCAGCTATTGGGCCACGCTGGTGGAGCAGACCCTGCCGCGGCGGGCGTGAAGCGCCTGTGGATCATGGTCGCCGGGCCTTACACCTCGGGGACCAGCGATCCTGAGCTGCGCGCCACCAACCTGCAGGCGATGAACGAAGCGGCGCACGAAGTCTGGAAGCGCGGCCACGTGCCGGTGATCGGCGTCAACATGGCCCTGCCGGTGATCGCGGAGGCGGGCCGCGAGCACTTCGACGCGATCATGATGCCGCTCTCCCTCGCGCTGGCCGAACGCTGCGACGCCGTCCTGCGCATCGGCGGCCCGTCCAACGGCGCCGACCAGGAGGTCGCGCTGATCCGATCGAAGGGTGGACAGGTGTTTACGCGGGTGGAGGAGATCGAGCCGCATCCTTCGACAAGCTCAGGATGAGGCTCTTTCTTTTCTCCTCGTCCTGAGCCTGTCGAAGGACGAGTTACTCCTGCGCCCTTGGGTCGAGCGCGTCCTGCAGCCCGTCGCCCAAGAGGTTGCAGGCGATCACCGTGACGAAGATCAGCATGCCGGGCCAGATCGCAAGGAACGGCGCGGTGGTCATCAGCTCCTGGGCGTTGGTCAGCATGTTGCCCCAGCTCGGCAGCGGCGGCTGGATGCCGAGGCCGAGGAAGCTTAAGACCGATTCCAGCAGGATCACGTTGCCCACCGACAGGGTGGTGGCGACCACGATCGGCGAGGTGACGTTGGGCAGGATGTGGACCGCCATCACGCGCCACGGGCTGGCGCCCTGGCCGATCGCCGCCAGCACGTAGTCGCGCGTGTGTACGCTGAGCGCCGCGCCGCGAACGAGACGCGCCACGGTGGTCCAGCCGACCAGTGCGATGATGACGACGATGCGGTAGAGGCCGGTCGTCTCCGATCCGGCCAGCTCGGCCGACAGGCCGAGCTTGGTCAGGTCGACCGCCGCCAGCACGATCAAGAGCGGCAGCAGCGGCAGCGCGATGACCCCGTCGGTCAGGCGCATCAGCAGCGCGTCGGCACGCCCGCCCCAGTAGCCCGCCATCAGCCCGACCGCGGTGCCGATCACCGCCGAGGCCAGGGCGGCCGTCAGGCCGACGAACAGCGATACCCGCCCGCCCTGGAGCAGGCGCAGCAGCACGTCGCGGCCGATGTCGTCCGTGCCCAGAAAATGCTGCGCCGAGGGCGGCTCCAGGCGCTGCAGCAGGTCGACCGCGTTGGGGTCGATGCCGCTCAGCATCGCGAAGAGCGGCGCCAGCAGCGCAAGGGCGGCCAGGAGCGCCAGGATGGCGGCGCTCGCCACGGCCAGCGGGCGGTGGCCCAGCCGCCGTAGGAAACCGTCGCCCGGCGAGGGCAGGGCCAGCGCCTCGCTCACGGACCCCCCTCGCGCTCGGTGAAGGACACGCGGGGATCGAGCCAGGCATAGGCGAGGTCGGCCAGCAGGTTGCCCACAAGCACCAGCAGGGTCGCGAAGAGCAGCGCCACCAGCGCCAAGTTGAAGTCGTTGCCCATGATCGAATCGAGGATCAGCTTGCCCATGCCGGGCCAGGCGAACATCGTCTCGGTGATCAGCGCGCCCGAGAACAGCCCGCCGAAGCCCAGCGCCACCACCGTCACCACCGGGTTCAGCGCGTTGCGCAGCGCGTGATTCACCAGCACGCGCGCCGGGCCCGCGCCCTTGGCCTGGGCGGTGCGGATATAGTCCTGGCGCAGGGTCTCGATCATCGCCGCGCGCATGAAGCGCAGGTAGTGGCCGACCTGCAGCAGGGTCAGGGTGGCGACCGGCAGGACCATGTGGCGCAACTGCTCGCCCAGGCCGGCGTCGCCGCGCGTCGGCACGCCGCCCGCCGGCAGCCAGCGCAGGCCGACCGCGAAGGTCAGGATCAGCAGGATCGCCAGCCAGAAGGGCGGCATCGAGACGCCGGCGAAGCAGGCCAGGTTGACCGCGCGGTCGGCCGGCCCGTCCGGCCGCGTCGCCACCCACACGCCGGCGGGCAACGCGATCAAGAGCGACAGCACGAAGCTGATGCCGACCAGGATCGTGGTGGAAACCAGCGCCGGTCCCAGCGCCACCAGCGCGGGCTTGGCGTAGAGGCGCGAATAGCCGAAATCGCCGCCCAGCGCCGCCTTCAGCCAGTTGCCGTAGCGCGCCAGCAGGGGCCGGTCGAGGCCGTAGAGCGCCTTCAGCCGTGCCGCGTCCTCGGCGGTCACCTTCGGATCGGCCGCGATCATCAGGTCGACGGGGTCGCCCGGCATCAGTCCGATCAGCCCGTAGATCACGAAGGACATCGCCAGCAGCACCGCCAGCGACTGGACGATCCGATCGACGATGTAGCGCGTCATGCCGGGGCCAGCGGGAAATGGCAGGCGGCGAGGTGCGATGCGCCCCGCCCGGGCGGGGTCGCCAGCACCGGCCGCTCGACGCGGCAGCGCGCCTCGGCGCGCG
>JADZDN010000312.1 GCA_020851015.1 Alphaproteobacteria bacterium | reverse complement strand
TTGGTCTTGTGGTCGAGCAGCTTGATCGGCTCGCCCGGCTTGCCTTTGCCGAGCTTGCCGATCTCGTTCAGCTTGTTGAACATGTTCGAGAAATAGATCACGGCCAGGCCGGGCTCGACCTTGTCGGGCGCGGGTTGCGGCGACAGCGGCTTGGCGCCGGTGATCGGCTTGGTCTCGGCGACGGCATTGGCGGCAAGCGCCAAGGCGACGGCGGAAACCGCGACGGCGGCGGCGAACAGGCGGCGACGGATCATGGCGTCCGTTTTCCCTTCATGGTTACAAGCGCAGGCCGCCCTGCTCCCCATGGATCGGCCGGGTGATGCTCCTAGCGCCGGCCGCCGCCCGCCGTCAAGCCCATGCGGCCGACCTAGCCGGATGCGCCATCCTGCGGATGGTGGGCCGGTGCGCCGGTGGCGCGGCGGAAGAACCGCGGATTGCCCAGCGTCGCGACCGCGACGGTGATCTTGTCGCGCGGCTGGTTTTCCTTGTAGAGCCGCGCGTGCGGCGGCTCCGAGGCGATCTGGAACAGCTTCTCCACGGTCCAGACGATGTTGGGTACGTTCGTCTTCACGAACCGGGCGCCGAGTTCAACGTCGGATGACTTCAGCATCATTCCTGATTGCGGGCGGCGCAAGCCGCGCCGTCGATCCTTCGCCCGCTATCTAGCACCGTGGCTTTGTCCGCTTCAAGCGCCGCGCGCCCCGCAGAATCACGTGCTATCCAATACGGTGATGCTGAGCATCGTGATTCCCACGCTGAATGCGGCCGACGAGCTGGTCCGGACCCTGGATTCCCTGGGGCGCCCACCCTGGGCTGGTATCGACGGGGAAATCGTCGTGGCCGATGGCGGCTCCCGCGACGCGAGCCCGGCCGTGGCGCGCGCCGCTGGCGCACGCCTCGTGACCGTGCCTCGCGGACGCGGCGCGCAACTCGCCGCCGGCGCCGAGGCCGCGCGGGGCGACTGGCTGCTGTTCCTGCATGCCGACACGCGGCTCGGCGCCGGCTGGGCGCGCGCGGCCCGCGCCTTCATGGAGGACCCGCGCCATGCCGCGCGGGCGGCGGTATTCGGCTTCGCGCTCGACGACGACGCCCCCGCCGCCCGCCGGCTGGAGCGGATGGTCGCCTGGCGGACCCGGCACCTGGGCCTCCCCTATGGCGACCAGGGGCTGCTGATCGGCCGGGCGTTCTATCGCCGTCTAGGCGGGTTCCGGCCGATCCCGCTGATGGAGGATGTCGACCTGGTGCGGCGACTTGGCCGCGGCCGGATCGACCTGCTGCCGGTCGCGGCCGTCACCTCGGCGTCGCGCTGGCGGCGCGACGGCTGGACGGCGCGGTCCGCCCGCAACCTCTTTTGCCTCGGCCTCTATTTCCTCGGCGTTCCGCCGCGCCTCATCGCCCGCGTGTACCGCTAGTCCATGCGCGCGAGGCGGACCGTAATCGTGTTCCTCAAGGCGCCGCGCCTCGGCCAGGTGAAGACCCGGCTCGCCGCCGCGATCGGGGTCATCGAGGCGACGCGGTTCCATCGCGCGATGGCGGCTTCGCTGATCCGCCGGCTGGGGCGCGACAAGCGCTGGCGCACGGTCCTGTGCCTGGCGCCGCGCCAGGGGCTCCGCCACCGCGACATTCCGGGGATGGGCCTGCCGCGCGTCGAACAAGGCCGGGGCGACCTGGGCCAGCGCATGGCGCGGGCGCTCCGGCGCTGCGAACGGCGGCCCGCGGTGCTGGTGGGCACCGACATTCCCGGCCTGACGCCGGCGGTCATCGCGCGCGCCTTCCATCTGCTCGCCAGGCACGACGGCGTATTCGGCCCGGCGGCCGATGGCGGCTTCTGGCTCGTCGGCTTGCGCAACCGCAGGCCGCGCTTCGATGGCGTGCGCTGGTCGACGCGGCATGCGCTGGCGGACACGCTGGCCGGGCTCGGCCGTGCCCGCATCGCGCTGCTGGACAAGCTGGAAGACATCGACACCCCGGCGGACTACCGGCGCTGGCGATCAAGATCGCGTCAGGACGCCTTGTGCAGCGGCCGGGCGCGGGTCACAGTCCGGCCATGACCGCCACGACCGCGCCGCGCGCCAAGCCGCTCGATCCGGCCAAGTTCCGCGATCCCGACGTCACCGCCAAGGGCGAGCGACGCGCCAGCGTCGAGCTTGGCGCATTGCGCACGCTGTGGTTCAACACCGGCACGCTGTGCAATCTGACCTGCCGCAACTGCTACATCGAATCCTCGCCCACCAACGACCGGCTGGAATACCTGACCGCGGCCGAGGCGCGCGCCTACCTGGACGAGATCGCGGCGGACGGCCTGCCGACCGAGGAAATCGGCTTCACCGGCGGCGAGCCCTTCATGAACCCGGACATCATCGCGATGCTGGACGAGGCGCTGGGGCGCGGGTTCCGCGTGCTGGTGCTGACCAACGCGATGAAGCCGATGATGAAGCGCGCGGCCGAGCTGCTGGCGCTGCGCGAGCGGTTCGCCGACCGGCTGACGATCCGCGTGTCGCTCGACCACTACGCGCCGGCGCTGCACCAGATCGAGCGCGGCCCGCGGAGCTGGCAGCCGGCGATGGAAGGGATCGACTGGCTGGTCCGCCACGGGTTCACGCTGCATGTCGCCGGCCGGACGGTGTGGAGCGAGGACGAAGCCTCGCTGCGCCATGGCTATGCCCGCATGTTCGCCGAGCGCGGCATCCCGCTCGACGCCGCCAACCCGGCCCATCTCGTGCTGTTCCCCGAGATGGACGCCGGCGTCGACGTGCCGGAGATCACGACCGCCTGCTGGGGCATCCTCCATCGCTCGCCCGACGCCATGATGTGCGCCAGCTCGCGCATGGTCGTGAAGCGCCGGGGGACCGAGCGCCCCGCGGTGGTCGCCTGCACGCTTCTGCCCTACGACCCGCAATTCGAGTTCGGCGCCACGCTCGCCGAGGCGGCCGGCGCGACCAAGCTCAATCACCCGCACTGCGCGCGGTTCTGCGTGCTGGGCGGGGCGAGCTGCTCGGCGGGCAACCAACCTCCCTAGACCCCGTCGTTCAAGTGACAGGCCGACCAATGGCCGGGCGCGATGAGCTTGAGCGCCGGCGCCTCGGTCCGGCAGCGCGGCATGGCGTGCGGGCAGCGGGGGTGGACATGGCAGCCGCTGGGCGGGTTCAGCGGAGAGGGAATTTCGCCCTGCACCGGCGCGAATTGGCGCTTGCGCGCGTCGAGCCGGGGAATGCCCGCGAGCAGCGCGCTCGTATAGGGATGGTTCGGCCGCGCGAACAATTCCTCGGCCGGCGCGATCTCGACGAAGCGCCCGAGATACATGATCGCCACGCGGTCGCTCAGGTGCTCGACCACGCCGAGGTCGTGGCTGATGAACAGGTAGGTCAGGCCCAAATCGGCGCGCAGGTCCATGAACAGGTTCAGCACCTGCGCCTGGATCGACACGTCCAGGGCGGCGACCGCCTCGTCGCACACCAGGAACTCGGGCTTGACCGCCAGCGCGCGCGCGATGCCCACGCGCGCCCGCTGGCCGCCGGAGAACTGGTGCGGATAGCGGCGCTTGAAGCCGGGATCGAGCCCGACGCGGCGCAGCAGCTCTTCCACGTAGGCGCCGCGCTCGGCGCGCCCGGCGATGCCGTGCACGACGGGCGCCTCGCCCACGATGTCCTCGACGCGCAGGCGCGGGTTCAAGGACGCGAACGGGTCCTGGAATATCATCTGCACCTTGAGCTCGACCGCGCGCGCCTCGGCCGCCGGCATCTCGGCGACGGTCCTGCCCCGCCAGCGCCGCCGGCCCTCGCTCGGCGGCAGGACGCCCGCGGCGATGCGGCCGAGCGTGGACTTTCCGCAGCCGGATTCGCCAACCAGCCCGACCACCTCGCCCTGCTTCACCGCCAGGTCGACGCGATCGACGGCGCGCACGACTTCGTCCTGCAGGCCGGCGCCGAGCAGGTTGGCGATGCGCGTGGCCACATCCAGCCGCTTGACGAAGCGCTGCGAGATGCCCTCCAGCGCCAGCATCGGCGGCGCGTCGCTCATCGCGCGGCGACCGCCGCTTGAAGGCCCAGGGGATGGAAACAGCGCAATCCGCGGCCGGGCGACGACACGGCCAGCGGCGGCTCGGTCAGCGGTGGCTCGGCCAGACACGCATCGTCGGCCCGCGCGCAGCGGGCGCGGAACGCGCAGCCCGCCGGCAGGCTCAAGAGCGACGGCGTCATGCCGGGGATCTGCATCAGCCTCGCGCCGCGCCGATTGCGGCTGGGGACCGAGCCGATCAGCCCGGCGGTATAGGGGTGCCGCGGCCGGTCGAGCACATCGTCTACCGCGCCGGACTCCACGATCCGGCCCGCGTACATCACGCAGACCGTGTCGGCGAGCCCCGCGATGACCGACAGGTCGTGCGTGATCCAGATCAGCGCCGCGCCGGTTTCGCGGCAGAGCTTCTGCACCTCGTAGAGGATCTGACCCTGGATCGTCACGTCCAGCGCGGTGGTCGGCTCGTCGGCGACGATCAGGTCGGGCTTGTTGAGCAGCGCGATCGCGATCGCCACGCGCTGGCGCATGCCGCCGGAGAACTGATGCGGATAGGCCCGGAGGCGCTCGTCCGGCGAGGGAATGCCGACCCGCCCCAGCGCGTCGCGCGCACGCGCCAGCGCCGCCGCGTAATTCACGGCCGGATCATGCGCCCGGATCGTCTCGACCATCTGCGTGTCGATGCGCAAGACCGGATTCAGCGTCATCATGGGGTCCTGGAAGATCATCGCGACACGGTCGCCGCGCAGGCGGCGCAGGCGCTCCTCGCCGGCGCCGACCAGGTCCTCGCCCTTGAACAGCACCCGCCCGCCGACGATCCGTCCGGGCGGGTCGACAAGGCCGATGATCGAGAACCCGGTCACCGTCTTGCCCGAGCCGGACTCGCCCACCAAGCCCAGCACCTGACCGGCCGCGACGGTAAAGCTGACGTCGTCGACCGCCTTGAGGACGCCGGCGCGGGTGAAGAAATGCGTGCGCAGGTTCTCGACGGCCAGGGTCGGCTGATTGGCCGTCATGTCTGCAGCCGGGGATTCAGCACGTCGCGCAACTGGTCGCCGACCAGGTTGATGCACACGATGGTCAACAGCAGCGCCACGCCGGGAAAGAAGCTGATCCAGTACTTGCCGCTGAGCAGGTAGGCGAAGCCGTTGGCGATCAGCAGGCCCAAGGACGGCTTGGTGATCGGCAGGCCCAGGCCGAGGAAGGACAGCGTAGCTTCCAGCGCGATCGCGCTGGCGACCAGCACGGTGTTGACGACGATCAGCGGCGGCAGGCAGTTCGGCAGCAGGTGGCGGAACACGATGCGCGGCTTGCCTAGCGCCAGGCAGCGCGCCGCCTCGATGTATTCCTTGCGCCGCTCCACAAGCGCCGTGCCGCGCACCGTGCGGGCGTAATAGGCCCACTGCACGGCCACCAGCGCGATCATGATCTTGTCCACGCCCTGGCCCAGCACGGCGAGCAGGATCAGCGCGATCAGGATCGCGGGAAAGCTCAACTGGATGTCGACGATGCGCATGACGAGCGTCTCGATCGCGCCGCCCGCATAGGCCGCGGTCAGCCCGGCCGCCATGCCGATCAGCATCGCGAGGAAAGACGACCCGACACCCACCAGCAGGCTGGTGCGCAGCCCGTACATGATGCCCGAGAGCATGTCGCGGCCCTGGTCGTCGGTGCCCAGCCAATAGGTCGTGCCGCTCATGCTCTTCGACAGCGGCGGCAGGCGCCCGTCGAGCACGTCGAGCTGGCGCAGGTCGTAGGGATCCTGCGGCGCGATCCACGGGGCAAGGACGGCCACCAGCAGGATGATCGACAGCCCGACCAGCCCAGCCACCGCAAGGCGGCTGGCGCAGAACTCCGCGACGAAGCGCCGGAACGGCGTCTCCACCGCCGGCGCGACCGGGGCGGTCTCCGCCGTCATCCCTTGACCTCCGACAGGCGCACGCGCGGGTCGAGCATCGAGTAGGCCAGGTCGACCGCCAGGTTGATCAGGATGAACATGAACACAACCACCATCAGGTAGGCGACCACCACCGGCCGGTCGAGCAGGTTGATCGAATCGATGATCAGCTTGCCCATGCCCGGCCAGGCGAAAATCGTCTCGGTGACCACGGCGAAAGCGATCGTCGAGCCCAGCTCGAGCCCCAGCACGGTGACGATCGGGATCATGATGTTCTTGAACACATGCACCCACACGACCCGGTTCTGCGCCAGGCCCTTGGCGCGCGCGAACTTCACGTAGTCCTGCAGCACGACCTCGCGCGTGCCGGCGCGCGACAGGCGGATCACCAGCGACAATTTGAACAGCGCCAGGTTGAGCGCCGGCAGCACGATGTGCCGCAGCCCGTCGAGCGTCAGGATGCTGAGATCGATGCCCAGCACCCTTCGCGTCTCGCCCCGCCCGGTCGAGGGCAGCCAGCCGAGCTGCACCGCGAACACCATGATCAGCATCAGCCCGACCCAGAAGGTCGGCAGGCTGAACCCCAGGATCGATCCCGCCAGGATCGACTTGCCGATGCGCGACCGCGGCCGCAATCCCGCCAGCAGCCCCAGCGGCACGCCCATGAGCACGCCGAACAGCGTCGCCGTCACCGCCAGCTCCAGGGTGGCGGGCATGCGCTGCAGAATCAGGTCGATCGCCGGCACGTTGTGCACGAAGGACCGGCCGAGGTCGCCGGTGGCGGCATTGACGACGAACAGCGCGTATTGCCGCCACAGCGGCTGGTCGAGTCCCAGCGCCGCGCGGGCGCGCGCGATCTCGGCCTGGTCGGCCTGCGGGTTGATCAGTATCTCCACCGGATCGCCGATGGCGAAGACCCCGACGAACACCAGCACCGACATCACCAGCAGGACCGCCACGCTCTGCAGCAGGCGGCGGATCAGATAGACCAGCATCTGTCCCTGTTCCTTGCCCGCCCCTGTCCCGGGGCCTGGCGGCAACCGTAACCGAACCCGCCCGGCGAGGCGAGCAGCCCCTGCCGCGGCAATACCCGGCGGGCATCGAAACCATAGGGCCTCGGCATTTCAAACCGACCGGCCGGGCGCGCATGGTGCCGCCACGTCGGCCCGACGGCCGCACGCATCCATCAAACCCAGCGGGTGGAGAGCCAGACCATGAACACCACGACCACCTTGATCGCCTTGGCCATGATCGCGGCCTTTTCGATGACCGCCGGCATGGCGCAGGCCCAGGACGCCAAGCAGGAGAAATGCTTCGGCATCGCCAAGGCCGGCAAGAACGACTGCCAGACCGCCACCGCGAGCTGCGCCGGCACCGCCAAGAAGGATGCCCAGGCCGACGCATGGATTTACGTCCCGGCCGGCACCTGCGCCAAGATCGCGGGCGCCAGCGCGACCCCGAACAAGGGCTAAGGGCCAAGGGTCCGGGACCAATCCCGGGCCGCTTTGCCTGATGGAACGGCATGGAAGCGGACCTGCGAGAACCGCCGCTTCCATGCCGGCTCCTTTTCGTCCCGCAATCCGGAGGCCGTGGCATGTCGCTGCGCGAAGCCCTCGAGAATCTCGCCCGATCCGCCCGCCTGCACCAGCCGGAAGAGGTCCAGCGCGTGATCGACCGCGCGCTGGCGGACCTGTCGCGGTCCGGCATCGCGACATCCTGCCTGCAGGCCGGGGAGACCGCGCCGGATTTCGAGCTGGAGGCGGCCGATGGCGGCCGCGTCTCGCTGGAATCCGCGCTGCGCGACGGGCCGGTCATTCTGACCTTCTACCGCGGCGGCTGGTGCCCCTATTGCAACCTGGCGCTGCGCGCGCTGAACCAGATGCTGCCGGCGCTGCGCGCGCTCGGCGCGCGGCTGTTGGCCATTTCTCCCCAGCGCGCCGCGGCCATGCGCGAGATCGCCGCCAAGCACGGCCTGCGCTTCCCGCTGCTGTCCGATCCGGCGAACCGCGTCGGCCGGCTGTTCGGCCTGACCTTTCGCCTGCCGGACGACCTGATCGTCTTCTACCGCGAGGCGGGCCTCGACCTGGCCGCCGCGAACGGCGCGGCGGAATGGGAGCTTCCCCTGCCCGCCACCTATGTCGTCGCGCGCGATGGCACGGTCGCGCAGGCCTTCATCGACATCGACTACGCGAAGCGCGCCGAACCGGCCGACATCGTCGCGGCGGTGGAGCGCCTCGCCAAGGAGCCCGTGACATGAACCGCTACATCGCCCAACTGCTGCGGCTGCGCCACGGCCTCGACCTGGCGGATGCCGGACTCGGCTCGCTGCTCGACCTCGCCATCCGCTGGTGGCTCGCCGGCATCTTCTGGGTGCGGCCGTGGCGCTCGACTGGCTTTGGGCCTATGTCACGTTCCGCCGCGGCATCCGCTTAATAACCGGAAATTTTCAGGGGTGATGGAAAGCGAGCAAATGCGCGATGCGGTTGATGGCGCGTCGCCGGCGAGTTGCGAAGACCACACGACGAATTTACGTTCGCTTCACCAATTTCGCGCTACCGTCGCGACTGACTCGCAAATACGAAAAGCTCCCCAAAGCCGTTTTTTCCGGCGCATAGCGCCACACCGTTCGCTCGCCCATACGCACGGAGAAGCATCCAATGCCCGAAGCACCGACCAGCCGCACCGACATGACCGCCGCCCGCCCGCTCGCCGGCAAGGTGGCGCTCGTCACCGGATCGACCAGCGGGATCGGCCTGGGCATCGCGCGCGCCTTCGCGATGGCCGGCGCCGACGTCGCGCTGAACGCGCGCAAGGTCGGCCCGGAGACCGACAAGCTGGTCGCCGAGATCAAGGGCCAGGCGGGCGTCAAGGTGATCTGCGTCGCCGCCGACATGAGCAAGCGCGAGCAGATCAAGGCCTCGGTCGCCGAGACCGAAAAGGCGTTCGGCAAGCTGGACATCGTCGTCAACAACGCCGGCATCCAGCATGTCGAGCCGATCGAGACCTTCCCGGACGACCAGTGGGAGACGGTGCTGTCGGTCAACCTGTCCTCGGCCTTCTACATGACCAAGGCGGCGCTGCCCGGCATGAAGGCGCGCAAATGGGGCCGCATCATCAACATCGCGTCCGCGCATGGGCTGGTCGCCTCGGCCTTCAAGTCGGCTTACGTTTCGGCCAAGCACGGGCTGGTCGGCCTGACCAAGGTGACCGCGCTCGAGACGGCCGAGGAAGGCATCACCTGCAACGCGATCTGTCCGGGCTACGTCTGGACCCCGCTGGTACAAAAGCAGATCCCCGAGCAGGCCAAGGCGCACAACATGTCCGAGGACGAGGTGGTCAAGAAGGTCCTCTTGTCCAACCAGCCGAACAAGAAGTTCGCCACCGTCGAGGAGATGGGCGCGCTGGCCGTGTTCCTGTGCGGCCCCGGCGGCGGCTCGATCACCGGCACGGCCATTCCCGTCGACGGCGGCTGGGTCGCGCACTGACCGGCGGCGATCCGAAACAGACACCATCCGAAGGGGGACAGCAAACGTGGCGGCAAGAAAGCCGACCCCGCGCAAATCAGCGCGGGTCAACGGGCGCGCGAAACCCCGCAAGAAGATCAACCTGGCGCTCCAGGGCGGCGGCGCGCACGGCGCCTTCGCCTGGGGCGTGATCGACCGCCTGCTCGAGGACGACCGGCTGGAGATCGACGGCATCGTGGGCACCTCGGCCGGCGCGATGAACGCGGCCGTGACGGCCTGCGGCCTCGCCGAGGGCGGCAACGCCGGCGCGCGCGAGAAACTTCACGAATTCTGGCGGCGCATCTCCGAGGCGGCGCAGACCTCGCCGCTGCAGCCCTCGATCTTCGACCGGCTGTTCAAGCCGGGCAGCCTCGACATGTCGCCGGGCTATTACATGCTGGACTCGCTGAGCCGCATGATGTCGCCCTACCAGCTCAATCCGATGAACCTGAACCCGCTGCGCGACGTGCTCTACTCGGTCGTGGACTGCGGCGTATTGCACGACCAGGACAAGGTGAAGCTGTTCATCTGTGCGTCCAACGTGCTCAGCGGCAAGATCAAGGTGTTCAACCAGGACAGCGTCAGCGTCGACGCGGTGCTGGCCTCGGCCTGCCTGCCATTCATGTTCCAGGCCGTCGAGGTGGAAGGCGAGCACTACTGGGACGGCGGCTACATGGGCAATCCGCCGCTCTATCCGCTGATCTACCATTGCGGCTCGCGCGACGTGGTGATCGTGCAGCTCAACCCCATCCGCATCCCCGAGGTGCCCAGGACCGCCCAGGCGATCATGGACCGGATCAACACGCTGAGCTTCAACTCCTCGCTGATGCGCGAGATGCGCGCGATCAACTTCGTCACCAAGCTGGTCGACAACGGCTTCGACGACAACGGCCGGCTGAAGCGGATGCTGATCCACACCATCGACGCCGAGCAGGAGGTCTGCCAGCTCGGCGTTTCGTCCAAGCTCAATGCCGACTGGGGGTTCCTGACCGGGCTCTACGAAATCGGCCGGCAGAAGGCGGACGCGTTCCTCGAGCACCATTTCGACGACATCGGCACGCGGTCCTCGACCAACATCGAGGAGAAGTTCCTCGACGGCGTTCCGAAGATCGCGCCCCCAAGGAAATCACGGAGCAGCAAGCGATGAACAAGAAGGAAATCCTTTCCCTCTCGGCGATGCCGGCGGCGAGCCCCAGCTATCCGCGCGGGCCGTACCGCTTCGTCGACCGCGAGTACATGATCATCATCTACGAAAGCGATCCCGACGCGATCCGCCATGCCGTGCCCGAGCCGTTGGTGCCGGATGCGTCGAACCAGGTGTTCTACGAGTGGATCCGCATGCCCGACAGCTCGGGCTTCGGCAACTACACCGAAAGCGGCGTAGTGATCCCCTGCCACTTCGAAGGCCAGCCCTGCAGCTTCGTGGCGCAGATGTACCTGGACGACGAGCCGCCGATCGCCGGCGGGCGCGAGATCTGGGGCTTCCCCAAGAAATACGCGCTGCCGAAGATGGAGGTCATGCACGACACGCTGACCGGCACGCTGGAATACGCCGGCCAGACCGTGGCGATGGGCACGATGGGATACAAGTTCGAGGACCAGGCGCGCGATCCCAAGCGCACGCTCTCCTCGCTCCAGAAGATGCAGATCCTGCTGAAGATGATCCCGGACGTCGACGGCAAGCTGGCGATCTGCCAGCTCGTGGCGGTCAACCTGACCGACATCACCGTCAAGGGTTCGTGGAGCTCGCCGGCGCGCCTGCAGCTCATCCCGCACGTCAATGCGCCGGTCGCCGACCTGCCGATCAAGCGCATCGTCGGCGGCCGCCACTTCATCGCCGACCTGACCCTGCCCTGGGGCCGGGTGGTGCATGACTATCTGAAATAGGCGCCCCTCCATCGCGCATCAGCTTGAGGCCCTGTCGGGAAACCGGCAGGGCCTTTGCTTTTGCGGGTACACCCAGTGCAGTATCGCCCCGCCACGGGGAGACTCTGATGCATTTGGAAATCCTGCCGGACAAGAAGACGCTGGGCGCCGCGGCCGCGAAAGCCGGTGCCGGCAAGCTCCGTGCGGCAATCGCGCGCAAGGGCAAAGCTGGGCTCATCCTGGCCACCGGCGCCAGCCAGTTCGACGTGCTCGATGCGCTGGTCCGCGCGGACGACATCGACTGGTCGCGCGTCACGGTGCTGCATCTGGACGAATACATCGCCATGCCGGCGACGCACCCCGCGAGCTTCCGGCGCTATCTGAACGAGCGGTTCGTCTCGCGCGTGCCCCGGCTCGGCGCCTTCATCGGGATCGAAGGCGACGCGCCGGACCTCGCGGGCGAGCTGGCGCGGGTCAACACGATCGCGCGCGCGACCGAGATCGACCTGTGCTTCGCCGGGATCGGCGAGAACTGCCACCTCGCCTTCAACGACCCGCCGGCGGACTTCACGACCGAGGTGCCGTTCATCGTCGTCCGGCTCGACGACGCCTGCCGGCGGCAGCAGTTCGGCGAGGGCTGGTTTCCGACCCTGGATGCCGTGCCGGACCGCGCCATCTCGATGAGCATCCAGCATATGATGAAGAGCAAGGCCGTGATCCTGTCCGTGCCGGACGCGCGCAAGGCCGACGCGGTGCGGGCGGCGGTCGAAGGGCCGGTTTCGCCGGACTACCCCGCATCGATCATGCAGCAGCACCCGGACTGCACGATATTCCTGGACCCGCCGGCGGCAGCGAAGCTGAAACGTCGCGCCTAGACGCGCGTCAGTCCTGCGGGAGAATGCCAGTCAGCTCGCGACCGACATTGATGACCATCGGCCCGCGCTTCTGCACCGCCTTGCGCAGGGCCTCCTCGCTGACGCCCCAGCGGCGGCACCAGAAGGCCACCTCCGCCTTGTCCTCGAGGTTCACGCGCTCGCGCGAGCGTTCGGGCTCGCCAGCCATTTCCGCCTCCGTCGTCAGGTGCTGCGGGGCAAGTTCAGGCAGGTGCCGGGCTCAAGGTCGAAAGCATCCAGCACCGCCTGGGACAGGCGGGCATGGGCCACGACGGTCGTTGCCTCGCCGGCGCCGGCGTCGCGTCTGACCTTCGCTTCCGCTTCGGCGGCTTCCTTGGCATAGGCGGCCCAAAGGTCGATCGCCCCCGCCGGCATGCCTTTCAGCGCGGTCGGGTGGACCATGACGATCCAGCCTGCCATCAGACGCCTCCGCTGCTTCCGGCCCCTAAGGGGGGAACGGCACGGACAGCCGCGCGGTTCCCCGGACCGCGCGGCCGCCAAAGCAGTCGATCAGGGACTACTTGCGCGGGCCGTCGACGCTGAAAGCCCCGGCGCCGGCGAAAACGAAAAACAGGAAGACGAAGCAATAGAGGATGGCGGCGTCGCCGCCATTCAGGACGGGATAGATGGCGCGCGGCGCATGGCTCATCCAGTACGCGAACGCCATCTCGCCGGACATGATGAAGGCGGCGATGCGCGTCTGGAACCCGATCAGCACCAGGATCCCGCCGACGAGCTCGATCGCCGCCGCGAACCAGTAGATCGAGAAGGTGGGCGGCAATCCGCTTTGCGGCGGCGCGGGAAAGCCGAACAGCTTCTGCGTGCCGTGTTCCATGAAGATCAGCGCCGCGACAATGCGCAGGAGCGCCAGCGCATAGGGCGTGTAGCGATCGAGACTCTGCATGTTACCCCCTTTTGCCGGCTTCAAGGCCGGACCAACGCCCGCTTTCTAGCCTGCGATGCGCCCGGGGTGCCGATCACTATTCTGCGAGGCCACCCAGGATCAGCGGGGAACGCCGCCCGTCGGCCGGAGTTCTCCGTGCGAGTTGGAGGCATTGGAATGACGAAGAGTTTCGACGCGCTCGAGAGCGCCCGTATCCTGTTCGACGCGCGCGGCCAGGCGGCTATCGAGCTGCGATGCACGAACGGGGCGGCCGTGGCATTCGTGCTCGATTCGCGCGCCCGCGCCCTGTTGCGGGCAAAGCTGGCGGAGTCGGAGGATCGCATGCCCAACAACCTGGGCGGCGATCGGCCCTAGCAAACAGGGCTATCCCGCCCGCCGTTCGCCGGAGAACTTGGCCGCCAGTCCGACGAATGCCTTGACCGCGGGCGAGAAGCGCCGCCCGGCGACCATCGCCAGGCAGATTTCGCGCTGCAGCGCATCCTCCATCACCGGGCGGGTCTGGATGCCCGGCAGCATCGGCATCGATTCCGGCATGAAGGCGCAGCCCATCCCGGCCAGGATCATGCTCTGGATCCAGTCCTCGCGCTGGCTCTGGCAGCGGATGTTGATCGGCACCGAGCGCTCCTCGCGCAGGTGGCGGATCACCTCGCGCATCTCGCATTCCAGGCGCAGCAGGTAGTTCTCGCCCTTCATGTCCTCGATGCGGATGGCGTTCTTCTTTTCGAAGCGATGCCCCGCGGGGAACGCGATCACGAAACGCTCGCGATAGAGCGGCACGATCTCCAGGCGTTCGGGCGCCTCGTCCGGCCGCGTCACCACGGCCAGCTCGGTGCCGCCGGCCATCAGCTTGTCCAAGATCGCGGCCGGCGTGCCGTCGTGCAGCTTGACCTGGATGCCCGGCGCCGTGCGATAGAGGTGGTCGAGAATGCCGACCAGCCGCGACGGGCCGATCGTGTACATGACTCCAAGATTGAGCGGCGCGTCGCCCAGGTTGAGGAAGGCGGCGGCCTCCTTCTTGGTCCGCTCGGTCTCGGCCATGGCCAGCGCCAGCGGCGCGCGCACCAGGCGGCCGAGCTCGGTCAGGTGGGTCAGGTTGCGCTCGCGGCGCAGCAACTCGCCGCCCAGCTCCTCCTCCAGCGCCTTGATGGCCCGGGTCAGCGCGGGCTGCGACACGTTGCACGCCTCGGCGGCGCGTGTGAAGTTCAGCGTCTCGCACACCGCCAGGAAATAGCGGATCTGATGGATCTCCATGACCGCCATGTTGCCAATCGCGCGCCGTGCCGCCAAGAGCAAACGCACCGCATGGCCAACCGGCTAACGCTGGACTGAACGCGATGGCCGATCCATCGACGCCGCCCGGACGGCTGCGCCTGCGCGTCGGGCTGATGGCGGCGCTGACCGTGGGCGTGCTCGCCCTCGTGCTTTCGACGGCCGCCCTCATCCACTTCACCTGGTACAACGCGGCGCGCACCGGCAGCCGCGCGCTAGCGGCCCAGATCAGCCGCCAGATCGCGCAGTCGATCGGCCAGGAGGTCTCGAACATCATCGTCAGCGCCGAGGCGACGCGGGAATCGCTGCGCACCATGTTCTTCCAGGACGTGATCGAGACGACCGACGAGGCCAAGCGCGAGTTCACCTTCCTGGCCGCCTTGCAGTCCCAGCCGAATGTCGGATGGATCGCCTTCGCCTGGCCGGACGGCGACTTTTTCGGCGCCGAGAAGCGCGGCGAGCGGGGCATCGCCATGGTCGAGGTACGGCCCGAGGGCGACGACAAGGTCCGCCAGCGCCGGGTCGATACCTACGAGGCCGAGCCGGGCGACATCGTCTTCAAGCAGCGCGAGTTCGTGCCCAGCAATTTCCATTCGACCGACTACGACTGGTACAAGCGCGCGATCGAGGCCAACGGGCCGGTCTGGGTCGACGCCGACGAGTTCCCGACCCGCAAGCGGCCGGCGATCGCCAATGCCGCGCCGCTCGTCGTGCACGACAATTTCCTCGGCGTGCTGATGGTGGCGATCGAGCTCGACCGCCTGTCGGCGTTCCTGGCCGACATCCGCGTCGCCAGATCCGGCACCGCGTTCATCGCCGACGCGAAGGGCCGGGTGATCGCCTTCCCCGATGCGACGGCCGCCAGCATGCCGGCCGACGAGGACCGCCCCTCGCTGCCGCGCATGGACGCGATGCCGGCCCCCCATGTGCGGGTGGCGGCAGCGGCGCTGGCCGGGCGGACGGGAAGTGCGGACGGCCAGCCCAGCGAAGGGATGCTGCGCTGGCAGGACGGCAACGACTACCTGGTCAGCGCGACGCCGCTGAAGTTCCGCGACTGGTCGGTCGTCACGGTGATCCCGGAAAGCGACTTCCTGGAGGAGATCGACCGCAGCACGCAGCACCTGGCGATCGGCCTGGCCATCTTCGCGCTGGCGGCCGCGTTGGCGGCGGTGGCGATGAGCCGCTTCTTCCTCGCCCGGCCGCTGCTGCGCGTGGTCGGCCAGCTTCGCCATGTCGAGGAGTTCCGGCTCGACCGCATCACCACCCTGCCCTCTCGGCTGAGGGAGATCGACGACCTGTCGGCCGGCCTGGCGCAGATGGGGCGGGGCCTCAGCTCGTTCCAGAAGTTCCTGCCGACCGAGCTGGTGCGCACCCTGGTGCAGCAGGGCGTCGAGGCCAGGCCCGGCGGCCGGCCCCGCGAGCTGACCGTGATGTTCACCGACTTGGTCGGGTTCACGCGCCTCTCGGAAACCCTGGGCGACCGCATCGTGCCGATCCTGGCCGACTACCTCGGCCGCATGTCGCGCCTGGTCCATGACGGCGGCGGCACGATCGACAAGTTCATCGGCGACGCGGTGATGGCGTTCTGGGGCGCGCCCCAGGACGATCCCCATCATGCCGTCAACGCTTGCCACGCGGCGCTCGCCTGCCAGCGCATGATGCCCTTGCTGGCGCATCACACCGCCGCGCACGGCCTGCCGCCGCTGGCGATGCGCGTCGGGCTGAATACCGGCACGGTGCTTGTGGGCAATATCGGATCGGAAGAGCGGCTCAACTACACCGCCATCGGCGACCCGGTGAACCTGGCCAGCCGGCTCGAGGCGATGAACAAGCGCTACGGCACCGCGATCGTCATCGGCGCCGCCACGCGCGAGGCGGCGGGCGGCGCTATCGTGACCCGCCGGCTCGACCGCGTCGCCGCCTACGGCCGCCAGGCCGGCGAGTGGATCTACGAGCTGCTGGACATGACCGGCGATCCGGCGAAGCCCGCCGGCTTCGACTGGGTTTCGCTCTACGAGATCGGGCTCGACCGCTATGGCCGGCGCGACTGGGATGGCGCGGTCGGCGCCTTCGAGCAGGTGATCGCGCTGCGCGGTGACGACCCGCCGTCGCGCCATTTCATCCGGCGCTGCCGCGCCTTGCAGGCAGCGCCGCCGCCAGCGGACTGGGACATGGTGACCCGGCTGGAGGAGAAGTAGCGCGGGCGGCGCTTGCCGCCGATGCTACGCGGCGCTGGCCGGATCGGTGCGCGCCGACAGAAGTTCGTCCACCGTCCGCGTCAGCTCCGGCATGGCGAACGGCTTCGACAGGGTCGCGTTCGCGCCAAGCAGCCGCGCGGCTTCCAACGCATCGCGGAAATGGGTCTGGCCCCCGCCGGAGATCGCGAGGATCGGCACCCTGTCGGCGCGTTGGCGCAGGCTGCGGATCGTCTCGATCCCCTCCTGCCCGGGCATCAGCACGTCGGTGATCACGAGATCGATCTTGTTGGCCTCGACGCACAGCAGGCCCTTGCTGCCATCCGATGCCGTGTGAATGCGATGCCCGCGCGTCTCGAGCATCAGCTTGATCGCGTCGCGGATGGTCTGATCGTCGTCGATCACCAGAATGCTGGCCATGGCCGGTTGCCCCGAAAATCCTGCCGCGCTGTTCACAGCCGAACGCGCGGCCCCTCTTTTTCTACTATTGGACTAGGTTGGTTAACAATTCATGAAACCGGGCCGAGCAACGCCGCGGCCTTCCGGGCCATGCGGTCGACGACGGCGCCGCATTCGCCCAGATAGGCCCGCGGATCGGCCAGCCGGTCGATCGTTGCCCCGTCGATGGCGCCGGCAACCATGGGCTCCTTCCGCAGGGCTTGCGCCAGGCTTACCCCCTCGGCCAGGGCCCGGGCGCAGGCATGCTCGACCGCGTCATGGGCCTTCTGCCGGCCGATGCGCTCGGCCAGGGCCATCATCGCCGCTTCGGCCATGATCAGCCCGTGCGTCAACTCAAGGTTGTGCCGCATGCGCGCCGCGTCGATGGTCAAGCCCTCGGCGATGGCGACCGCATGGGCCAGCGCGCCGCCCGCGAGCACCACGATTTGCGGCAACGCGAGCTGCTCGGCCTGCCAGGGGCCGGTCGAGCGCTCCTGGTCCTGCGCCATCGTGCCGAGCAGCAGCGGCACCAGCGCATGGATGCCGCGCGCGGCCGCCAGCACGTACTCGCTGGCGATCGGGTTGCGTTTCTGCGGCATGGTGCTGGACCCGCCGCGGCCGGGCTGGTGCGGCTCGAATGCCTCGCCCACCTCGGTCTGCATCAGCAGCACGATATCGGTCGCGAACTTCGCCAGATTGCCGGCCAGCACGCCGAGCGCCGCGGCGAGTTCCGCCAGGCTGTCGCGGATCGCGTGCCACGGCGCCACCGGCGCCGCGAGGCCAAGCTCCTCGGCCAGCGCCTCGGTGACCGCACTGCCCTTGTCCCCGAGCGACGCCAGCGACCCGACCGCCCCGCCGAACTGCACCTTGAGCAGCCGCGGCCGCAGCGCATCGAGCCGCGCCATGTCGTCGAGAAGCGGCGCCGCCCAGATCGCGCATTTGTAGCCGAAGGTCACGGGCAGCGCGTGCTGCAGATGGGTGCGGCCGGCCATCGCGACGTCGCGGTGCCGTTGGGCCAGGGCGACCAGCGCGCGCACCAGGCGCCGCGCATCCCTGCGCAGCAGGTCGAGCGCCTCGCGAAGCTGCAGCACCAGCGCGGTGTCGAGAATGTCCTGGGTCGTCGCTCCCCAGTGCACGTAGCGCCCGGCCTCCGGCCCGACGGTCCTGGCCAGCGCCTTGGTCAGGGCGACGACCGGATAGCCCACCAGCTTGGTGCTGGCGGCGATCTCGTCGACCGGTATCAGCTCGACTCGCGCCGCCGCCGCGATCGCGCGGGCCGCCGCCTCGGGAATGATGCCGATCCCGGCCTGCACCCGCGCCAGCGCGGCCTCGACATCCAGCAGGCGCTGCAGCCAGGCCTGCTCCGCGAAGACGGCGCGCAGCGCGTCGCTGCCGAACAGGCCGCCGAGGATTGTCGAGTCAACGGGGTTGACGGTCATGGGGAAACAGCCGGCGATGTCGTCGCGCGCCACCGGTCCTCAATGTCGCCATGGCCGGACTTGTTCCGGCCATCCACGGCGGCCGTCGCGCCGACAGTGGCACAACAAGAAGCGATGCCAATCCACGCAGCGCTGCGCCGCTGCCCCGACGTGAATGCCCGGGACAAGCCCATGGCTGTCCGGCTGAGCGCTTGACGAATTGCACAAGAGCCAGCGCCGATCGGGCGTTTGATGAGTTTCGCGCGGGCCGGGACACCTTTTTCCAGTCCCCCCTCCCCCGAGCGCGACGCCGCAGGCGTCGTCGCGCTCGGGGGAGGGGGGACCACACCTGAAATCTACGCGGCGGCGGTTCGCGAGCCGGACAGCCATGGGACAAGCCCGGGCATGACAAAAGAAGTGGTGCGCGCGGCTGTGTCATATCTCCAGGAACGCCGTCTCGCCTTCGCCTTGCAGGATCACGTCGAAACGGAACGTGGGCAGCATCGCGCGGCCGATTTTCGTTGGCCTGGCCGGCTGGGCGACCAGCGTGGCCCGCTGCTGGGGAGCGTCGATCAGCCCCAACACGGGATCGGCCTCGTTGGCGGCGGCGCAATCGGGGAAATAGATGCGCGTCGCCAAATGCTTCAGGAGCCCGCGGGCGAACAGGTTGACCGCGATGTGCGGCGCCTGCATCGCGTTGCCCCGGCCAGGCACCGGTCCCGGCCGCACCGTCGTGAAGGCATAGCGTCCCTTGGCGTCGGTGAAGACGCGGCCGAAGCCGACGAACTTGGGATCGAGCTTCTTGTCCTGGCGGTCCTCCGGATGGGCGTAGCGGCCGGCCGCATTGGCCTGCCAGACCTCCAGGAAGGCATCGATGCAGGGCTTGCGCTCGCCGTCGAGGATGCGTCCCTCGATACGGATCTTCTCCCCGCGCGCGCCGTGGCGCGTCAGGTCGCTCCATTCCGGCCGGTCGAGGGCGTAGTGGTAGAACGGGCCGACGGTCTGCGAGCCAGTGACGGGCAGCTTCATCGTCATCCCTCCGTCGGCGTCGCCGCGCGTCCGCGCAGCACGATGTCCCAGCGGAAGCCCAGCGCCCATTCCGGCTCGCTGAGCGCCGGGTCATAGGTCGCGACCAGCCGCTCGCGCGCCCGCGCGTCGGGAATGCTGTGGTAGATCGGATCGGTCGCCAGCAGCGGGTCGCCGGGGAAATACATCTGGGTGACGATCCGCGTGGCGAAAGCCGGCCCGAAGACCGAAAAATGCAGGTGCTGGGCGCGCCAGGCATTGTGCGTGTTGCGCCAGGGATAGTGGCCGGGCTTGATCGACACGAACCGCCAGCCGCCCTGCTTGTCCGTGACCACCTGGCCGAAGCCGGTGAAGTTGCGGTCGAGCGGCGCGTCGTGCCGGTCGCGCTCGTGCGCGTAGCGGCCGGCGGCATTGGCCTGCCACATCTCGACCAGCGTGTCGGGCACGGCCTGGCCGTCCTCGTCCAGCACGCGCCCGGCGATGATGATGCGCTCGCCCAGCGGCGCGCCCTTATGCTGCGTCGTCAGATCGGCGAGGTTTCTTCCGTGCCAGCGGCGCGTGAAGCCCGGCCCCGTCACCTCGGTCAGCGTGTGCGGCACGCGGATCGGCGCCCTGAGCGGATGGCGATTGATCGTGCTCTTGTAGGCGGGATAATCGTTCGGGGGCTGCGCGCCGGGCTGCTCGGCGGCGTAGGCGATCGGATCGCGCTCGCTCACCTGCCGTCCTCCTTGTCCTGCTGCTCGAACACCTCGCGCGCCAGGCGGAAGCCGGTATTGGCGGCGGGCACCCCGCCATAGACGGCGCACTGCATCAGGATCTCCCGCACCTCCTCGCGCGTGACGCCGGCGTTGCGGCTGGCGCGCACATGCAGCTTGAACTCGTCCTCGCGCCCCAGCGCCGCCAGCATGGCGATCGTGATCATGCTGCGCGACTTGCGATCCAGTCCCGGACGGTTCCACACGTCGTTCCAGGCATAGCGGGTTATGAAGGCCTGGAAGTCGCGGTTGAAGTCCGTGGCGGTGCCGGTCGCGCGGTCGACATAGGCGGCGCCCAGCATCTCCTTGCGGGTCTTCAATCCACGCTGATAGGCATCGGCGTCGTCCATCGCGCTGGTCCTCCCCGGAGATTAGTTTGGAACTATTCTAGTGCGCTGCCGACCTTCCGCCGCGACCGGCAACGAGTCAATAGCCGCGGCGGCGGGCGCGCCCAAGCTATTCCTTCTTCTCGATCCAGCCTTCGCTGCTTGCCAGCGGCGCGGTGGCGCCCATGGCGCCGCCCAGGAAGAGCTGGCCGATGCGCGGATCGACCATCAGCGAGGCGGCGCGGTCGCTGTGGCGCACGCGGCCCAGCTCCACCACGATCGCATCGTCGGACACGCCGAGCAGGCTCTTGGCGTTCTGCTCGGCGACCAGCACCGTGACGCCGCGACCGCGCAACCCCGTCAGCGCAGCCAGAACATCCTTGGCCGCGTCGGGCGGCAGGCCGGCCGACGGTTCGTCGATCAGCACCAGCTTGGGCTCGATCATGAGGCAGCGCGCAATCTCCAGCAGCTTCTGCTCGCCGACGGCCAGGGCGCCCGCGCGCTCGTCGGCCTTGGCCAAGAGGACGGGGTATTGGGCCAGCGCCGCGCCAATGCGGCCGGCAAGATTTGCCCGCGAGCGTGCGGCCGCCGCCCCCAGCTCGACGTTCTGGCGCACGGTCAGCCCGGGGACGATGCCGCGCCCCTGGGGCACGAAGCACATGCCCGCTGCGAGCAGCCGCCTGGGAGTCGCGTTGGTCATTTCCGTGCCGTCGAAAACCACCCGTCCGTGCCGCACGGGCAGAAGGCCGAAGGCTGCCTGCAGGATCGCCGACTTGCCGGCCCCGTAAGGCCCGGTGATCGTCGTGATCGACCCGCGCCGGACGAAGAGGTTGACCCGGTCCAGGATCACCGCCGTGTCATAGCCGGCGACGACGTTCTCCATCTCCAGCACCGGGCCGGTCCCGGGCGCTTCAGTGTCCAAGATAGGCCTCGATGACGTTCGGGTCGTGGCGCACCGCCTCGGGCGCTCCCTCGGCGACGATCCGTCCTTCCGACAGAACCAGGATACGCGTGCATAGCGCCAGGGCGAACGCCATGTTGTGCTCGATCACGACAAAGGTCGCGCGCTCCTCGGCATTGAGCCCGCGCAGCCGCTCGGCCAGGTCGCGCTGCGCGGCGAGCCCGATGCCGGCGGTGGGCTCGTCCAGCAGCACGGCGCGCGGCGAGCCCATGAAGCCCATCGCCACGTCGAGGATGCGCTGCTCCTCGAACCTCAACTCGCCCGCCGGCGTGTCGGCATGGGCGTCGAGGCGGAAATAGACGCACATACGCTCGGCGGCGCCGCCGACGCCGGCATCGCGCGGCCCCAGCAGCCGGCCCAGCATGGAGCCGCGGCGCTCCTGCGCGGCCAGGATCAGGTTGTCGCGCACGCTCATCGATGGGTAGGCCTGCGGCACCGCCGAAGCGCTGCCGATGCCGCGCCGGCTGATGGCGCCGGCTGAAAGTCCGAGGATCGACCGGCCATCCAGCCGCATCGCGCCCGCGCTTGGCGCGGCCAGCCCGACCAGGCAGTGGAACAGCGTCGACTTGCCGGCGCCGTTCGGGCCGATGATGCCCAGCATCTCGCCTTCGTCCAGGCTGAACGACACCCCCTCGACCGGCGCGAGGCCGCCGTCCCGCTTGCTGAGGTCCGCGACCTCGATCACGGCGGTCATGGCGCCGGTTCCGGCCGTGGCGGCGGCCGCGCGCGACGGGCCAGCGCCACCAGTCCTGCCGGCCGCAGCGCCAGCATCGCCAGCGCGGCGACCGCCAGCAGCATGTCGCCGCCCTCCTCCGACAGGCCGAGCCAGGCCGCACCGAAGACCGCCAGCGCCGCGCCGAGGAACGGCCCGAGCAGATACCCGCCGCCTCCGAGCACGACGATGAGCAGCAGCCTGACCGACAGTTCGAACGTCAGATGCGACGGGTCGACCTGGGGCATCAACGGCGCGTAGAGTGCGCCCGCCACCCCGCCTAGGAAGGCGCCGAACGCGAACATCGCCAGCACGTAGCGCGGAACCGCGACCCCCAGCGTCTCGGCGCGGCTGGGGTTCTCGCGCAGCGCTTTCAGCGCGCGCCCCCAAGGCGAGCGGACGATCCACCACGCCAGCAGCGCCGACAACCCCAGAACCAGCACGCATAGCCGATAGGCGCCCGCGCCGCCGGAATGCGCGCCGTCGAGCATGCCGCGCCCGAGCGTTCCGGCAATGCCGGACGACGCGTCGGGCGGCCAGGGCTCGCCCGCGAGGTAGAAATGCACGACCGTCGCGAATCCCAGCGTGCCCATCGCCAGCCCGTAGCGATGGGCGCGCTGGCTCAGGTGACCGAGCGGCAGCGCGATAGCAAGGCAGAGCAGCCCCGCAAGGGCGATTGTCGGCGGAAAGGGCCAGCCCTTGGCGCTGAGCAGGGCGGCGAGGTAGGCGCCGATGCCGACGAATGCACCTTGCGCCAGCGAAACCTGGGCCGCGGAGCCCAAGGTAAAATTGAGCCCGATCGCCGCAACCGTCGTGACCGCCCAAAGGCTCAGCAGATGCAGCCCATCGGGGCCCAGCCACGCCGGCGCGAGCAGCAGCGCGATGAAACCCAGCAGCGCGGCCGCTGCGATGACCCGCCGGGAAACGGCGTTCACTGCGCAGGTTCCGGCGCGCGACGCCCCGGCACGCCGGCCAGCATGGCGGCGACGAGGATCAGCGGAATCACGGCGTTGCGGTAGACAACCGGCAGGAGCGGCGCGGCGAGGTTCTCCGCCAGGCCCAACGCCAGGGCCGCGACGATGGCGCCCCGCAGCCTGCCGCGACCGAGAACCATGGCGGCGAGCGAGGCGACCGCGAGCGTCACGCCGTCCGCGAGCCCGATCCGGCCCGGCAACCCGATCAGCAGCGACGCGATGCCCGCCAGGAAGGCGTTCAGCAGGAAGGCCAGCAGCAGCATACGCCCAACGGGCACGCCGATCACGCGCGCCGCGACCGGGTTCTGCGCGATCGCCTGCATCGCGCGGCCCGTGCGGGAATCGTCGAGGAACGACAGCAGCACGGCCAGCATGACGCCCACCACGACGATCACCACGAACCCTTCGGTCGGCACGCTGATGCCGCCGAAATCGAGCTGCTGCGCGAAGGCGGGCGTGAACATCGGACGGGCGGCCTCGCCGAAGACCGCCTTGATCGCCTCGTGCAGGAACAGGCCGACGGCCAGGGTCGCGAGGGTCAGCGGCAGCGGCCCGTGGCGCCGGATGGGATCGACCAGCGCCATCTTGAAGAACACGCCCAGCAGCAGCATCGCGATCGCCATGCCGGCGACGATCGCCGCCCAGACCGGCAATCCCAGATTGGCGGCCATCAGCATGACGAATGCCGGCGCCATCGCGAACTCGCCCTGGGCGAAGTTGATGGCACCGGTCATCTGGAATTGCAGCACCAGCCCTGCCGCGACAAGCGCATAGATCGCGCCCGTCGCCAGCCCGCCGACGAGAAGGTGCAGGACATCCTGCATGAGTTCAGCCTGTTGAAGGCCGCCGGCCCCGCGCCACGGCCCGCCCATCCCCCGATGCGCGCGCCTCTCGTATGTAGCGGGTTGCCCCGACCGCCGCAATGCCGCCACCCCGCGCGATTGGCGCTGGCGCGATTGATCGGGCAAGAGTGTGGCAGGGACAGCAACACGGTGCGCACATCGCCCGCAGATTGAATTGATCGGGAATTGGATGCGCGACGCGGGAGATGCGTTGACGCGTCCGCTATGCGCCGCACCCAGACCGAGGTCAGCGCGCCTCCAGCAGGTCGGCCAGGGCCAATGCCACGATCCCGGTCGCCCGGCGCAGGTCGTCGAGCGGCAGGCGCTCGTCGGCGCGATGCGCGTTCGCCTCCAGCGGCGAGCGCGGGCCGGCGCCGTAGAGCACGGTCGGGATGCCGGCCGCGCTGTAGTGCCGCGCGTCGGTGTAGAGTGGCACGCCGTGCGGCTTCACCGCTTCGCCCAGCACGTCCTTCGCGTGGTGGGCGATGGCGGCGACCAGGCGCTCCTGGCCCGGGACCGGCTTGAAGGGCTCGGCGAGCAGGATGCGGCGCACCGCGCAGGCGATACCCTCGCGGCCAACTGCCGCCTGTTGGATCAGCGCGATCAGTTCCCGCTCGACCTTGCCCGGATCCTCCTCCGGGATCATCCGGCGGTCGAGGCGGAAGGCGACGTTGTCCGGCACCACGTTCGTGTTGATGCCGCCCTGGATCAGCCCGATCGTCAGGCTGGGATGGTCGATGCCCGGCACCGCCGAGCGGATCGACGCGAACGTCTTCCGTGCCTTGTAGAGCGCATCCATGATCGCCGTCGCGGCTTCCAGCGCGTCGTGCCCGGTGGCGGGAAAGGCCGCGTGCGCCGACT
This sequence comes from Alphaproteobacteria bacterium, assembly GCA_020851015.1. The sequence goes on along the minus strand of JADZDN010000312.1, from coordinate 31,936 downwards.
TGCCGGTAACCGTCACCTCGAGGTGCAGGCAGCCGTTGTGCGCTGTCACGATGCCGTAGGAAAAGCCGGCGGAGATGGCGTAGTCCGGCTTGGAGAGACCCTGGTCGAGCAGCCATTTCGGACCGATCTCGCCGCCCACCTCCTCGTCATAGGTGAAATGCAGCTCGACCGTCCCGCCCAGAGCCGCGCCCGAGGCTTTCAACGCCAGCAGCGCGTAGGTGAAGGTGGCGAAGTCGGACTTCGACACCGCGACCCCGCGCCCGTACATCCAGCCGTCCTTGACGACCGCGCCATACGGATCGACGGTCCAGCCGCCGCCCGGCGGCACCACGTCGCCATGCGCGTTCAGCGCCACGGTCGGCCCCGGCCCGAAGCGGTGGCGGACGATCAGGTTGGTGGCCGAGATCATGCCGTGCGCCTTGACCGTCGCCTCCGGCACGACATGGCGCTCGACCGCGAAACCCAGCTTCTCCAGCAGCGCCGCCGCGCGACCGCCATGCGCACGGCAGTCGCCCGGCGGATTGTCCGAGGGCACCTTCACCATCTCGGCCAGAAAGGCGATCTCCTCTTGCCAATGGGCATCGAGGAACGCGTCGATCGCCGCGCGTACGGCCGCCATCACCGCGCCTCGGCAGGCAGCGCCGCGAAGCGCGCGCGGATGTCGTCGACCGCGGCGAGAATGCGCTCGGGCGTCGCCGGCGCGTCCAACTTGGGCAGCAGGCGATGGTCGGCCAAGCTCGCCACCGCGTCGCGGATCGCCAACCACACCGCGATCGCCAGCATCAGCGGCGGTTCGCCGATCGCCTTGGAGCGGAAGATCGTCTGCTCGCGGTTGGGCGCATCGGACAGCAGCCGCGCGTTGAACACGGGCGGCACGTCGCGGCTGCCGGGGATCTTGTAGGTCGACGGCCCGTGCGTCCGCAGCCTGCCATCCTCGTCCCACCACAGCTCTTCCGTCGTCAGCCAGCCCATCCCCTGCACGAACGCCCCTTCCACCTGCCCCTTGTCGATCGCCGGATTGAGCGACCGGCCGCAATCCTGCACCAGCTCGGCGCGCAGCACGCGCAGCTCGCCGGTCAGCGTGTCGATCGCCACCTCGCAGGCAGCCGCGCCATAGCTGAAATAGTAGAACGGCCGGCCGGTGTTCGTCTTGAAGTCCCAGTTGATCTTGGGCGTGCGGTAGTAGCCGGTCGCCGACAGCGACACGCGCCGGCGCCAGCACAGTCCGGCCAGCTCGGCGAAGGACAGGCTCTTGTTGCCGGCAAAGACCCGGTTGTCGGAGAAGACGATCTCGGTCGCCGGCACGGCGAATTGGGCTGCCGCCACCTGGGCCATGCGGCCGCGGATCTGCTCGGCCGCGTTGAGCGCCGCCATGCCGTTGAGGTCGGAGCCCGACGAGGCGGCGGTCGCCGAGGTGTTCGGCACCTTGCCGGTGCTGGTGGCCGACACGCGCACATGCTCCAGGTCGATCTGGAACGCCTCGGCCACGACCTGCGCCACCTTGACGAACAGCCCCTGCCCCATCTCGGTGCCGCCATGGTTCAGGTGCACGCTGCCGTCGGTGTAGACATGCACCAGCGCGCCGGCCTGGTTGAGCGTTGGCAGGTTGAACGAGATGCCGAACTTGACCGGCATCGTCGCCAGGCCCTTCTTGATCACCGGGCTCGCGCGGTTGAAGGTCTCGACCTCGGCGCGCCAGCGCGGCAGGTCGACGCCGCCTTCCAGCTCCTCCACCACGCGCTCGATGATGTTGTCCTCGACCGTCATGCCGTAGGGCGTCACGTCGTTGCGGCCGATGCCGTAGAAGTTCCGTCGCCGCACCAATTCGGCCGGCACGCGCAGGTGCCGGGCAACCGCCTCGACCACCGCCTCGATCGCAAACATGCCCTGCGGCCCGCCAAACCCGCGGAACGCGGTGTTGGACACGGTGTTGGTCTTGCAGGCCAGGCCGCGCAGCCGGACGTTCGCCAGGTAATAGCAGTTGTCGGCATGGCAGAGCGCGCGGGTCAGCACCGCCGGCGACAGGTCGGCGACGTTGCCGGCATTGGCGGCCAGCAGCATGTCCAGGCCGAGCAGCGATCCGTCCTCGTCGAAGCCGACGTCGTAGCGGATCAGGAACGGATGGCGCTTGCCAGTGGCGAGCATGTCGTCGTCGCGCCGCAGCCGCAGCTTGACCGGCCGGCGGGTCTTCCAGGCCAGAAGCGCGGCGACGCCCGCGACGATGGTCGCCTGGCTTTCCTTGCCGCCGAACGCGCCGCCCAGGCGGCGCACCTCGACCGTCACGGCGTTGAGCGGCAGCCCCAACAGATGCGCGACGCCGTGCTGCACCTCGGTCGGATGCTGGGTCGAGCTGAGCACCGTGATGTCGCGCTCCTCGCCCGGGACCGCGAGCGCGATCTGGCCCTCGAGGTAGAAATGGTCCTGGCCGCCGCACCGCACCTCGCCCTGCAGGCGCATCGGCGCATAGCCCAGCGCGATCGCCACCTCGCCGCGCTCGATCGCCTGGGCGGGCGACACCAGCGCGCCCACGGCGATCGCCTCCTCCAGGCGCAGGATCGCCGGCAGCGGCTCGTACGCGACATCCACCAGCGCCGCCGCCGCCAGGGCACGATCGAACGTGTCGGCCGCCACGGCGGCCACCGGATGCCCGACATACTCGGCAACCCCGGCGGCAAGGGCGGGCTCGCCCTTCAGGATCGGGGCGATGTCGTTGCGGCCGGGCACGTCCTCGGCCGTCACCACCGCGGCCACGCCCGGCGCCGCCAGCGCGCGCCCCGCGTCGATGCGCTTGATGCGCGCATGGGCATGCGGGCTCAGCACCAGGGCCGCGTGCAGCGTGCCGGGGGGAGCGGCGACGTCGTCGATGAACAGCGCGCGACCCGTCACATGGCCTAAGGCGCTGTCGTGGCGCGCCGGGCTGTGCACGCCACCTCTTATGGCGCTGAGGGCGAGGTCGCTCACAGCGCTTCCAGCCGCAGCGGCGCGGCGCCGGGTGCATTCGACCCGGCCGTCTCGATCTGCAGGCGGCGCAGCAGATTGGCCGCGGCGCGCCGGCGATAGGCCGCGCTGCCGCGATGGTCGTCCATCGGCGCGAAGTCGCGCGCCAGCGCCGCGTCCAAGTCGGCCAGGATCGACGACGTCCACGGCCGGCCGATCACCGCCGCCTCGACCGCCATCGCGCGTTTCGCCATCGGGCCCATGCCGCCGAACGCCGCCCGGAAATCCCGCACGACGCCGTCGGCCAGTCCGATGCGGAACGCGGCGGCGACCGCGGCAATGTCCTGGTCGAAGCGCTTCGACAGCTTGAACGCGTGGAATTGCTGCGGCTGGACCAGGCGCGGCAGCCGGACGGATTCGATGAACTCGCCGGGCGCCAGCGACGTGCGGCGATAGCCGGTGAGAAACTTGTCGACCGCGCGCGGCCGCGCGCCGGCGATGGAGCGCACCACGACCGTGGCATCGAGCGCCAGCAGGGCCGGCAGCGTGTCGCCGATCGGCGACGCCGTCGCCAGGTTCCCGGCCAGCGTGCCCAGATTGCGGATCTGGCGCGATCCCAGCCGGCGCACCAGCGCGCCCAGCGCCGGAAACGATACGTCGAAATAGGGCAGCGCCTCGCTGTAGGTGACCGCGGCCCCGAACTCGATCCAATCCGGCCCGACGGTGATCCGCTTCAGCTCGGGCACGAGGGAGGTCGCGATCAGCTCGGGCGTCCAGCGGCGCTCCTTGGCCACGACCAGGCCGAGATCGGTGCCGCCCGCCCACAGCTTCGCCTCGGGGTGCCGCTTCACCAGCCGCGCCAGCTCCGGCAGCGTGCGCGGGAAATAGAAACACTGCTCCCCCCGGCGGTACTCGGGAATGGGCGACAGCCCGGCCAGCCCGTCGAACTCCGCGCGCGCCCGCTCCGCCAGATGGTCGAGCGCGCCGCCCGACAGGCGGCGGCAGGCATCCACGATCGGCCGATAGCCGGTGCAACGGCACAGATTGCCCGCCAGCGCCTCGTGGACCAGCTCGTCGCGCGCGGGCTCGCCGCCGTGCTGGAACGCGGCCATGGACATGGCGAAGCCGGGCGTGCAGAAGCCGCATTGCGTCGCGTCGGCTTCCAGCAGCGCGTGCTGCACGGGATGCAGCGTGCCGTCCGGCGCCGTCAGCCCTTCGACCGTCACCACCGCCGTCGCTTCGAGCTGCGGCACCAGCATCAGGCAGGAATTGACGGCGTCGTAGCGCAGCCGGCCTTCCTCGCGCCGCCCGACCATGATCGTGCAGGCCCCGCAATCGCCCTCGGCGCAGCCCTCCTTGGTGCCGGTCAGGCGGCGGACGGTGCGGAGATAGTCGAGCACCGTCATGGTGGGCGGGACGCTGTCCTCGCTGCACCACTGCCCGTTCAGCAGGAATCGGATGGCGGCCATGAAACTCTCAGCTTGCGTCGCCGGCCGCCGGGCGAAAGCGGGCCACGGGCGTCCATCGCAAGAACTAATGAATCGTTCTTAAGATTTCGGCAATAAGCGAGAAAAGCGACCGACTCGGATATTATTCATCGGCGTCCGCGAATTCTTCGACCCGAACCGCGCATCGAGGCGCCGGGGAAACCCTTGGGAGCGCCGACGACACGCGCCAGGCGTCCCAAGGGCCGTCTCGCGGGCAGGCGTGCCGACCGCGAACCGGATGGTCGCTATAGCCGTGCGGCGACGGCCTTGGTCTCGGTGTAGTGCTCCATCACTTCCTTGCCCATCTCGCGGCCCCAGCCCGACTGCTTGTAGCCGCCGAAGGGCCAGGCCGGGTCGCCGTAGTTGTGATTGTTGATGCAGATCGTGCCGGCCTTGATCTTGCGCGCCATCATGTGGGCGACACGCAAGTTCTGCGTCCACACGCTCGCTTGCAGCCCGTACTCGGTGTCGTTGGCGAACTTGGCCACGGCGTCCAGGCTGTCGTCGTCGAACGACTGGACGCACACCACCGGCCCGAAGATCTCCTCGCGCACGACCTTCATGTTGCGGTTGGTGTTGGCCAGCACCGTCGGCTCGACGAAGTAGCCGCGGTTGCCCGCCACCTTGCCGCCCACAACGACCTTGGCGCCTTCCTTGCGTCCCGCCTCGATGAAGCCGGTCACGCGGTCGTGCTGCTCCTTCGACACCAGCGGCCCCAGGTTGACGCTGGGATCGAGGCCATGGCCGATCTTGAGCTTGCCGGCCTCCGCCGCGATGCCCGCGACCACCTTGTCGTAGACCGACTTGTGGGCGAACAGCCGCGACCCGGCCGTGCAGCACTGGCCCTGGTTGTAGAAGATGGCGCTGGCGGTGCCGGCGATCGCCCGCTCCAGGTCCGCGTCGGGGAAGACGATTGCCGGCGATTTGCCGCCGAGTTCCAGCGACACCCGCTTCAGATTGCCGGCCGCCGCCTTGACGATCAGCTTGCCGACCTCGGTCGACCCGGTGAAGGCCACCTTGTCGACGTCGGGATGCTCGGCCAGGGCCGCGCCGGCGGTCTCGCCGAAGCCGGTGACGATGTTGACCACGCCGTCGGGGATGCCGACCTCCTGGATCAACTCGCCGATCCGCAGCGCCGACAGCGGCGTCTGCTCGGCCGGCTTCAAGACGATGGTGCAGCCCGAGGCCAGCGCCGGCGCCAGCTTCCAGGCCGCCATCATCAGCGGGAAGTTCCAGGGGATGATCTGGCCGACCACGCCCACCGGCTCGCGGAGTGTATAGGCATGCCAGTTGCCGGGGCTCGAGACTTGGATCGTCTCGCCGTTCATTCGCGTGGCCCAGCCCGACATGTAGCGGAACATCTCGACCGAGCCCTGCACGTCGTCGCGGCGCGCGTTGGTGACGGGCTTGCCGTTGTCCAGCGCCTCGAGCTGCGCGAACTCGTCGGCATGCTTCTCCAAAAGGTCGCCGAGACGCCAGACGATCTTCGCGCGCTCGATCGGCGACAGGCGCGACCAGGGGCCGGTCTCGAAGGCCGCGCGCGCCGCCGCGACCGCCAGGTCGATGTCCGCCTTGTCGCCCGCCGGGACCTTCGCGATCTCCTCCAGTGTCGCCGGATCCTCCACGGCCAGAGTCTTGCCGCTCTTGGCCGCGCCCCACTTGCCGTTGATCAGCATCTTGTGCTGCTTCGCCACGAACTTGTCCGCGTCGGGGCCTAGCGCGGGCTTCTGCACCGCCATTGCCACAGCCATCGGTTTCCTCCATCGGGGTTGTGTCGTTATATTCTATGGAATATAGCGCGGTACGGAAAGCCGAACTTCGCATGCCGGGCCTGCTTGCCTCGCGGCAGTCGCCCGAAGACGCACGCGCCGGGACCAAAACCTATGCGACCCGGGCTTTCGCGAACCGGAACCGAGCCATCGCAAAAAAGCCGGGATGCGGGGCGCGCGACCCCGCATCCCGAGTGGTGGGAACTCCTATAGCTTCGCCGTGACGGCCTTGGTCTCCAGATAGTTGTTCAGCACCTCGCCGCCCATCTCGCGGCCCCAGCCCGACTGCTTGAAGCCGCCGAACGGCAGCGAGGCGTCGAACACGTTGTGGCAATTGATCCATACCGTGCCCGAGCGGATCATCGCCGCCAGCTTGTGCGCCTTGCTGATGTCCTTGGTCCACACGCTGGCGGCCAGGCCGTACACCGTGTTATTGGCCTGCCGGGCGACCTTCTCCAGGTCCGCGTCGTCGAACGCCTCGGCGCAAACCACCGGTCCGAAGATCTCCTCGCGCACCACCTTCATCGTAGGCTTGGTGTTGGTCAGCACTGTTGGCTCGACGAAGTAGCCGCCGTTGCGGCCCTTCGGCATGCCACCCGTGACCGCCTTGGCGCCCTCCTTCAAGCCCGACTCGATATAGCCCGTGACGCGCGCGTACTGCTCCTCGGACACCAGCGGGCCCATGCCGGTGGACGGGTCGAGGCCCGGGCCGACCTTGATCTTCTTGGCTTCCGCCGCCACGCCCTCGAGCACCTGGTCGAACACCTTCTTGTGCGCGTAGAGCCGCGAGCCGGCGCAGCAACACTGGCCATGGTTGAAGAAAATCGCGCTGGCGGCGCCCGGGATGGCCGCCTCGACATCTGCGTCGCCGAAGATGATCGACGGCGACTTGCCGCCGAGCTCGAGCGACACCTTCTTCAGGTTGCCGGCCGCCGCCTTGACGATCAGCTTGCCGACTTCGGTCGACCCGGTGAAGGCCACCTTGTCGACATCGTCATGCGCGGCCAGCGCGGCGCCGGCGGTCTCGCCGTAGCCCGCCAGGATGTTGACCACGCCCTCCGGGAAGCCCGCTTCCTGGATGCACTCGCCCAGCAGTAGGGCCGACAGCGGCGTCTGCTCGGCCACCTTCAAGACCACGGTGCAGCCCGCCGCCAGTGCCGGGCCCAGCTTCCACGCCGCCATCAGCAGCGGGAAGTTCCAGGGAATGATCTGGCCGACCACGCCCACCGGCTCGCGCAGGGTGTAGGACAGGAACTCGTTCGGCACCGACCAGGGGATGGTCGAGCCGGTCATCTTGGTGGCCCATCCGCCCATGTAGCGGAACATATCGACGGTCAGCGGCACGTCGGCGACGCGCGCCACCGCCATCGGCTTGCCGTTGTCGATCGACTCGATCTCGGCGAACGCGTCCAGGCGCCGCTCGACCAGATCGGCCAGCTTCCACAGCAGCCGGGCGCGCTGCGAGCCGGTCATCCGGCGCCACGGGCCGTCGTCGAAGGCCTTGCGCGCCGCGGCGACCGCGCGGTCGACATCCTCCTTGTCGGCCTCGGCCACCTGGGCCAGCACGGTGCCGGTCGCGGGATTGTAGACCGAGAAGGTCTTGCCCGAGGCCGCGCCGACCCATTTGCCGTTGATCAAAAGCTTGCGGTGCTGCGAGAGGAATGCCGTCGCCGGCTTGCTCAGCCGGCTGTCCAAAGCGACCGTATCCATGTGTCTCCTCCACGTGCTTGTTCCATCCGCAAGCGTAATATTCGACTGGATATAACGATACGTCAACCCTGGCGGCTTTCGAAGCCGTCGCGGCCCCGCTATATTCCGTGGGGTATATCGGCCAGGCGATGGTGGGACATGGCAATCGCGGAGACGAAGACAGAGTTGCCGGGAGCTCCGGCGCTTGCCACCCTCGCGGACGCCCGGATCCTGGTTGGCCAGCAGGTCGCGCGTATCGTCGAGCCGGAGGAGGTGCCGCTAGCCTCCGCGGGCAATCGAATCCTCGCGCAGGACCTGGCTTCCAGGATCGACGTTCCGCCCCACGATTGCGCCGCGGTGGACGGCTACGCGGTTCGCCGGGCGGATCTTTCTCCAACGACACCGGTCCGGCTGCGCGTCATTGGCCGTGCCGCCGCCGGCCATCCATTGAACACGCCGATTGGTCCCGGCGCAGCGGCTCAAATCCTGACGGGCGCGCCGCTGCCGTCCGGGGCCGACTTCGTCTTGATGCAGGAATACTGCAGGTCCCGTGACGGCGCCGTTCTGCTGCCGCCCCTCGACGGGTTCAAGAACCACCTGCGTCGCCGCGCCAGCGACGTAGCGGCGGGACAAATCGCGCTGCGCGCGGGAATTCGTCTGCGACCGCAGGACATCGCGCTGGCGGCAGCGATCGGATATAGCCGGGTCAGCGTGTTCGCCTGCCTCAAGGTTGCGCTGTTCTCGACAGGAGACGAGGTTCGCGAGCCCGGGACCGATCTCCAGCCGGGAGAGATCTGGGACGCCAACCGCCTGCTTTTGAACGGACTGCTGTCGGGCCTGGGTTGCGTCGTGACGGACAAGGGAATCCTGTCGGACAGCCCGCGCGACATCGAAGGCGCGCTGCGGACCGCCGCCGGCGATCACGATCTCATCCTGACGTCTGGCGGCATGTCCGTGGGCAGCGAGGATCACCTGACAGCGGTCATCAAGCGCCGCGGAACGCTCGACCTCTGGCGGATCGCCATGAAGCCGGGCAAGCCGATCGGCATCGGCGATATCGATGCCTGCCCGATCCTGTCATTGCCGGGAAATCCCGTTGCGGCGCTGGTTGCCTTTGTCGCCCTTGGCCGGACGGTTGTATCGCGCCTGTCCGGCGCGATCGAAGGGCCAGCGCCAAGCCTTCGCCTGGCGGCCGACTTCGCGTTCGAGAAGAAACCCGGCCGCCGGGAATTTCTGTTCGGCGAACTGGCCGCGCCGGAAGGAGGGGTTACCCGCGTCCGGTTGCTGGACAAGCAGGGTGCCGCGATGCTGGCCGCCGCCGCGCAAACCCAGGGCTTTGTGGTACTCGACGAGCCAACGACCCGGGTCATCCCGGGCCAACCGGTGGATTTCCTGCCGATCGCCGGTCTGACCAGCTAGCCTTGAACATGCCCCGCTACCTGCCGATGGGTCGAATAGCTCCAGGGCTGTAACAGCAGCGGCACGTTCGCCTCGGGCTCGGCGACGGCGCGAAGCGCGCGGACCTACCTCGCCCTGGACGCCGGCCTGTTGCCCCTCTCCGCCCCTTCATCGCGCAGGACGGCGTGGCCGCAAAACGGTTCGGGCGGACCCTTGCAGGCCCGCCCGATCGTTCGAGCGCCTGACGCGCTGTAGTTGGAGGCTACGACCGGCGGCGCCGGGCCGCCGCGCCCAGGCCGAGCAGCCCGGCGCCCAGGAGGCCGAGCGTCATCGGCTCGGGGACGCTGCTGGTCGGGCGCGAGTCGGACAGGAGCGTGATGGTGCCGTTCACGTCCTGCGTCTCGGTATCGTTGAAGGCGATATCGTTGATGTCGATCCGGTACTGCCCACCGTTGCCAAAGTCGACGGTGATGGCCGAGAAGTTGATCGTGTAGTCGTTCGCGCCGCCGCCTGCACCCGGGTCATCAACGGCGCCCAGCACGGTCCCGACCACGGCGATGAGGGCCGTGTCGATGTCGTCCGGCAGCACCAGATGGAACGTATAGGTGATGCCCAGGCCGTCGGTCTCGGAGCTCGAGATGTCATCTTCCTCGAGACGAATGGAGCCGAGATCGATGTTCCGGGTGTTGCCTGGATTCAGCGAAAACTGCAGGTTGTTGTTCGAATTGTGGTTGAACTCGACGTCGAGCTGGCCGGAGCCGTCGCCATAGCCGTTGCCGACGCTCATCGACACGCCGGGCGAACCGAGCCTGAACGTCGTCGCGGCGTCCGCGCCGGCCGCGAAGCCCAGTCCCAGCGTCGTGCCGACCGCCAGGCCAAGGAGTTTCTTGTTGAACGTCATCTGCCTCTCCACTTTCCCCTCATGCCGCGGGACACCCTGTCACGCGGGAAGTCGGATCATAGAGAGCAAGCAGCGTGCCAGTCGCAGGATCTGAGTATTTTCAATGAGTTACTCGGCCTTGTCGCCAATTCAACCTTGTGGCGTATAGCGCGGCTGTCCAATTTTCAAAACAGGTATTTTACCCCTGGCAGACTCCACGCTATTGGAATGACGAGGAATTTTGGGAAGTCCCAAAAAGAGATCGGGCGGGCCCCGGAGGGACCCGCCCGACTCTAACGAGCGCTACGTGCGCGGTCTTGAAGAGAGTTACGAGCGGCGACGACGAGCCGCGATGCCCATGCCCAGCAGGCCGGCGCCCAGCAGGCCGAGGGTCATCGGCTCCGGCACGTTCTGCGAGTCGGAGATGAGCTGCACCGAGAACGTCCCAGGCTGGAAGTTGCGGCCGGCCTGGTTCGTGTTGAAGCTCATGTCCGCGACGCTGACGAAGAAGCTGCCGCCGACGCCGAAGTTAACCTGCACGGGGCTGAAGTCGATAACGAGGTCCGTCCCGGCATCGCTGACCGGGCCGACGGTCGCGACGCCCGTGGTCGAAACCTGCACGTTCTGGTTGGTCGGCAGGTCGAAGTTGAAGGTGTAGGTGACGAACAGGTTGTTGGTTTCGTCACTGCTGATGTCCTGTTCGTTCAGCGTCACGTTGCCGAACCCGTACGACAGCGAAATCTCGCCCGGATTCAGCGAAAACGCCAACCCGCTCTGCGGATTGTTGATCGAGAACGTCGCATCGAGCTGGCCGCTCAGCGTGCCCCAGCCCGAGCCCAGCGTCTGCGACACGCCCGGCGTGCCCAGCAGGAAGGACGTGGAGGCCGACGCATCGGCAGCCATCCCGGCGATCCCACCCAACACCGCAACGGCGGCCAGCAGCTTCATCTTCATCGACATCGTCATCTCCCTTGGACCCACATCAACGCCCAGCTCCGTGCCGGGCGGTCGGGCGTAAGGACTGCAACCCATGTGCCACCGCCTAAACTGCAGCAAGATCAATTGATTAGGCAGAATCAGCGCCGCGGCTGATGGAGGAAATGTAAACGAACAGGCCATCCGGCTGTAAAGCGTTCCTGACAGCATCCGGAGAGGCGCAGGGGCGGTGCGATGCCTTTCAGGCGGTGCCGGAGCGCAACTTCTCCGCCAAGGCCTTCGACGCGACGTGGAGGCGCTCGGCGATGTTCTCGATACGTTCCAAACGATCTTCGACTTGCGCGAGGCGCTGCGCGACCCGGGTGCCGTTGACCTCGGGCGCGTGGTCGACGCCGTTCGCGGCGGCCGGGGCGGTCGTCGAACGGGCCACGCCTGGTGCCGGGGCCGCCGCCCCTGCCGGCGCGGAAGCCGCTGGCGGGACGTTCGTCGCCGGTAGCGGGGACGGGGTCGGCGGTGCGGGGGGCGTCCCATGGCTTTCGGCCGGCACCCCAAGTTCGCGCGCCAGATCCTGGGCCGTCTGGGTCACCAGCTTGCCGTCCACGGCGGTCAACTGGTCAAGGCAGCAAGCCAGCAGCACGCGACTGCACAAGCGGTTGATCCGGCGCGGAACGCCATCGGTGTCGTGGAAAATCGCGGCATGCGCATCGGGCGAGAAGGACGGCTTGCCATTCCAGCCGACCGACCGCAGGCGATGCTCGATGTACTCCTTGGTTTCCGCCTCGGTCATCGGCCCAAGATGGCAGGATGCCGTCACGCGCTGGCGGAGCTGCTCGAGGTCCGGGCTGGAAAGGATGTGGCGGAACTGCGGCTGGCCGACCAGGAAGCTTTGCAGCAGCGGCCGGTTGTCGAGCTGGAAGTTCGACAGCATGCGCAGCTCTTCGACCGCCTCGAAACTCAGGTTCTGGCACTCGTCGACCACCAGCACCGACCGCTTGCCGCGGCGGCGCGTTTCGATGAGGAACTGCTCGAGCTGACGCAGCACCGCGGCCTTCTGCCAGTTCGTCACCGTCAGGCCGAACGATGTCGCGATCGCCTGGATCATGTCGTCGCCGCGCAGGCTGGTGGTGACGATCTGGGCGGCGACGTATTTGTCGCGGTCGAGGTGGTCCAGCAGATACTGGATGATCGTCGTCTTGCCGGCGCCCACCTCGCCGGTCACGACGATGAAGCCCTCGCCCTGCGAAATGCCGTAGCTCAGATAGGCCAGCGCCTTGCCGTGGCCGCTGCTGCGATAGAACAGCTTCTGGTCGGCCGTCAGCTGGAACGGGTCGGCCGTGAATCCGAAATGTTTCGCGTACATGGCATGCGGCCTAACGCGTCGCGGCCGGCACGTGGAGGACCGGCACTTGCCGCGACATCAGAACGCCTTCCTGATGCCGGCGGTGATCAGGTTCTCGCGCAGATTGTTGCCGGACGAATTGGAGTCGCGGTCGAAGTACCTGTAGCCGAGCGTCCCGGTGAGCGAGTCGCTGAAGCTGTAGTCGAGCGACCCGCCGCCGGTGATCGTCAGGTCCTCGCGCTCGGGATTGCTGTCCGTCTTGGTGAACGCCGCGCCGATGTTGAATCCCATGCGCAGATAGGCGCTGAGCGACCGGGTGTAGCCATAGGTGGCGCCATAAGACGTCTGATCGGATTGGCTGTTGCTGCCCGTGCGCGATTCGCGGTAGGCCGAGATGGTCGAGGTGGCGTTGTCGTGGCCCAAGGTCAGCCGCGATTCGAAACGGTCCACAATGAATGACGCCGAGGTAAGCCCGAAGATCGAATCGCTGAAGGAAAGTCCCTGCCCGGTTCGAACGTCGACCAGGTTGCCGAACCCGTCGGGCGCGAGGAAGGCAACGGAGTTGCTGCTCGTCGGCGTCGTGGAGCGCACATTGGTTCCGTAGCTGAACTCGAAGGACGAGCGCGGGGAGATCAAGTACGAGAACCCGCCCGACACGCGGCGGCGGTCGTAGCGGTCGCCATAGGCGAGCTGCAATGTCGTGCGCGGACCTGGGCGATAGCGGAAACCCACCGACCAGATCGGCCCGTCCGGTTGGTCATCGAGCGTTGCGTCCTCGATGCGCTCGTAGCCGGCGGAGGCCGCGAGGGAAAACTCGCGATTGACGGGGACCTCGGCGCTGAACACGCCCAGATAGTTCTGCATCGTCCGGTCGCCGGTGGGACCGATCGCCGCCTGGCCCGAAAAGTCGGTCTTGCCGTGGTCGAACGTCGCGCCCCAGATGAACGTCTGGAATTCCGAGCCCGACGCGATGTTCTGGGTGAACTGATGCGTCTCCGAATTCTGCGTCCCGCCGTCCAGCGAAGCCGACCGGCCATAGCGATACCGCGTCTCGAAATTCGCCAGGTTCTCGAGGCTGTAGCGAAAATACGGCGACCCGCTCGCGGTCAGCACGGTCGTGCTGTTGTTCTTGAACTGCACCGTCGGGTCCGCCGACACGCTCCCCAGCTCGTTAAGCGTGCCGTCCTGCAACGCCACCTGCGTGTCGACGAAGAACAGTCCGTCCACCAGCTCCGACTGGCTGAACGTGGCCAAGGACTGCTGCAGGGTATTGAGATCCTCGTTGTCGTAGTACCAGCGCTTGGTGAGCGTGTAGTCGGCGATGAAGCGATGATGCGCGCTGGTGAAATCGAGCAGCGCCCCCGGCTCCGCCGTCGTGTACGTGTCCATCCGACGCAGGAAAGGCGGACCGCCGTTGGCGTTGTCGGTGAACGACTGCGAGACGCCGATACGCGGGTCGAACAGGAATTGCGGGCGGATCACGGCCGCAGGTCCCACGACGAGCCCGTTGATCGGCGACGCCAGGACGGCGCTCGGCGTGGTCGCGCTCAATCCCTGCGTCGTCGTGATTGTCGGCTGGACGGAAGCTGCGTCCGGGCGTTGCGCCATCGCTGGCGCAATTGCCACGCCCATGCCGGCGAACAGGATCGCTCCCTGAAGGAGGGGTCCCAAAAAGGCCGCGCGACGCCACCGGACGCTCCACACGGAGTCCGGCGGTCCGCCACCGTCGACACGGGTGCCGCATGTGTGTGCTCGCCAGCGTTGTTCAGACCGGCGATGCCGCGTGCGACAGCCTGGGTCGGGAGAGGTCGCGAAACCAAGTCCCATGGAATCTCTTGTAACACCCAAATTACTAAGAGACAAACGTAGCGGCTCCCTGGAATGCCCAGAAGCTGCCTTGTATCTATTTGATAATCAAAGGTTCCGCAAAAGCAAAAAGGGCGTTGATCCGCATCTGTGCCCTTCCCGCAGCCGGCCGTGGCAAAATTGCCATGGTCGTGCCTGGCGCGCTTGAGGCTGCGCCCCTCAGCCGTAGTAGTTGTAGCCCCCGAACGTGCCGTCGTCGGTGCCCACTTCGCGCTTGTTCAGCACGACGGAGATATGGGGGCAGACGCTGATCAGGCTGACGCCTTCCTGGACCACCGAAGCCCCGGTGGAATGGGCCTCGACGACGAAGACGACCTGCCCCACCTGGCGCGCCAACACGCTGGCCTCGCTGGTGGACAGGATGGGGGGCGTGTCGATCACGACGATCCGGTCGCGATACCGCTGGGAAATCTCGTTCATCAGATCGGCCATGCGCTGGCTGGCGAGGATTTCCGTGGTCTCCGGCACGCGCTTGCCGGATGGAAGGACCGTGAGATTCGGGCAATCCGTGCGAATCAGGACGTCGCCGAGGTCGAGCTGGCGATCCTGCAAGACGTCGAGCAAGCCGCGTTCGGCCTTGATGCCGAGCCGGTCGGGGATCGAGGGGTGATGGCAGTCCGCGTCGATCAGCAGCACGTTCATGTCGCGCTCGGACGCCAGGCTCATCGCCAGGTTGATCGCCACGTAGGTCTTGCCCTCGCGGGGCTTCGAGCTCGACACCATGATGATGTTGCTGCGCGGCGCGCGCTCGCTCGACCGGTCGCCGGCCAGCGCGATCAGCGGGCGCTTGATGATGCGGAATTCCTCGGTCACGCGGGTCGGCTCGGCGTTCGGCACGATCAAGCCGCCCAGCCGAAGCTTGCCCCAGTCGATCGACTGCAGGTTTCCACCGCGCGAGGTCTTGGATGACGGCGCGGCCGCCATGGCCGGTCGTGCCGCGGCGGCCGTGGCAGCGGCGGCGGCTGCCGCCGGCGCGGCGCCGTCGATCGGCTGGTCGGCCCAGAGTTCGTGGATCACCGCGCGCTTCGCGCCGGCCTGTCCTTCTGCCGCCTGCTGCGCCGCTCGTTCCACCAGGTCGGGCCGGTCGTCGGCGCGGGCTGGTTCCATGGCGCGGGAAATCAGGTCTCGTTGCATCATTTCGTCACACCGCGGCTTGGGTTCATTTTCGTTGATGTCGGCGGTCAAGCGTTGCCGGCCTTAGAACTTGATCGGCAGCATTTGTCGATACTGCGCCATTTGCGCCGTACCTATTCCCGTGACGATCGCCGTCGACACGCCCCCAAACGCGAGAACGAGCATGCAACAGGCCGTCGCGAAGGTGATCATGCCGCGGCGCTTGGCGCGCAGGCTCTCGGGCGAGGTCACCAGCGACACCGTGCCGATCACCGGGTAGGGCAGCGCGTTGCGCAGGTCGCGCGCGCCGGCGAAGCTGTCATCGAACTGCGCCAGGCCGTAGGCGACGAATATCCCCGCGCCGATCGACGCGATGAAAACGCCGGCGGCCAGCAGCGAGCGGTTCGGATAGGCTGGCGTGATCGGCATGATCGGCGGCTCGATCACGCGGAACTCGACCTTGTCGGCCTTTGTGTCGACTTCCTGCGACAGCCGGGCCGATTCGCGGCGTTCCAGCAGCTCGGCATAGTTCTTCTTGAGCATGCCGTATTCGCGCGTCAGGTCGTTGTAGTCCGCCTCGATCTTGGGCGTCGACTGGCTCATCGCTTCCAACCGCTCGACTTCGCGCTTCTGGTCGTTGAACCGGCGCTGCATCATCTCGACCGCGGTTTCGGCATCGGCGAACTTGATCTGGAGCTGCTCGTAGACCGGGTTCGAGACGCGCTCCGTCAGGCTTTCGTTCGTACCGTCGCTCTCGCCGGCGTCCTTGCGTTGCTTCTGCAGCTGATCGAGGATGCGCTTCTGCTCGACGACATCGGGATGCTTGTCGGTATAGCGGACCATCATTTCCGAGAGCTTGCTTTCAGCTTCCGCGATCCGCGCGTTCATGTTCAGGATGGCCGGCCGACCGGGAGCCGCCCAGCCCTTCTGCGTCACCTCGAGCACGCGAGGCACCGCGGCAAGCTGGCGCGCCGTCGCCGCGCGTCGCGCCGTCGCGTCATCGAGCTCGCGCTTGGCGGAGGCCTGCAACTCGCGGGCGCGCGCCAGGTTCGCGATGAAGCTTCCCTCGCCGCCCAGCGCGGCCGGCAGCATGTCGCGATGCTGCTCGCGGAATTGCGCCACCCGCGCCTCGGACTCGCGCAACTGGCGCTCGTAGATCGCGACCTGGCCGGTAATGAACGCCTGCGCCTTCTCCATGTCCTTGCGCTGCGAGCCGACATTGCTTTCGATGAAGATCGTCAGAAAGGCCTGCAGCACGTTGCGGGCCAGCTCCGGATTCCGGTCGGCGTATTCGATCGTGAAGAGATTGCGCGCCGCCTCGGGCCGGATCTTCACCTTGGATTCGATCATCTCGATCAGCGCTTCGCGCGCGGACGGCGTCGGCGCTTTCACGTCCATATCGGTGGAGCGCAGCACCTTCTCGATGTTCGGGCGCGCGAGCAGCGTCCGCTGCACGACCTCGACCTGCTTCGTGATGTTCGTTTCGACCGCCATGCCGCGCAGCAAGGGCGACAGCATCGTTTCGGTGTCGACATAGACGCGGGTGCGCGACTGGTAGGAATTCGGGATCGCCGCGACGGCGATCCAGCCGGCGACACAAACCGCCCAGGCGATCCCCACCGCATACCAGCGCCGACGCCAAGTCTGGTAGAGGGATGTTCTGAGAATTTCTTTCCAATCGCCCATCGGGATTTCCTCGCGGGGGCTGCGTCGGCTTCGGACGACAGCCCTAAAAGCCCACTAATTTGTTTATGCGCGGTAAACTTCGCGCGTCATTGCCCGGCGGCGCGGTCAACCGCGCAAGCCAATGGCGCGTTCCCGGTTTCCCAAAAAGGCCGGGCATTGCGGCATTCTGGCATGCCCAACGCGCGCGGCGCACGCAACGCGAGCGCGACGCGGTCGTCGGCACAGCGGATGTAATTCGGGTAATTCCCGGCGAGAATCATTGCGCGTGATCTCCTATCACTGCGGGGCATGCCCTAACACCGGCGACTGGGCGGCCCATAAACGCACCTATAAGCCGGCCCCTAGGTGCGATGTCCACTACATGCGAACAAATCAACTCATACGTTAAGTGAACAAAACGATCAACTGAAAAATTATCACAATAAAATCACATAGTTGCCGGATCAATTCGCGCGGGCGCCACGGTAACGTTTATTAATCGGGTTTCATTACCGTTTTAAACACCGCGATAGAGGATTGAACTACAATATCCCCCTCTCGCCTGCCACCCTCCGTGCCAGCGAGACGTCGCCGCCGCCGAAAGGCCAATCAACGGATAGGTTTGTTAAAGTCGGCCCTGTTAAACCCTTCGCCTAGACCGTAAAGCCAAGCTTACAGTGAAGGCTCTGGGCCAGCGACTCGCGTGCCTCCCTCAGCAAGGTCGTCAGCCATCTTGTGCAACTGCTTCAGGCAACCTGGAAGTCTGGACTAAACATTCACAATTCAGCAGCCGGTTTTTCAAAAATACTGTAAATACTACTATGATAAACATTAGCGTAGGGCACCATAAATGATCTTAAATACCAATGTCTGCCCAGTATATGCAAATATGATTAATCTATATACTGTAATTAACGCTGACTACCACGGTAGTCGTTTGTAGCTCTTTCATGATTTCTTGCTTTGGGGCCAATTTACATTTCGCTGGCATGCGCGGTGCATAAACCGCCTGCAACCTGCCCGGCCCTCGGCGGTTAGAGGCGGGCTTGTTCACTTCGGATGAAGGCCTTGACCGATCGATGACGCCGAAACCGACCGACCCTCAGCCGGGCCCCGCCCCGGACGCATCGGCGCAGAAGCCGCCGCCGTCGGAAGCCGGCGGTCGGCGCTACCAGCGCGCCGCGCGAATCATCCAGATCGAGCGCCACGTGGGCTCGCTGGTGCGGATGCGGCGCATCATGCTGGGCCTGTCGCAAAGCCAGCTTGCCCAGTTGCTCGGCGTTACATTGCAGCAAGTGAACAAGTACGAGCGCGGCCACAGCCGGATTTCCTCCGGTCGCCTGTTCCAAATGAGCGAGGCGCTCGGCGTGCCGGTCGACTTCTTCTACCAGGGGCTTGGCGACGTGCGCGAGCTACCGGGACCGTCGCGCGACCGCATCTGCCTGGAGGTCATGCGCAGCTTCGGCATGATCAAGAACGAGCGCCACCAGGAAGCCCTCAACCAGCTCGTGCGAGCCCTGGCCGACAAGTCCAGCTAGCGCCGAGCGCTACCGCCTCATCGCTGCAGCAGGCGCCACATCTCGCGGTCGCACTGGGCCGTCCAGATGCGCGGATCCTTGATGCCCTTCGCCTCGTCGTAGCCGCACGCCGACGCGAATAGCGCCAGTCATCGCGCGCAGAAAGCCCTGCGTCGCCGCGATCGCCCGTAGCGCGGAGCCCGGCGTCACCATCGCCTCGCCCCGACCGGGCACCAGCTTGCAGCGCAGCAAAACAGATGTGCCGAATGGGCCCCGCAAAATAATCCTCCGGCGCGGCGGTCCGGGAATAATCCTGGGCCGGTTGCCGTCCATCACAGTGGATTGACTTGTCCGCCGCCGCCCGCCCAAGGCAAGGTCCGGCGGACAAGTCAATAAACAGCGGTGAGAGGGACCTTTATGAACATCTGGTTGAAGCAGGCCGTGTTGGCCGTTGCGACGGTGGCGATCGTTGGCGGCGTCGGTATCAGCCTGTCGATGGCGCAATCCGATCCGATTTCGCAGCGCAAGGCGCTGATGAAGTCGAATGGCGACTCGATGAAGGCGATCAAGGCGGCGGTCGACGCCAACGGGCCGGCGACGGCGGTGGCGCCGGAGGCGGCCAAGGTGGCGTCCAACCTCAAGGCGGCGGCGGTGCACTTCGTCCCCGGCTCGGACAAGGGCGACACCAAGGCATCGCCGGACATCTGGGGGAACCTCGGCGACTTCCAGAAGCTGGACAACGATGCGGCGGCGGCGGCGGCCAAGCTCGAAGCCTCGGCCAAGGGCGGCGACATGAAGGTGGTGGCGGCCGATTTCGGCGATCTCGGCAAAAGCTGCGGCGCCTGCCATAACAAGTACCGGCTGAAGTAGAAGGCCGGGCGAACTCCAGTCGAACGCGCGGGGGGCGCAACGGCCCCCCGAACTTTTTTTTGCGGCCGCGCTACTTGCCGTAGATCGCGAGGCCCCCCAGCACGACCGCCAGCGACACGGCCAGCAGCGCCACCGCCATCGCCGCCGACCCCGCCGTCGCGCCAGCCGTCCCTGCCGCCGCCTGTTTCCGGCCCGTCACCATGGCGCGGGCGAGATTGTCCTTTTTGACGAACAGATAGAACAGGACGGCGGCGACATGCAGCCCGACCAGCACCAGCAGCACGTTGACCCCGTAGCGGTGCAGCGTCGTCAGCCGCTTGCTGGTGTCGTCGGAGACCAGGTACTTCAGCGGCCCGTCGGTATAGATGTCGTCGGTCGCGAACATGCCCGTGGTCGCCTGGAAGCCGATCAGCAGGATCATCGCCAGCGCCGACCAGCCGCCCAACGGATTGTGGCCGAGATAGCGCCGCGCCGTGCCGCGCAAAGTCCCCAGGGCATAGCCGATCGTCTCGACGGGTCCGCGAAGAAACCCCGCGAATCGCGCATGCTCATTGCCCGCGAAGCCCCACAGCACGCGGAACAGCACCAGCGCCAGGATGACCTTGCCCGAGTACATGTGCCATTCGATGCGCCCCATCTTCCCGGTGACGAACGAGAAGACGATCAGCCCCACCAGCACCCAGTGGAACAGCCGCGTCGGCAGGTCCCATACCCGGACCGCGACGCCGCTCGACGACTTGTTCATTCCCCTGCCTCGCTCGCGAACTCGCTCCGCCGAATGTCGCAAGGGGCTCCCGCAGGGTCAACCGAACCGCCGCGCGCGCGCCATCACAACGCGCGGAGCGGCCCGGGTGGCGCGGGCCTCGCCGCGACGGAATGGCCACCCGGAGAGGGTTCCCGTCCCGACGCGCCCGCGGCCGAGGCGAATCAAAGCACCCGATCAAGGCAGGACGAGGGAAGCGGCGTGGCCGATGGATGACAAGCTGCGGATATGATCGCCAAGTTCGGCGCGTCAGATCGCGCCTCGACTGCGCGGAGCACACGGCCTGGCACCATCTTCAGAAATTGGATCAAGAAAACGGGTCGAGCGACGATCTTTCAATTGCTTACTTGATCTTCCTGATTACGAAGGTGAATACCCCATTCTCCGCGGTGGAGGATTGCAGCTCATTGCCGGTGGCCTGGCAGAAGGCCACGAAGTCCTTCTGCGCGCCCGGATCGGTCGCGTAGACCGTCAGCGTGCCGCCCACGGCCAGGGTCTTGATCGCCTTCTTGGCGCGCAGCACCGGCAGGGGGCAGTTCAGCCCCTTGGTGTCGAGCACCTGCGCGGTCGCTTCCATGCACCCGCCCCGCTCCGAATTGGTAACATCGGCCGAGGGTCATATAGCAACGCACCCCCAAGCCGGCAAATCGCCGGCCAGGAGAACCGCACGGGAGAATCGCGCGATGGCGGACCTGCACGTCCATATCGTCGTCGCCGCGGGAGGATTCGCGGCGGGCATGGTCTTCGGCGCGACGGCCGAGCGGACGAATTTCTGCACGATGGGCGCGATCGCCGACCTTGTGCTGCTCGGCCAGGCGAATCGCTTCC
Organism: Alphaproteobacteria bacterium; assembly: GCA_020851015.1. The sequence goes on along the minus strand of JADZDN010000312.1, from coordinate 10,879 downwards.
GCGCCTGGCTGCTGGCGATCGCCGTCGCCCTGCTCGGCAGCCAGGCGCTGCATCTCGCGGGCATCGTCGACCTTGGCAGGTCGATCTACCAAACCCCGAGCCTGGACTGGGCGGGGGCGATCCTGGGCGGCCTTTCATTCGGCTTCGGCATGACCCTGGCCGGCGGCTGCGGCAACAAGACGTTGGTGCGAATCGGCGGCGGCAGCCTGAAGTCGCTGGTCGTGTTCCTGTGCCTCGGCCTCGCCGCCTACGCGACGCTGCGCGGCATACTGGGTGCGCTGCGCCTGCCGTTCGAAGCGGCTTTTAATCTCGACCTGTCGCGGCTTGGCGTCGCGCGGCAGGGCATCGTGGACCTGCTGGCCCGCTGCACCGGCGTCGCGCCCGGCGGCATCCGCATCGCCGCGACGCTGCTTGCCGCCGGCGCCCTCTTCTATGCCTGCTTCCGCGATCCCGCCTTCCGCGCCTCGGGGCGCGATATCGCCGCCGGGCTGATCATCGGCAGCCTGGTCCCCGCGGGCTGGCTGATCACCGGTGTGCTGGGTCTCGACGATTTCGAGCCGACCCCGCTCGCCTCCTTCACCTTCGTCGCGCCGATCGGCGACACGCTGCAATACGCGATGACCTACACCGGCGCGAAGATCGGCTTCGGCGTCGCCGCCGTGCTGGGCGTGATCGCCGGCGCCTTCGTGTCCGCCAGCGCGGCGGGACAGTTCCGCCTCGAGGGCTTCGCCGACACGGCCGATACGCTACGCCACATACTCGGCGGCATGATGATGGGCGTGGGCGGCGTGCTGGCGCTCGGCTGCACGATCGGCCAGGGCATCACCGGCCTGTCGACCCTGGCGCTGGGATCGGTCATCGCCTGGCTGTCGATCGTCGCCGGCGGCTGGCTCGGCGTCCGCTACCTGGAAGAAGGCAGCCTGCGCGCGGCGTTCCGGCGCCTTGCGGCATGAGCGCGATACAGGTCCGCCGCCTGCCCAGGCTGGGCGAAGCCGAGATTGCCGAGCTGGCGGCCGTGCCGTTGCTTCGCCTGGCCCGACATGCGAGCGTTGGCGGAGGGAGTTCGACGATGACGGCAGACACGTTCCCGATCAAATGGCCCGGCGGCGCGAAGTGCGCGGTGTGCCTGACCTTCGACTTCGACGCCGAGTCGCTGTGGCTGAACCAGGACCCGAAGAACGCCGAGCAGATCGCGACCCTGTCGCTGGGCCTCTACGGCGCCAAGGTGGCGGTGCCGAAGATCCTGGAGTTCCTGCGCGCGGAGGGGCTGAAAGGCACGTTCTTCACGCCGGGCTGGACGGTCGACAACCACACCCAGCGGGTCGAGGCGATCCTGAAGGACGGGCACGAGCTGGCGCATCACGGCTACATGCACCGCTGGCCCAATCCCGACAATCAGGCGGAAATCGTCGAGGAGCTGGACAAGGGCCTCGACGCCATGCAGCGCCATTTCGGCTACCGCCCGCGCGGCCACCGCCCGCCCGCCAGCGAGACCAACCACATCGTGCTGGAGGAGCTGACGAAGCGCGGCTTCCTCTACACCTCCGCCTGCAAGGACGATATCAACCCCTACCGCCACGCCCTGCGCGACGGCCGCCCCGGCCCGATCGAACTGCCGCAGCAGCCCTCGCTCGGCGACTGGGGCTACGGCGCCACCCACATCAAGGCCCCGCGCCCGATCTTCCCCCGCGAGCACGTGCTGTCGATCTGGCAGGACGAGTTCGAGATGCTGCGCGAATGGGGCGGGCTGGTGATGGTGGTGATGCACCCCCAGGTCACCGGCCGGCCCCTGCGCATGAAGATCCTGCGCGAGTTCATCGCCTTCACGCGCAAGCACGACAAGGTGTGGTACGCGACGGGCCAGGAAATCGCCGCGGTGTTCCAGGCCCAGGAACAAGCCGCCAAGCGCGCGGCGGCGGAGTAGCTGCAGGGCGCTGGCTAGATTTGGACACTGCGTCCCCTGCTTTTGGGTTGTCCCCTGATTCCGCTGTCCCCTAACTTCGGAGGGAAAATGGGTTGGTCAATTTGGGGACGCGGCAAGACCTTGACTATAGGTCTTGAGGGCAACGGCGCCGTCGGCATTGATGGGCATGGGAGCCATCGCTGCTATCCATCGACAAGCAATGCAATTGAGATATTGCACCGCGTTGGAGATGACCGTGATTGTCTATGGTCAATTCATTCGGTTCAAGCCACCGAGCCCCAATGCGACGGCCTCGGACGCGGCCTATGGCGAAAATTCCAAAGCAACAGCACAAGGCCGCTTTCGATGATCGAGTTCCATCCTGCTGACGGACGGGAGAAAGCCTGGCTCGGCGTCTCAATCATGTTGCCGGGCGCAGCTTTCGAGAAGGCGCTCGACCTGTTTAAGTTCGTGCTCGGCCGCAGTGACGTCGGATATCAAATTGTGCTGGGCTTTATAGGTCTAAGGGTTCCAGAGGCACAAACAGACACGCCAACGGTGGACGAGTTCTTCCACAGTGACTGCCTTAAGCGAAAGGCTTATTTCACCGATGAAGTGACTTTCTGCGTTTCTTCTTTGGATGAGGAGACGCGGAAGTTCCGGGAACAGAGTTCCGGGAACATAGGACTCAATTTGTCACCTTAAGCTTCTCGGCCGACAAGGAGCGGAATGCGCAGAAGCGCGCGGCGGAGTTGCGGCAGCGACTGCCTCATCCCCTCCACCCCAGGAGCGCCGCCAGGCCGCGTGTACGATCAAGTGAAGGCGAGTGCGCCCTAGTACCCCAGCGCCATCCCGTCCTTGCGCGGCTCGGAGCCGCCCACCAGGTCGCCGGTCTTCTCGTCGATCCAGATCGCCTGGCCGCCGCCATAGGGCACCGGCGCCGGGTCGGTGTTGTGGCCGAGCTTGCGCAGGCCCTCGGCGACTTCGGCGGCGTAGCCCTTCTCCAGCTTCACCCCGCCCTCGCGATGATGCGCGCGGGGGAAGTCGATGGCGGCCTGCGGGTCCATGCCGAAGTCGACGATGTTGGTCAGCACGTGGCTCTGGCCCACCGGCTGGAAATGCCCGCCCATCACGCCGAACGGCATCACGGCCCGCCCACCCCGCGTCACCATCGCCGGGATGATCGTGTGCATCGGCCGCTTGCCGCCGGCGATGCCGTTGGGGTGCGTGTCGTCGACCTTGAAGCTCGATCCGCGGTTCTGCAGGACCACGCCCGAGTTCGGCGAGGCCTTGCCGCTGCCGAACCCGTCGAACACCGAGTTGATGAAGCTGACCGCGTTGCGGTCGCGGTCCACCACGCACAGATAGGTCGTGTCGTTGTGCTCGGGCAGCGGCACCGGCTTCATGCCGTTCATCGCCCGGTCGGCGCGGATGTGCTTGCGCTGGTCGGCGGCATGCTTCTTCGACAGCAGGCGCTCCACGGGCACGTCGACATGGCGCGGGTCGCCGACATAGGCGTCGCGGTCGGCGAAGGCGAGCCGGCTTGCCTCGACCTCCAGGTGCAGGCGCTCGGCGCCCGCGGGGTCGAGCGCGGAAAGCTCGTAGCCCTCCAGGATGTTGAGCATCAGCAGCGTGGTGATGCCGCTGCCGTTCGGCGGGCATTCATGCACCGTGTAGCCGCGATAGTCCGTCGTGATCGGGGCGATGTACTCGCCCTCCGTCCGCGCGAAATCGTCCATCGTGTGCAGGCCGCCCAGCGAGCGCAGGTAGGTCACGATGTCCTCGGCCACCGGCCCGGCATAGAAGCCCTTGGCGCCCTCCTTGGCGACGCGCTTGAGCGTTGCCGCCAGGCGCGGGTTCTTGAACCGCTCGCCGGTCTTGGGCGCGCGGCCCTCGATCAAGAACGTCGCCTTGGCGTTGGCGTCCTTCGCGAGCTTGCCGACCTGGTTCGCCCAGTCGAACGCGACGCGCGGCGTGACGATGAACCCCTGCTCCGCCGCCTTGATCGCGGGCTGCAGCAGATCGCCCAGCGGCTTCGTGCCGTGATCCGCGACCAGCCGCTCCCAGGCCTGCACGCAGCCCGGCACGGTGACGGAGTGGACGCCGTGCTCCTCGATATGGTTCACGCCCTTCGCGCGCAGCGCATCGGCGCTCGCCGCCTGGGGCGCGCGGCCCGAGCCGTTGAAGGCGATCACCTTGTCCTTGCCGCCCTTGGCGTAGAGCACGAAGCAGTCGCCGCCCAGCCCGGTCATGCCGGGCTCGATCACGCACAGCAGCGACACCGCCGCGACGGCCGCGTCAATCGCGTTGCCGCCCGCGCGCAGCGTCTCGATCGCCGTCAGCGTCGCCAGCGGGTGCGAGGTGGCGGCCATGGCCTCGCCGGCATGGGCGGTCGAGCGGCCGGGACGCTGGAAGTCGCGCATCGGTCTTTTCCCTTTCGTGCAGGCAACCGCGGCGGCTACAGCCAGCCGCGGCGCTTGAAATACCAATAGGGGATCACGGCGGAGATCACCATCAGCACCAGGGCGTAGATGTAGCCGTAGTCCCATTGTAGCTCGGGCTGCCATTTGAAGTTCATGCCGTAGATGCTGGCGACCAGCGTGGGCGGCAGCAGCGCGGTGGCGGCAACGGTGAAGATCTTGATGATATTGTTCTGCTCGGTCATCGAGCGGTTCTGCTCGATCGAGATCATGCCCAGCGTGGCATCGAGCAGGAAGTTCACCTTGCTGGACAGGAACCCGTCATGCTCGGCCAGCGAGCGCAGGTCGCGCGACAGGGTCTTGAGGCGCGCCTTCAGGTCCTTGCGCGTGCCCAGCGCCTCCGCCGCCCCCAGATAGGTCGCCATGCGGTCCAGGCCCAGGATGGTGTCGCGCGTCTTCGATGTCAGGTCGCCGTTGCGCCCCAGCCCCCGCAGCACCGCTTGCAGGTCGGTGGTCGCCTGCTCGTCCGACTTCTCGTCGCCGTTGCCGCCGGCGGGATCGTAGAAAACCTTGCGCGACAGCGTGTCGAGGTCGCTGGCCACGCGCTCCATCACGTCGGCGACCCGGTCGACGATGGTCTCGAGCAGCCCGACCAGGATCGTCTCCGCACCCGTGCACCAGCCGATCTGGCGCGCCGCGCGGGCGGCGAAGAAATCGAGCGATTTCGGCGAGGTAAAGCGTACCGTGACCAGCGAGTTCGGCGACAGGATGAAGGTGATCGGCGTGGCCTCGGGCCGCGCGGTGTCGGTGTGGTGGATCACGGGCGCGGTCATGAAATGCGCGTCGCCCTCGCGGTAGAGGCGGCTGGAAACCTCGATCTCCTGCATCTCCTCGCGCGTCGGCACGTCCAGCCCGGCGAAGGCCTGGACCGCGGATTCCTCTTCCTTGGTCGGCGACAGCAGGTCCAGCCATACGGCGTTGGCCGGCGGCTCGCCCGACGGGCCAAGCGCCGCTCGCTCCAACCGCCCGCCGCTGAGCGCGTAGGCCGTGATCATGCCCTGCCCCGATGATTGCGCCGGAGTTGTAGCGCCGTCCGCCGGCCGCTACAACACTTCCGGGCACGAGACCGTTTCACGAAAAAAGGAAACCGCCATGCCGGAAGCCCCGATGCCGCTCCGCGACCGGGATGGCCTGATGGCCTTGCTGAACCGACTGGGCAGTCCCGAGGATGCGGTGGCCCTGGCCGCGGCACGGGAAATCGACGCCCGGGTGAAGCGCGACGGCATTGGCTGGGAAGCGTTGCTGGTCCGGTACATCGCCGGCGACGCGGAGGATGACGCGCCTGGTCATGTTCATGCATCGCCGGACGACGACGCCGCGAGCGCGAGCGCGGGCGCGGACACGGCCGCAGGCGACGCCCCCATCGGCGATCCGGCGACCGACCTGGCCGCGATCGAGCGCCTGCTTTCCACCAAGGACCTCTCTGCCGATACGCAAAAAATGCTCGGCGACCTCAAGGAGGACATCCAGGCCGGCGCGTTCGCCGAGGCCGACCGGCGCTATGTCCGCAGCCTGGAAATCCGCCTGGCCGCCGCCAAGCGGAAATAGCCGGCGGGCTTGACCTTCCCATCGCTGGAAGCCCCAGATAGGGAATTCGCAGGATGGGAGTTCGGTCGATGGATCTGCTTGTTCAAGGAATGACGTGCGAGGGCTGCGCCGGCGCGGTGCGCCGCTCGGTAGCCAAGGTCGCGCCCGCCGCGACGGTCAAGGTCGAGCTCAAGGCCGGCAAGGTGCAGGTCGAAGGCAAAGCCGACCGCGCCGCGGTGATCGCGGCGATCGAGAAGGCCGGCTTCGCCGTGGCGCGCTGAGCCCATGACCCCGTCCCGCCGACAAGTCCTCGGCGGCGCCCTGGCGCTGGCCGCCGGCGCGATCGCGCCCTTCAACCGCGTGCTTGGCCAGCCCGCGCCGGCGCGGCTCGCCGTCGAGCGGCGCGTCATCGAGGTCAACGGCCAGCCCGCCAGCGTCTACGGCATCCGCGGCCCGGACGGGCGACCTGGGCTGGTGCTCGCGCCCGGCCAGCGCTTCCAGGTCAGGCTGGACAACCGCGCCGGGCTGCCGACGCTGATTCACTGGCACGGCCAGACCCCGCCTTTGGTGCAGGACGGCGTGCCGGGCCTGTCGCAGCCCCTGCTCCAGCCGGATCGCAGCTACGACTACGACTACGCGCCCCGTCCGGGCACGCACTGGATGCATTCGCACGAGGGGCTGCACGAGCAGCTGCTGATGGCCGCGCCGCTGATCGTCCACGAGGCCGGCGCGCCCGCGATGCGCGAGGTCGTGGTGATGCTGCACGATTTCACCTTCGCCGACGCGGCCGAGGTGTTCGCCAAGCTGGGCAGCGGCCAGGGCGGGCATGCGATGCATGGCGCGATGGATCATTCGGCCCATGCCGGCCACGCCGGGCACAGCGCCGGCCCTGCCCTGTCCGCCCATCTGCACGATGTCGAGTACGACGCCTTCCTCGCCAACGACCGCACGCTCGACGATCCCGAGGTGATACGGGTGGAGCGCGGCGAGCGCATCCGCCTGCGCCTGATCAACGCGGCCACCGCGACCGCCTTCATCATCGATGCCGGCAGCCTGGCCGCGCAGGCGGTGGCCGTCGACGGCAATCCAGTCCGTCCCCTGCCGGGCCGGCGCTTTCCGCTGGCCATGGGACAGCGCCTGGATCTGGTACTGACTCTGCCCCGCGAGAACGGCGCCTGGCCGGTGCTGGCCCGGCGCGAAGGCGACACCGCGCGGACCGGCATCGTGCTGGCGACGCCGTCGGCGCGCGTCGCCAGGATCGCGCCCAAGGGCCGCGACAAGGCCGCGGTAGCCGACCTGGCGCTGGAGCGGCGACTGGTCGCGCGGCAGGCGCTCGCGCGCCGCGCGCCCGACCGGCGGTTCAAGGTGGTCCTGGGCGAGAAGCCGCCCTATGTCTGGATGCTGAACGAAGCCACGTTCGACCAGCGCCAGCCGCTCGCGGTCCGCCAGGGCGAGCGGGTGCACCTGACCTTCGAGAACCCGACCTCGATGATGCACCCCATGCACTTGCACGGGCATCATTTCCAGGTCATCGCGCTCGGCGGCGAGCGGATCGCGGGCGCCATGCGCGACACGGTCATCGTGCCGGCGCTGGGCGGCCGCGTCACGGTCGCGTTCGACGCCGACAATCCCGGCGAGTGGATGCTCCACTGCCACAATCTCTATCACATGGCCGCCGGGATGATGACGACGGTCAAGTACGCCGCTTAGGCCGGGACAGCGGCGCGGTCGCGACGCGCCTCGACATGCCAGCGCAACGACTCCAGCCCGATGATCCGGCGCAGCAGGGCCGCGACCACATCGGGCCGCCAGTTCTCGTGCTCGTCGATCGCCAGGTTGACGACGAACAGTCCGCCGCGGCGTGTACAGGCAACGCTGCCCACGATGCAGCCGCGGATTGCCAGGACCTGGAGGACGCGCGAGAGGAACGCGGGCTCGGCCGGCCCAGCTAGCTCGAAGAAACCCTGGGTGTGGAATCGGTGCGAAGACATGGCACATGCGACCTTTGCGACATTATTGGAGCGCCGTTGCCGGCGCGAAGCGGGTAAAGCGCCTTCCGCGCGCGGGTAATTCGCCCACGCGCGCCAATAACTCGCTCGCCGATGCGGAGCCGATGCGCCATGCGGAAAAGGTAGCGGAAGGCCCCGCCGCGCGTCAACGCGGGCGCGGCGCCAACAGGTGGATCAGAACCAGGCCGACGACGAACCCGCCGATATGCGACCACCAGGCCACGACGCCGAGGCTGGTTTCCGCCCCGACCAGGCCGAACAGGAGCTGGCTTGCGATCCAGATCACCGCCAGCAGGCCGAACTGCCGAAGGCCACTGCCGGCCGCGCCGCCTCTGGTGCCCGCTACCAGCCGCAGGATCGCCGCGAAGCAGCCGGAAATCGCCCCCGAGGCCCCCAGCAGCGGCACCGGGGAGCCGGGGAACAAGAGGATTTGCGCAACGCCGCCCGCAACGCCGCTCAACAGGTAGAGCGCCAGAAACCGCCAAGGCCCGATCCAGCGCTCCAATCCCACGCCGAAGGCGAGCAGCGCCAGCATGTTGATGCCCAGATGGTCGAGCCCGCCATGCAGGAACTGGTAGGTCAGCAGCGGCAAGGGATCGACCGGTCCCCAGGCCATCGCGCCGGTAAAGCGCGCCGCCACCAGGCCGAACGCGTATACCAGCCGCGCGTCAAGGTCCTCGGGCAGCAGCGAACGGACCAGGTGGACCGTCAAGTTGATGACGACCAGCCACAGCACCGCGGTGCTGACATTGAACATGGGTGCGCCGGCGCTGCCCGCACCGCCCCGCCACGGCCGCCGGGGCGGCCCGCCGCGTTCGGGACCCGGGCGCGCCTCCCGCAGGATCAGTCGTTCTGGCAGGGTTGCCACCATCGTTGCTCCGCCGGAGAACTCCACACCATACCAGCCCCGCGCCCTTATTTTACAGTTATTTAACCCTGAAATGCTCGTATGCCCTGGGAACGGCGGACGCTCTGCGTCCAGCCGCCGGAAAGGGTATCGCGCAGGTGATGGCCGTGTCTGCCGCCAGTGTTCCGCCCGTGCCCAACCCCTATCGCATGACAGGGACATTCCGGCTGCTCGTGCGCGGCAAGAACGTCAACGCCGAAACCCTTCTGTCGACCGATTACCTGAACCACTTCAACGAAATCGTGATGCTGATCGAGATGGCCCCTTCCATGCCGGAATGCATGGACGACATCCGCGGCTGGCGGCCGAAAACCTATGCCGAGCACTTCCACGACAGCAACTTCACCGACCGCGACCTGGCGATCCTCGCCTACGACAACGCGCCAGCGCAGCACCGCGAACCCTTCGACCGTACGATCGAGCGGATGAACGAGGCGGTTGTCGCGGCGGTGCGCGCGCTGGGCGAGGCGATCGAGGCCGGTTCGCCCGAGCGCACCGAGGCCGTCGCGCAGGACGCCGCGCGGCGCCTGCAGGCGCTGATCGACGTCGCCAGCGGCATCATCAACGGGCACCACGCCGTCATTCACCAGCACCAGATCGACGCCATCCTCGAAAGCGCCGAGGGCGGCGGCGTGCGCCAGGCACCTGCGGCCGGCCCCTGAAACGCCGTCGCCACTTCCCGCCGAACATCACGCCATGAGCCCCTTGCGTCTGGACTGCGCCTGCGCCAATTTTGCCGTTCTTGAGGGGGGGACACCGCCGCCGGCCCGCGGGCGCAAGGAATGCACCCGGGTCATCCTTGGCGACACCCCCAGGCGATCGACTCCGACCAGGCCCAAGTGAGGAGCGGCGGCCGATGCTGCGCATCTTCCGTCATTACGTCAGCCCGATCATCTTCGTTTTCTTGCTGGTCGAGTTCGTGTTGTTCGTCTACGCGAACCTGAAGGTCGTCAACACCAGCTACCTGTACGGCTTCCCATCCGGCCTGGTCGGGCCGGACCCGTATCTTTACGCGATCTACCTCTCCTTTCTGCAGATTTCGCTGATGTGGAGTGTCGGGCTCTACCGCTTCGAGAGTATCGCCAACACGCGCACCATCCTGGTCCGAACCTTCGTGGTGCTGACCTTGACTTTGCCGGCGGTCGCGCTGTTTTTCCTGGTGGTCAGCAAGTCGGTTCGCGTGACCGTATCGTATGCGCCCGCCGTGGTCGGGCTGGTGTCGCTGCTCGCCTGCTGGATCATCGCCGCCTTCATGCGCATGATCCTGCGGGCCACGGTCAACACGGCCGACCTCAACCGCAAGATACTGATCATCGGCGCCGGCGAACGCGCGCAGCGCGTGATCGACCTGGTGAAGTCGAACCCGTGGAGCCGGATCGAGATCGCCGGCTGCGTGGACCTGCGCGACGAGGAGCGCGAGGGCGAGTGGCGGCACCCCGATATCCGCCGCATCAAGGGAACGGGCATCGTCGCCGCGGTCAAGGAGACCGGCGCGGTCGAGATCGTGCTGGCGCTGCAGGACCGGCGCGGCGTGCCGTTCGACGACTTGCTGGAATGCCGGATGACGGGCACCTACGTCACCGACTACCTGTCGTTCTTCGAGCGCGAAAGCCGCAAGATCCTGATCGACGAGTTGCAGCCGGGCTGGCTGATCTTCTCCGACGGGTTCCGCCTGAGCTCGGTGCTCAATGATTTGCTGAAGCGCCTGGGCGACATCGCGGTCAGCTCGGTGCTGCTGGTCATCGCGCTGCCGTTCCTGATCGTGACCGCGATCGCTATTCCGCTGGAATCGCGCGGCCCCGCCCTGTTCCGCCAGGAGCGCGTGGGGCGCAACGGACGCAGCTTCGTGCTGTATAAATTCCGCAGCATGCGCGCCGACGCGGAGAAGGGCGGCCCGCAATGGGCCGGCGAGGACGACCCGCGCATCACCCGGCTGGGCCGCTTCATCCGCCGCACCCGCATCGACGAGATCCCGCAGGTGTTCAACGTGCTGAAGGGCGACATGAGCTTCATCGGCCCGCGCCCCGAGCGGCCGGTCTTCGTCCAGGAACTG
>JADZDN010000311.1 GCA_020851015.1 Alphaproteobacteria bacterium | reverse complement strand
GCGCGATGGGCGTGGCGCAGCAGATGCCGCTGGAGCGCTGGTATCGCGAGATGCGCATCAAGCGGCTGGGGGAGGGACCCTCGGAGGTCCATCGCATGGTGGTGGCGCGGCACCTTCTCAGCAACGGATCGGAATACTAGGCCATGTCGATCGACTTCGAGCTGGACGACGGGATCGCCGTCGTCACGATCAACCGGCCGGAGCGGCGCAACGCGCTCGATGCCGAGCACTACGAGGGGCTCTCGCAGGCGTGGATGCGGGTGCGTGACGACCCCGCGGTACGGGTGGCGATCATCACCGGCGCCGGCGACAAGGCGTTCTGCGCCGGGGCCGACATCAAGTCCTGGGTCGGCCGCGAGTTCGAGCTGGCCGAGCTGTGGCTGACGCAGAAGGGCCAGCTTCTCAACCGCGGGCTCGAGGTGTGGAAGCCGATCATCGCCGCGGTCAACGGGGTGTGCATCGGCGGCGGCGTGACCCTGCTGCTGGCGACGGACATCCGCGTCGCGGTCGAAGGCGCCACGTTCGGCCTGGCTGAAGTCAAGCGCGGCATCATCGCGGCCAACGGCGGCACCCAGCGCATCATGCAGCAATTGCCGCACTGCATCGCCATGGAGATGCTGCTGACCGGCGACCCGATCGACGCGGCGACGGCCGAGCGCTGGGGACTGGTCAACAAGGTCGTGCCGGCCGCGGAGCTGCGCGCGGCCGCGATGGCCTACGCGCGCAAGATCGGCGCGAATGCGCCGCTGGCGATCCAGGCGGCCAAGGAGCTGGCCCTGCGGTCGCGCGACATGGACCTGCCGACGGGCCTGCGCATGGAGCAGCTTGTCAACCGCATCCTGCAGCAGTCCGAGGACAACCGCGAAGCCAGGGCCGCCTTCGGCGAGAAGCGCCCGCCCGCGTTCAAAGGGCGCTGAGGATGGAATCCGCGGCGAACGTGGCGGGCCGTCAGCCCAAGTGCAGCGCGCCGATGACGGGCGTGACGGTGCTGGACCTGACGCAAATCTACAACGGGCCCTATGCAACGTTCCTGATGGCGATGGCCGGCGCCGAGGTCATCAAGGTAGAGCCGCGCGAATGCGAATTCCTTCGCCGGCGCGACGCGCGCAGCGGCGCGGGCGTGCCCTTCGCCATGCTGAACGCCAACAAGCGCTCCATCACGCTGGACCTGAAGACCACGCGCGGCCGCGAACTGTTCCTGGGCCTGGTCCCCGGCGCGGACGTGATCGTGGAGAACTTCGCGCCGGGCGTGGTGGACCGGCTCGGCATCGGCTACGAGGCGGCGCGGGAGCGCAACCCGAACATCGTCTACGCATCGGGCAGCGGGTACGGCCAGACCGGCCCCTATCGCGGCTACCCGGCGATGGACCTGACCGTGCAGGCGATGTCCGGCGTCATGAGCGTGACGGGCTTCGCCGATTCGCCGCCGGTCAAGGCGGGTGCGGCCATCTGCGACTTCTTCGGCGGCGTCCATCTCTATGGCGCGATCGCGACCGCGCTGTTCCATCGCGCGCGCGGCGGCGAGGGCTGCTACATCGACGTGGCGATGCTGGAAGCGGTCTATCCCTCGCTCGCCTCGAACATCGGCTCGATCTATTCCGAGCGCGACGACCTGCCGCCGCGCACCGGCAACCGGCACGGCGGCCTGTCGCTGTGCCCCTACAACGTCTACCAGGCCGCCGACGGCTACATCGCGATCATCTGCAACAGCGACAAGCACTGGCAGGCGTTGCTGGCCGCGATGGCGCGCCCCGACCTCGCCGGCGCGGACCGGTTCCGGACCATGCGCGAGCGCGTCGCGCGGATGGATGAGGTCGACGCGCTGGTGTCGGACTGGGCCCGCACGCGCGACCGCAAGGCGCTGTTCGACCTTCTGGTCGAGCACCGGGTCCCGTGCGCGCCCGTGCGCGAACTGCGCGAGGCGGTCGACGATCCGCACCTGCGCGAGCGCGGCATGCTGCTCGAGGTCGATCACCCCAGCTATGGCCGGATCGTGGTCTGCCGCAGCCCGCTCAACTACGCCGGCATGCCGCAGCCGGAATACCGGGTCAGCCCGGCCCGCGGCGCGGACAGCGGGGATATCCTCGGCGGCCGGCTGGGCCTGTCCACGGCCGAGATCGACGATCTGCGGCGCGCCAACGTGATCTGATGCGCGGCAGGACCGTCATCGCCGGCGTCGGCCACACCGCCTATGGCAAGCATCCCGGGCGCGATCGCGTCTCGCTGATCGTCGAGGCGGTGCGCAACGCGCTCGGCGACGCGGGGATCGAGAAGGACCGCGTGGACGGCGTGCTGGTCAAGATGGCCAATTCCGAGCCTTCCTTCCTTTATGGCCAGCGTGTCGCCGAGGCGCTGGGGATCCGCCCGCGCCTCGGCTGCTCGCTCGACCAGGGCGGCGCGGCTAACATCGCGCTGATCGCCTATGCGGCCATGGCGATCGAGGCCGGCATGTGCGAGGTCGCGGTGGTCTGCTACGGCGACACGCCGCGCACGGCCAGCCGCGCGGTCTATCACCGCCCGCGCGGCGACGAGGCGATCTACGGGTGGTATTCCGTCGCCGCCGGTTACGCGATGATCCATCAGGCCTATCGCCAGGCGCACAACGTGCGCGACGAGGGCTTCGGGGCCGTGGCGGTGGCGTGCCGCGCCAACGGCGCCCGCAATCCCAACGCGCAGCTCCGCAAGCCGCTGAGCATGGACGGCTACCTGGCGTCGCCCTGGGTGGTCGAGCCGCTCCGGCGCGACGATTGCTGCCTGGTGTCCGACGGCGCGGCCGCCGTGGTCCTGACCAGCGCGAAGCTGGCGCGGGAACTGGGATTGCGGGCGGCGGTGCCGATCCTGGGGCTGGGGCAGGGACAGGAATCCTGGGACGTGCAGTATCGCCCCGACCTTACCTCGACCATGGCGCGCAGCTCGGGCGAAACCGCCTTCCGCATGGCGGGGCTTGGGCCCGCGGACATCGACGTGGCGCAGATCTACGACTGCTTCACCATCGCCGTGCTGATGACGCTCGAGGACTACGGGTTCTGCAAGCCCGGCCAGGCCGGCGATTTTGCCGCCGCGGGCGGGATCGCGGCGGGCGGCAAGCTGCCGGTCAACACCAGCGGCGGTTTGCTGTCCGAGACCGGCACGCCGGGGCTGCAACTGGTGATCGAGGGCGTGCGCCAGATGCGCGGCACCGCGAACCTGCAGGTGGCCGGCGCCAAGCACTGCATCGTCAGCAACCAGGGCGGCTCGATGCAGACCCATGCCACGCTGATCCTGGGCGCGCCGGCATGAGCGACCTGCCGCGGCCGCAGATCGACGACCGCTCGCGTCCCTATTGGGAGGGCCTTGCCGCGGGCAGGCTGCTGTTCCAGCATTGCCGCGCCTGCGGCCGGAACTGGCTGCCCGCGCGCGACGCGTGCCCATCCTGCCTGTCGCCGGATGCCGAGTGGCGGCCGGCATCGGGCAACGGGCGGATCGTCAGCTGGGTCGTCTATCACGTGGCCTATCACGACGCGTTCAAGGACCGGCTGCCCTACGACGTCACGCTGGTCGAGCTGGACGAAGGGCCGCGGCTGCTGACCAATATCCTCGACAGCCGGGGTGGAGCCGCGCTCGGCGTCGGCGCACGGGTCCGGCTCGTGGTGCAGACCGAAGGCGATCTCGCGCTCGCCCGCTTCAAGCTCGCGGGAGATGCGGAGCGGTGAGCGAGCTGGGGCAGCGCATTGCCGACCTGAAGGGTCGCAAGACGATCGCCGCCGATGCGCTGGGCGCGCTGGCCGCGGCCATTCTCGTGCGTTGCGGCGTTGCCGAGACCGACGCGCGATCGGTTGCCGAGGCGCTGGTCGATGCCCAGCTGCGCGGCTCGCAGGCCCACGGCGTGATGCACCTGCCGGCCTATTCGCGCGGCCTGCTGGAAGGGACCATCAACCCTGCGCCGCGCCTCCGGTTCACCGCCGGCAAGGACGCGACGGCCGTGATCGACGCCGACAACGGGCTCGGCATCCTGGCCGCGAATTTCGCCATCGACCGGCTTGCGCCGATCGCCCGCCGGCATGGCATCGCGGCGGCCGCCGTCCGCAACAGCAACCATTTCGGGACCGGCAGCTATTTCGTCGAGCGCGCGGCGAGGCTTGGGCTGATCTGCCTCGCTTTCTCCAACGCCTCGCCCACCATGGCGCCCCTCGGCGCGCGCCAGGCCGTGCTCGGCACCAACCCGATCGCGGCCGGCTTCCCGTTGCCCGGCGCCGATCCGATCGCGCTCGACATGTCGACCAGCGCGGTCGCGCGCGCCCGTATCCGCCAGGCCGAGCGCGAGTGCACGGCGATTCCGGCCGACTGGTCGCTCGACGCGGAAGGCCGGCCCACGACCGATCCCGTTGCCGCGCTGAAAGGGACGATCCTGCCGATGGCCGGCGCGAAGGGGTATGCCCTGGCGCTGATGGCCGAACTGCTGAGCAGCACGTTGTCGGACGGCCGGCCCGGATTCGAGGTGGCGAACCCGCACGAATCCGTCGGCGCCCCTGCCGGCGTCAGCCATTGCTTCATCGTGATCGATCCCGACGGATTCTGCGGCGCGGAGCGCCAGGGCGCGCGCGCGAAGGCGGTCGCGGACCGCATCAACAGCCTGCCAGGCATCGACCCCGCCTTGCCGCCCCGACTGCCGGGCGAACGGGGACACGTGGCCCGCCGCAAGGCGCTGAAGGAAGGCATCGCGCTGACGCCGTCGCTCTGCGGCGCCCTGACGGCCGCGGTGAAGTTGCTGGACGAGCGCGCGACCCTGCGTGCGTCGAAAGGAGTAAAGGCATGAACGCACCTGCCACGAAGGGCAGAGCGGGCGAGAGACTCGAAGTTGCCGTCGATGTCGGCGGCACCTTCACCGACGGCGTCCTGCTGGACACGGCAACGGACCGCATCTTCGTCGCCAAGGCGCTCACCACCCCGTCCGACCCCGGCGAGGCGATCGTGACGGTGCTCGACGACCTGCTGCGCCAGGCGCGGGACCATCTGGGCGCGGGCTCGCCCAGCGCCGTGCGGCGGGTCGTGCACGGCACGACGCTGATCACCAACACGCTGATCGAGCGCCGCGGCGGACGCACGGCGCTGGTCGTCACGAAAGGCACGCGCGACGTGCTGGATATCGCCCGCGAGCTTCGCTACGACACCTACGATCTCGCGATCGAGTACCCGGTGCCGCTGGTCCCGGTCGAGGACCGCTACGAGCTGGCCGAGCGGCTGGGTCCCGCAGGGCAGGTCTGGCGCCGCCTCTCCAAGAGCGACCTGTCCAGCCTGACCCGCCGCATCGCCGGGAAGGGGTACGATGCCGTCGCGATCTGCCTGCTGCACGCCAGCGTCGACGACGCGCACGAACGCGCGGTCGCCAAGGCCCTGGCGACGCAGCTGAAGGGCATCCCGATCTCCACCTCGGCCGAGGTCGCGCGCGAGATCGGCGAGTACGAGCGCATGTCGACGGTCACGGCGAACGCCTATGTCCAGCCGATGGTGGCGCGCTACCTGGCCTCGCTGGTGGATCGTCTGAAGAAGCTCGCGCTGGACGCCACGCTCGACATCATGGTTTCGAACGGCGGCTTCACCTCGGGCAAGCTCGCCAGCCGCACGCCGATCCGCCTGCTTGAATCCGGCCCAGCCGGGGGCGTCATGAGCGGGATCAACTGCGCCCAGGTCGAGGGGATCACCCGGGTGCTCGCCTTCGACATGGGCGGTACCACGGCCAAGGCCTGCGTCGCGGTCGACGGCAAGCCGTCGATCACCCACAGCTTCGAGTTCGGCCGCGTCCAGCGCTTCAAGCGCGGCAGCGGTCTTCCGGCGGTCGTGCCCAGCATCGACCTGATCGAGATCGGCGCCGGCGGCGGCAGCCTCGCCTCGCTGAACGCGCTGGGGCTGCTGCAGGTCGGGCCGCAAAGCGCCGGGGCCGAGCCGGGCCCCGCCTGCTATGGCCAGGGCGGCACCCAGGCGACCGTGACCGATGCCGACCTGCTGCTGGGATATCTCGACCCCGACGCCTTCCTGGGCGGCCGGATGAAGCTGGACGTCGGCCAGGCGCGCGCGGCGCTGGCGACGATCGGCGGCAGGCTGGGATTGAATGCCGAACAGGCGGCCTGGGGCATTCACGACGTCGTCAACGAGAAGATGGCGGCGGCGGCACGCACCCACATCGCCGAGAAGGGGTTGGACGCGCGGCGCTTCGTGATGGTCACGACCGGCGGCGCCGGCCCGGTTCACGCGGTTGACGTGGCGCGGCGCCTGCGCATCGGCGAAATCCTCTGCCCGATCGCCTCGGGCGTCGGTTCCTGCCTCGGCTTCCTGGCCGCGCCCGCGCGCGCCGACCGCTCCTGGTCCAAGGTCGAGCGGCTGGCCGGGCTCGACTTCGTCGGGCTGCGCAACAGGGCCAAGGCCGCGCGCGACGAGATCGCCGGCGAGCTGCGGCTGTGCGGCCTCGATCCGAAGGACATCGTGTGGACCTGGTCCGCCGAGATGCGCTATCTCGGCCAGGGCAACAGCATCAAGGTCGATCTCGGCGCCGATCTCGCCGGGCTCGACGCCGCGGAAGCGGCGCGGCGGTTCGAGG
>JADZDN010000310.1 GCA_020851015.1 Alphaproteobacteria bacterium | reverse complement strand
GACGCGTCCTTCTTGGTCAGCTTGGTGCCCATCGCGACCAGCTCGGCCCAGGTCTTGGGCGGCACGCTGGGATCGAGGCCGGCTTCCTTGAACAGTTCCTTGTTCCAGTACATCACGATGGTCGAGCGCTGGAACGGAATGCCCCAGGTCTTGCCGCCGGTCTGGCTGTTCTCCATGAAGCCGGGATAGAAGCTCTTCAGCCACGCCTTGTCGGCGTCGGTCTTGGCCAGGTCGTCGAACGGGACGATTGCGTCCTCGTCGATCAGCGTGAACATGTCGGTGGACAGGATCACCGCGGTCTGCGGCACGTCGCCGCCCTTCACCGCGGTAATCACCTTGGTGATCGTGTCCTGGTACGAGCCGGAATAGATCGGCTTCACCTTGACGCCGGGATTGTCCTTCTCGAAATCCGCCGCCATGCCGTCGATCACCTTGGTGATCGGTCCGCCGACGGCGACCGGGTAGTAGAAGCTGATGTCGACGGCTGCGGCCGGGCCGGCGCCCACGAGGCCGGCGAGGCCGATCGCCGCGACGGCTCCGGCCAGGTACTTCAGGTGGCGTGTCATTGCTTGGTCTCCTCCTCTGTTCAACGGGATGCCAGGGAAGCGCGCGGCGCGGCACGCGCGGGCTGGTCGGGATCGACGCGCGCGCCATCGGCGCGGCGGAAGAAATGCTGATCGGCCGCCTCCCAGCAGAGCCGGATGCGGTCGCCGGCCTTGACCGGCGGATGGCCCGCCAGGCGCGCGGAGAACGGCGCGCCCGCGATCCGGCACAGCAGCACCGTGTCGGCGCCGAGATACTCGACCGCCTCGACCGTCGCCTCCACGCCCATGCCGTTGCGGCCGAGCGAGGCGCGCTCGGGCCGCACCCCCAGCAGCAGCGCGTCGGCGTCCAGCCCCGCCATGCGCGGGTGGATGGGCAGGGCCGCGGCGATCTCGGCCAGCGGCAGCAGGTTCATCGGCGGCGTGCCCAGGAACCGCGCGGCGAAGGCCGTGGCCGGCGCGGTGTACAGCTCCTCCGGCGTGCCCTGCTGCTCGATCCGCCCTTCGCGCATCAGGATGACGCGGTCGGCCATCGTCATGGCCTCGGTCTGGTCGTGGGTGACATAGACCATCGTCATGCCGAGCCGCTGCTGCAACGCGCGGATCTCCGCGCGCATCTCGTGGCGGAGCTGGGCGTCGAGGTTCGACAGCGGCTCGTCCATCAGGCAGACCGGCGCCTCGGCGATGATCGCGCGCCCCAGGGCCACGCGCTGGCGCTGCCCGCCGGAGAGCTGGGCCGGCTTGCGGTCCATCAGCTTGGTCAGGCCCAGCAGCTCGCCGACCCGCTCGAGCCGCGCCGCGCGATCCGCCGCGGACACGCGCCGCACGCGCAGGCCGAAGACGATGTTCTCGGCCACCGAGAGATGCGGGAACAACGCATAGGACTGGAAGACCATCGCTATGCGGCGCTCGGACGGCGGCAGGTCGGTCACGTCGCGCCCGCCGATCTCGATCCGGCCCGATGTCGCCTCCTCCAGCCCGGCGATCAGGCGGAGGGTCGTCGACTTGCCGCAGCCCGACGGCCCCAGCAGGACCAGCAGCTGCCCCTGCTCGGCCGTGAAGCTGACATGGTCGACCGCCCTGGCTTCGCCCCAGGTCTTGACCGCGTCGCTGACGACGATGCGCGACATGCGTTCAGCGCGCCCCTGCCCCAGGCGGAAGGCGCCGGCCGACGATCATGCAACCCATCCCCGTCCCCCAGCCGCGCGCATGGTCCGCGGAAAGCGCCGCGCGCGCGTGGCAAATCTATTACAATTTCATGACGCGGAACGGAAGCCGCGATCGCCCGCCAGCGATCCGCATCGCACCGATCCGCGCCAGGGATGGTCGAGCCCATGACGCGGGCGATGCCTTGCCCTACGATCCGCGCCCCGTTGGCCCCCGGAGGTGGCCGGGCTTGAACGACTTCATCCTGTCCATCGACCTTGGCGCCGGCTCGATGCGCGCCGGCGCGCTGCGGCGGGACGGCAGCGTGTTCGCCATCGCCGTCGCGCCGCTTTCGGTGGACGAGCCCGAGCCGGGCTGGGCCGAGATCGATCCCGAGGCGTGGTGGCAGGCGCTCGGCACTTCCGTCGGCCGGGTGATGCGCAAGGTCCCGCGCTCCGGCCGGGTGCTCGGAATCTGCCTGGCCGGGCTGACCCGCACGCAAGTGCTGCTCGACCGCGACTTCAAGCCGCTGGCCAAGGCGATCCTGTTCCGCGACCGCCGCGCCGCGGACGACGCGGCGGCGATCGCGCATCACTTCCCGTCCGACAATCCGGCCGAGGCGCTGACCGCCTTCCATCCCCTGGCGCGGCTGGCCTGGCTGGCGCGGCACGCGCCGGCGGAGTTCCAGCGCCTGGCCTTCGTGATGGAACCGAAGGATTTCCTCAACCACCGCCTGACCGGCATGGCGGCCGCCGACAGCGTGACCTATTCGCGGCTCGACGCGCTGGGGCCGCGCCCGCGCGGCCTGACGGCCTGGATCGAGCGCGCGCTGGACCTGCTGGAGCCGCGCCGCGTGGATCCCTGGCGGAAGCTGGGCCCGGTCACCACGAGCGCGCCGGGATTCGAGCGCCTCGTCGGCGTGCCGGTATTCGCCGGCGCGATGGATTCCTGGGCCACCGCCGTGGGATCGGGCGCGGTGGCGGCGGGCCAGGCGTTCGACATCGCCGGTACGTCGGAAGTGGTCGGGCTGCTGACCCACAAGCGGGTCGCCGTGCCCGGCCTGGTGTCGCTGCGCTGGAGCGAGAGCGCCTGGCAGATTGGCGGGCCGACCCAGGCGGGGGCGGATTGCGCGCTGTGGTGCCATTCGGCCTTCCGCCTGCGCGGGCGCATGGCGCAGGCCGTGGAGCGCGTCGGCAAGCGCCTGCCCAGCGCGGAGCGGCCGATCTTCCTGCCCTATCTTGCCGGCGAGCGCACCCCCGTCT
>JADZDN010000309.1 GCA_020851015.1 Alphaproteobacteria bacterium | reverse complement strand
GCGGCCCGACCGCTTCGCGGTCGGCGAGAAGATCGACGCCAAGATCACGGCGATCGACAAGGCCACCCGCCGCCTGACCCTGTCGGTCAAGGCGCGCGAGGTCGAGGAGGAGAAGCAGGCGATGGCGGAATACGGCTCGTCCGATTCCGGCGCGTCGCTGGGCGACATCCTGGGCGCGGCCCTGAAGTCCAAGCAGGAAAAGCAGGGCAAGGACTCGGACGAGGCCTGATCTTGATGCGTAGCGGCGCGGGGCATCGAACGTGACCTTCGCCGCGGACCACGCGATCGACAGGCGGCGCCTGAAGCGCCGCCTGTCGGCGTGGCGGATCGTCGCCGTGCTGGCGCTGGCCGGCCTCGCCATCGCCGGCCTCGGCCGCGCGACCGGCGTGGTGCCCGGCAAGCATGTCGCGCGCATCGTCATCAAGGGCGTGATCGTCACCGACCTGGAGCGCGATCGCGCGATCGCCGACCTGGCCGACGACAAGCAGGTGCGCGCCGTGATCGTGCACCTGGACACGCCGGGCGGCACCGTGGTGGGCGGCGAGCGGCTCTACCGCGCCCTGCGCAAGCTGGCGGAAAAGAAGCCGATCGTCGCGGTGATGGGCACGACCGCCACTTCGGCCGGCTACATGGTGGCGCTTGGCGCCGATCACGTGGTGGCCGGCCAGGGCTCGGTCACCGGCTCGATCGGCGTGATCATGCAGACCGCCGACGTGACCAAGCTGCTCGACACGCTGGGCATCGGCACCGAGGCGATCAAGAGCGGCGCGCTGAAAGGCCAGCCCTCGCCGTTCGAGAAGATGACGCCCGAGGCGCGCGAGGCGTCGAAGCAGGTGGTCGACGACATCCAGGGCATGTTCATGGACCTGGTGGTGGAACGGCGCAACCTGGCCCGCGACGCGGTGAAGATACTGGCTGACGGGCGCGTCTATACCGGCCGGCAGGCCCTGGAAAAGGGGCTTGTGGACGAGCTGGGCGGCGAGGAAACCGCGCGTTCCTGGCTGAAAAAGGAACGCGGCATCGACGAGAAGATCCCGGCGCGCGACGTCGACCTGGAATCCACCACCCGCAGCCTGTTGGGCATCGACCGCGCGATGAGCTGGATCATGGGCGGAAAAACGCTTTTATCCGAGAGGCTTACACTTGACGGTCTAGTCTCGGTTTGGCACCCTCAATAACCGGCGCGGGGCGGGGGGACCGTCCCACGGCGCGGAAGCAAGAATGCAAGGGGCGGGGGGCCCATGACCAAATCGGAACTGATCCTGCGTTTGGCGGAGCGCAACCCGCATTTATACCAGCGCGACGTCGAGCGCATCGTCGCGACGGTCTTCGATGAAATCTCGGTCGCCTTGGCCCGCGGACAGCGCGTCGAGCTGCGCGGCTTCGGGGCTTTCTCGGTCAAGCGCCGCGACGCGCGCCAGGGCCGCAACCCGCGCACCGGCGAGACCGTGGCCGTAACCTCGAAGCGCATCCCGTTCTTCAAGACCGGCAAGCAGCTGCGCGATCGTCTGAACGAGAAGGCGGGCGGCCCGGCGGCCTGATCGCGTCCGGCCGGCGACCCGCTGGGAGAATCCTGCATGGCGGAACGACGGCGCTCGCGAACATGGACCGTCCTGCGATGGCTGATCGGCCTGCCGGTCGTGGCGGTGGCGATCCTGTTCGCGCTCGACAACCGCGGCACGCTGGCGCTGAGCTTCTGGCCGACCGGCTACGGCGTTTCGCTGCCGGTCTTCCTGGCAGTGTTCGCCGCCGTGCTGGCGGGGTTCGTGCTGGGCGGCATGGTCGCGTGGATGGCCGGCGGGCGGCGACGGGCCGAGCAGCGCGAAGCCGAGCGCCAGGCCGAACGCCTGCGGCGCGAGAACGACGAGCTGCGCCGCCGGGTCGACGCCGCCGAGGCCGCGGCCAAGCCGGCGACGGCGACGGTCGAGCAGGCCAAGCGCCAGCTTGTCGTCGCCAATAGCTGATCCCGGGAGATCCCCCACCGATGCGCTTCATCGACGCGGACACGGTCCACCGCGTGCTGGACTACGCGGCGCTGGTTGACCGCCTGGAGGCGATGTTCCGCCAGGGCTGCGAGGCGCCGCTGCGCCACCACCACGCGATCAAGACCGGCGACGGCCCCGATGCCATGCTGCTGCTGATGCCGGCCTGGCAGGTCGGGCGGCATATCGGCGTCAAGATCGTGACGGTGTTTCCGGGCAATGCCGCCAAGTCGCTGCCGGGCGTGATGGGGCAGTACCTGTTGAGCGACGCCCGCACCGGCGCGCCGGTGGCGCTGATCGACGGGCCGTCGATCACCGTGCGCCGCACCGCCTGCGCCTCGGCGCTGGCCAGCCGCTACCTGTCGCGGCCGGACGCGCGCCGCCTGGTCATGATCGGCACCGGCGCCCTGGCGCCGCACCTGATCGGCGCGCATGCCGCCGTGCGCCCGATCCGCGAGGTCGCGATCTGGGGCCGCGACCCCGCCAAGGCGCGGGCGCTGGCCAGTTCGCTCGCCGGCGGCGCCCTAGCGGTGCGCGCGGTCGACGACCTGGCGGCGGCGGTCGGCGAG
The DNA here is from genome assembly GCA_020851015.1 of Alphaproteobacteria bacterium. The sequence goes on along the minus strand of JADZDN010000309.1, from coordinate 2,276 downwards.
GCCGACATCGTGTCGGCGGCGACGATGACGACCGAGCCCTTGGTGCGGGGCGCCTGGCTCAAGCCCGGCACGCATGTCGACCTGGTGGGCGCCTACACGCCCGAGCGGCGCGAGAGCGACGACGAGGCGGTGCGCCGCGCCCGCGTCTATGTCGATACGCGGCCGGGCGCAACCAGCGAAGGCGGCGACGTGGTACAGCCGCTCAAGAGCGGCGTGCTGAAGCCCGAGGGGATCGTCGCCGACCTGTTCCAATTGACGCGCGGCGAGAAGAAGGGGCGCGGCGGGGCGGACGAAATCACCCTGTTCAAGTCGGTCGGCACGGCGCTCGAAGACCTGGCCGCCGCGGACTTGGCGGTCGAGCGGAGCGCCTGAGCATGGCCAGTCCCGTCTTCGTCGCGATCGACGCCACCGACCTCGCCGAGGCCAGGACCAGCGTGTCGCGGCTGGCCGGCGCGGTGGGCGGCATCAAGCTGGGGCTGGAGTTCTTCGTCGCCAACGGCCCTGCCGGCATCCGCGCCGCGATGGCCGAGGCCGCGGGCCTGCCGCTGTTCCTCGACCTCAAGCTGCACGACATCCCGAACACCGTCGCCGGCGCGGTGCGCGCGGCGGCGCTCTTGAAGCCGCGCTACGTCACCATCCATGCCGCGGGCGGGCCGGCGATGCTCAGCACCGCCGCCGACGCGGCCAAGCAGGCGGGCGGCGCCGGGCGTCCGAAGCTCTTGGGCGTGACGGTGCTGACCAGCCTGTCGGGCGCCGACCTGAACCAGGTCGGCTTCGCCGACCGGCCGATGGGCGACCAGGTGATGCGCCTGGCGGCGCTGGCGAAGGAAGGCGGACTCGACGGCGTGGTCTGCTCGCCGCACGAGGTCGCCGCGCTGCGCCGCGCGCTGGGGCCGGACTTCGTGCTGATGGTGCCGGGCGTGCGCCCGTCCTGGGCCGGGGCCGACGACCAGAAGCGGGTGATGACGCCCGCCGAGGCGATGCGCGCGGGCGCCACGCACCTGGTGATCGGCCGCCCGATCCTGAGAGCCGCCGACCCGGCCGAGGCCGCCCGGCGCATCGCCCAGGAGATCGCGGGCGCGCCCGCGGCGGCTTAGCCGTCGATCAGTTCGACCGATCCGTTCAGCGCCATGATGCCGGTCGTCACGCCCAGGCCGGGGTGGCGGCGCAGCACCTGCTTGCGGAAGGCGCGCAGCACATCCGTGTGGACCTGCTGCTCCTTGTCGGGCGTGGACAGCGCGGCCTCGCCATAGGCGATCTTGAACGCGCCGCAGTCGCGATGCGTCAGGCCGAACACGCGCTTGATGTTGTGCAGCTTGATCGTGGCGCCGAGATTCTCCCAGATCGCGACCTGCCACTTCTTGAAGGCCGGCGCGATCACCGCCACCGGGCCGCCGGCGATCGCGACCTGGCTGTACTGGCCGCGCAGGTTCTTCGCCTCCATGTACTCGTGCACCTCGTGGACGAGGCGCGGATCCATGCAGGACAGCAGCATGTACTCGGACTCTCCATAGGCGGCGAAGGCGCCGGGAATGCCGGCAAGCGCGACGAATCCCGCCCCGGCGCCCATGCCGAGGAAGCCGCGGCGCGAAACCGCGTTCAACGCGGCAAGGCAGCCACAATCCGGCGTGTGGCGATGCCGCGGCGATGTCCGATTGCTCATCCCGGTCCCCTTCCCTGACCCTCGCCTTGCTCGCGAGGGAATTGTTCGTTGCGGGGACCACCCTAGCCGATTTCAGCGCGCCAGCCTAATTCCCCTCGCCGCGCGCCTGCCACTGGCGATAGTCCTCCAGCGCCTTCTCGTTCGGCGGATAGAGCCCGTCGATGCTCCGCCCACGCTTGACCTCGCTCAGCACGAATTTCTCCAGCCGCTCCTGTTCGTAGGCGTCGCGCGCCAGCTCGTCGGCCAGGTGGCGCGGGATCGCGACCGCGCCATCCATGTCGGTCGCGATCACGTCGCCCGGGAAGACGGCGACGCCGCCGCAGCCGATCGGCAGGTCGACGTCGATCGGCATCACCTCGTTCATGCTGGCCGGCGCCACGCTGCCGACGGACAGGACCGGGAAGCCGACCGACACGACGCCCGTGAGGTCGCGCAGCGGCCCGTCGCTGACCACGCCGGCCACGCCGCGATGCTTGAGCCGGGCGACCAGGATGTCGCCGAGCGTCCCGCAATTCGCGGCCCCGCCCGCGTCGATCACCAGCACCGAGCCCGCCGGCGCCTGCTCCACCGCCATGCGGTGCGGCAGCATCGTGCCGGGCTTCGGCGGGCCGGC
>JADZDN010000308.1 GCA_020851015.1 Alphaproteobacteria bacterium | reverse complement strand
CTTCGCCATCAGCCGGCTGAAGGTCAAGGGCGGGCGGGCGATCATGAACCTGTCGCTGTTCACCTACTTCATCCCCGCCGCGTTCCTGGCCGTGCCGATGTACAAGACCATGGGGGTCTACGGCCTGCTCAACAGCCAATGGGCGCTGATCCTGGCGATGGTCACGATCGCCAGCCCCTACGCGATCTGGGTCCTGAAGCAGGCCTCGGACAAGCTGCCCTACGAGCTGGACGAGGCCGCGATGGTCGATGGCGCCACGGCGCTGCAGGTCTTCCGCCTGGTCTACCTGCCGCTGATGACGCCCTCGCTGGTGGCCGTGGGAACCTACGCGCTGCTGCTGGCCTGGAACGAATACCTCTACGCGTTCCTTTTGCTCAGCAAGGACACCAAGATCACGCTGGCCGTGGCGCTGGGCAACTTCCTCGCCGCCGACGATTCGCCGTGGGAGCTGTTGATGACGACCGGGCTGATCTACGCCCTGCCGCCGGTCGCGATCTACTACACGTTCAAGCGCTACATGGTGGGCGGGCTGACGGCCGGCGCGGTGAAAAGCTGAACCCAAGATAAATCGTTGACAGCCCAGGCCGATTCCAGTATCGGTCGATTTATGGCTGCCTGGTTCCTCAGGATCGAGCGACGACGACGTACGGGTTTGGGCGCCCAGCCCTAGACCGTCCGTCGAGCCTTCTTGCGTCTATCCGACGCTCAATCACCCTAGGTCCGACGACGGCTGGCGCTGATGCGCCGGAGGTTCGTGCCGTCGTTTCGTCGTTCAGCCGAGGACTCTGCCGATGTACCAGATCACCGCCGAGCGGCCCGAGGACGGGCCGGACATTGAACACCTGCTCGACCAGGCGTTCGGCGCCAACCGGGAATCGAAGACCTCCTACCGCTTCCGCGTGGGCGTGGCGCCGGTCGACGCGCTGAAGCTGGTGGCAAGGGCGAGCGCGGCAGGCGAAGCCGGCCGGCTGCTGGGCACGCTGCGCTTCTGGCCGATCACGATCGACGGCCGCACCTTGGGCCTCGGCGCCAAGCCCGCGCTGCTTTTGGGGCCGCTGGCCGTGACGCCCGAGCTGCAGGGCAACGGCATCGGCGGCGCGCTGATGCGTCAGGGCCTCGACATGGCCGCCTGGGCGCGGCACCGGATCGTGCTGCTTGTGGGCGACCTCGGCTATTACGGCCGCTTCGGCTTCGCGCCCGCCAAGCCGCATGGGCTGTTCATGCCGGGCGAGGTGCCCGAACGGCTGCTGGTACGCGAACTCGCATCCGGCGCGCTGGCCGGCGCGGGCGGCGAAATCCGGCCCTGGAGGTCGGTTCGCGGACGCAAATCCCGCGCGGCCTGACCTCTCCCGGCCGAAGGCCGGCGTGACCCGGCCCCGGCCGAAGGCCGGCGTGACCCGGTCCCGGCCGAAGGTCGGCGTGACCCATGGCTGAGCTTGCCGCCGCCGCGCCGGGGTTCGATCGCGTCATCGACGGGTTCCGCGTTAGCACCGATCGCGCGCTCTTGGACCGCGAGGCGATCTTCCGCTTCCTGCATCACGACGCCTATTGGTGCAAAGGCATCCCGCGCGAGCGGGTCGAGCGCGCGCTCGACCATTCGCTGTGCTTCGGCGCCTACGCCGCCGACGGCGCCCAGGCCGGTTTCGCCCGCGTGGTGACCGACCATGCCAGCTTCGGCTATGTCGCCGACGTCTTCGTCCTGCCGGCGTGGCGCGGCCGAGGCTTGTCGAAGCAGCTCATGGCGGCGATCCAGGCGCATCCCGATCTGCAGGGGTTCCGGCGCTGGCTGCTGGCAACCCGCGACGCGCACGGACTCTACGCCCAGTTCGGCTTCAAGCCGCTGATCCGGCCGGAATGGTCGATGGAGCGGTTCGACCCCACGGTCTATGGTACGCCCCTTTAGACCGACGCGGCGGCGGAAGGCGGCATGACCCAGGACGGCGGGCGGGACTTCCTCGCGCTCAACGATCACACGGGCGATACCCTGGCGGCGCTGATCGCGCGCGCGCAGGAGATGGCGCGCTGCTGGGCCGAGCGTCGCTTGCCGGCCAGCCTGGCGGGCAGGCGGATCGCGCTCGTCGTCGACGACGGCGGCTGGCGGAACACGACCGCCTTCGACCTCGGCATCCAGGCGATGGCCGGGGCGTGCGTGCATGCGCCGATCAAGCTTGGCGGGACCGAGGTCGCGGCCGACCTGGCGGCCTATCTCGACAACTGGGTGGACGGCATCGTCGTGCGAACGCCGCAGCTGGCGGCGCTGCGCGCGCTGGCGGACGCCGCGCGGGCGCCGGTGATCAACGCGCGTACGCGCGCCAACCACCCCTGCGAGACGCTGGGCGACCTGGGCTTCGTCCATCGCGTGCGGGGCGGCATCGACGGGTTGAAGGTCGTTGGCGTGGCGGCCGACGACAACATCCTGCGATCGTGGGTCGAAGCCGCGCACGTATTGCCGATCGCCGTGACCCAGGTCTTCCCCGCGCGCTGGCACGTGCGCGACCGCGCGTTGCTGACCGCGCGCTTCCAGGCCACCACCGCGCCGGACGCGATCGCCGACGCCGATGTCGTGATCACCGATTCCTGGCCGCGCGACGCGGACGAAGCGGAGTTGCACCCCTACCGGGTGACCGGGGACATGCTCGACCGGCTCAAGCCCGGCGTGCTGTTCCTGCCCTGTCCGCCGGTTGCGCGGGGGCGCGAGGTTTCGGCGGATGCGATGCTGCACCCGGCCTGCCGCGTCGTCGAGGCCAAGGCGTTCCTGCTGCACGCGCAGAATGCCCTGATGGAATGGGCGTTCGCCGGGCGATGACCGACCCGCGCACCGCCCTGTTCCAGCGGATCGCCGACCGCTACCCGACATCCGCGATCGCCCGCGGCGGCTGGGTGCGCGCGCTGTGGAAGATGCTGTTCTACGCGACGGCGCCGCAGGCGCCCTTCGTGATGCGCACGCGGCACTACAAGCTTTGGGTCGACCCGAAGAAGCGCAAGGACATCGCGCGCGCCATCCTGCATCGCGGCCAGTACGAGCCGATCGAAACGGCGATCATGCTGCGGCACCTGAGGCCCGGCATGACGATGGTCGATGTCGGCGCCAATATCGGGCACTACGCGATGGTGGCGGCGCTTGCCGTTGGGTCGCGGGGCCGCGTCGTCGCCTTCGAGCCGGACGACGAGAACCACGCCGCGCTGGCCGCCAACCTGGCGCTCAATCGGCTCGACAACGCCAAGCCTGAGCGCCTGGCGCTGGGGGCGGCCCCGGGCCGATTGACGCTGCATCGCGACCAAGCCAATCGCGGCGGTCACTCGCTGGCCGTCGCCAATGTGCTGGCCCCGGGCGGCGCGCAGGACGTCGCGGTCACCACCCTGGATGCCTATGCCGCTTCCCGCCTGGACAGCCGCCGCGTGGATTTCATCAAGATCGACGTGCAGGGCGCCGAGGCCGACGTGCTGGCCGGTGCCGCGGACGTTCTGGCGCGCAACCACCCGGTCGTGCTGCTGGAATTCTGGCCGCACGGAATCCGCGCGATGGGCGCCGAGCCGATGGCCCTGGTCGAGCGCATGCTTGCCCTGGGCTATCGCCTGGCGGTGATCGAGCGCGGGCAGCCTGGCCATCTGCGCCCGCTCGACGGCATCCAGGCGCTGGCGCGGATCGACTTGTCGCATCCCCAGGCCTACGCCAATCTGCTGTTCGCCAAAAACGAAACCGGCCGGGAATGACCCGGCCGGCTCGTATCGTCGCTGCGATGATGCGAAGGGCTTAGCGACCGCCGTAACCGCCGCCGCCCCGCGGGCCACGCGGGCGGTCGCCATAACCGCCACCGCCGCCGCCACCGCCATAGCCGCCGCGACCGCCGCCGCCGCCACGGTCGCCATAACCGCCACCGCCACCGCCGCCGCCACGGTCGCCGTAGCCACCGCCACCGCCGCCGCCATATCCGCCGCCGCCACCACCGCCATAGCCGCCACCGCCGCCGCCCCGCGGGCCGCGCGGACGATCGCCGAAGCCGCCGGGCGTGCGCTCGCGCGCCTCGTTCACCGTCAGGGTGCGGCCACCCACCACGGAACCATTGAGCGCGGCCTTGGCCGCCTCGGCCTGGTCCGCCGTCTCCATTTCAACGAACCCGAACCCACGCGACTGGCCGGTCATGCGGTCCTGGATCACCTGGGCCGACTTCACCGTCCCGAAGGGGGCGAACATCTGTTCCAGATCGTTGCTGGTATGGGCGTGAGGGAGGTTTCCGACGAAAAGCTTGCTGTTAGACATAAAAACCGGTCCTTACTCGATGAAGTCTGAAACGTAGGTCCATGAAGCCAGTTGAGCCGGCGCACGGGACGCCGGCGGCACGATACGCGCACGAACCCCACCCGCGCGCGGCAGCGCGCGTGCGGCGGAGTGGCCTAGTTCTTTACTCGGAGATTTGGCGATCGAAAGGCTCAAACTCATGCTCTTCGCTGCTGGTGGAAGAGCGATACGTCGGCATCGCCTGCCCACAGACCACTTATCAGTCT
>JADZDN010000307.1 GCA_020851015.1 Alphaproteobacteria bacterium | reverse complement strand
TGCGGTGCTGCGACTTCTCGTCCTGCTGCTGCACCACGATGCCGGTGGGGATGTGGGTGATGCGCACCGCGCTGTCGGTGGTGTTGACCGACTGCCCGCCGGGGCCGGAGGAACGGAACACGTCGATCCGCAGGTCCTTTTCCTCGATCTTGACGTCGACGTCCTCGGCCTCGGGCAGCACGGCGACGGTGGCGGCCGAGGTGTGGATGCGCCCGCTCGCCTCGGTCGCCGGCACGCGCTGCACGCGGTGCACGCCCGATTCGAACTTCAGGCGCGCGAACACGCCCTTGCCGGTGATCGACGCGACCCCCTCCTTCATGCCGCCCAGCTCGGTCTCGCTCGCCTGCATCACCTCGAACTTCCAGCGGTGCAGATCGGCGTAGCGCTGGTACATGCGGAAGAGCTGGGCCGCGAACAGCGCCGCCTCGTCGCCGCCGGTGCCGGCGCGCACCTCCAGGATGGCGTTCTTCTCGTCGGCCGCGTCCTTGGGCAGCAGCAGGACCTTGAGCTGCTGCTCGAGCTGGGGCAGGGCGGTCGCGAGCTGCGTGCGCTCCTGCTCGGCCAGCGCCTTCATGTCCGCGTCGCTCGCCGGATCGGCGGCCATGGCGGCAAGGTCGTCCAGCTCCTGGCGCTTGCGCTTCAATTCCAGGATCGCCTCGGCGATCGGCGTCAGGTCCGCGTATTCCTTGGCGGTGCGCGCGAAGCTCTCGGGGTCGAGGCGCTGCTCGCTCGCCATCGCGGCGCGCAATTCGTCGTGGCGCGCGACCACGCGGTCCAGCTTGGCGTCCAGGCTCAACTCTCTACTCCTCCGTATCGAGGCGGAACAGGCGGCGGATCAGCGCCTCGGCCGCCCGCGGACCGTCGCGCCCATGGTCCGCCGCCAAGGCCCGCAAGGCTTGCGAGGGATCGTGCAGCAGGCGGTTGACCAGCAGTCGCGTCGCTTCCTCGGCGCTTGCGCCCGGCATCTCGGCCAGGACGCGTTCGCGCTCGGCCTCGAAGCGGCGGCGCAGCGCGGCGAGGGCAGGCACCGCCGCGCGCTCGGCCCGTCCGCGCAGGAACTGCGCCATTTCCTCCTCGACGATGCGCCAGGCGTCCTTGGCGGCGGCCTCGCGCGTCGCGCGGCCTTCCATCGCCACGTTCTCGAGGGCTTCCAGGTCGTAGCGGAAGGCGCCGTCGACCGCGTCGATCGCCGGGTCGAGATCGCCCGGAATGGCGGCGTCGATCAGCAACATGGGTCGCTGGCGGCGGCGTCGCAAGGCGCGGGTGACGGATGCGGTGTCGAGCGTGAACGCGCCGGCGCCCTCCGCGCTGACCACCACGTCGGCGGCCGGCAGCAGATCCTCGAGCTGCGCGACCGGCGCATGGTTGCAGCCGAGCTGGCGCGCCAATTGCTCCGTGCGCCGCGCCTGCGCGGCCGCGACGACGAACCGCTTCAAGCCCGCCTGGGCCAGGTGCTCGACCAGCAGCGCGCCCATGTCGCCCAGCCCGATCAAGAGGCCGCTGATCTGCCCAAGCTCGCCATGCACGTCGCGCGCGAGCTGCGTCGCGACCGCGGCCAGCGTCACCGGGCGCTCGGCCACGCGCGTCTCGCTGCGCACGCGCTTGGCGGCGCCATAGGCGGCCTGCAGCGCGGCTTCCAGCTCCGGCCCGGTCATGCCGGCGGCCTGCGAGATGCGATGGCTCGCCTTGACCTGGCCCAGCACCTGCGGCTCGCCGATCACCAGGCTGTCGAGCGACGCGGCGACCGCGAAGATCTGGCGCACCGCCTGGTCGCCGGTCAGGCGATAGGCCTGGGCCTCCAGCATCGCCGGCGGCACGTCGCCGCCCGCGCACAGCGCCTCGATCGCCGCCGCCATCGCGGCCGGCGGATCGGCGGCCGCGCCCTGCACCTCGATGCGGTCGCAGGTGGCCAGCGCTATCGCCTGCGTCACGCCCAGCGCCTTCAACCGCGCAAGCAGCGCCACCAGCCCGTCGTCGTCGAAGAACAACCGGTCGCGCAGGGCCAGCGGCGCGCTGCGGTGGTTGACGCCGACGACGAAGAGCGAAGCTGGGGCCTGATCCGCGGAAGGCATCGCTCAGCGCCCAAACATTTGTTGTTCCCCCTCCCCTTGCGGGAGGGGGGCCGGGGGAGGGGGCTTCGCGTGTCCACGCCGACGCTTGCGTCGATCGGCTCGTACGGAGCACGAAGAAACCACCAAGGCGCCAAGACACCAAGAAGGACGCGGGATTGAACCAGGACGGCACGACGGACACGACGTCAGACGAAGCGATTCTCGCGCGGCCCTCGGCCGCGCCCGCACTTCGACGCGGTGTCCGTCGTGCCGTGGTGGTGAAACCTTCCTTCTCTTCTTGGTGCCTTGGTGCCTTGGTGGTTTCCGGCGGCTTGGAACGCGCGCGCGTACCCCTCCCCCTAGCCCCCTCCCGCGAGGGGAGGGGGGCCCCGGGAAAAGGCAGTTTGCGACAGGGCCGCGCACCGCTTCGCTACCGGAAGCGGGCGAGATGCGCCTCCAGCCCATCCAACGCGACTTCGACCTGGTCGCCGCTGTCCAGGTCGCGCACGGCGGCGGCGGATCGCTTCAACTCGTCCTCGCCCAGGATCACCGCCGCCCGTGCGTTGACGCGGTTGGCGCGCTGCAGGCGCCGCTTCAGATTGCCGGAATAGCCGAGTTCGACGGCCAGGCCCGCGCGGCGCAGCCCCTGGGCGATGGCCTGCGCCCGGGCTTCCGCCACCGCGCCCATCGGCACCACGGCGACCGGGCGCGGCGGGGGCGGGGGCTCGGCGATCAGCATGGCCAGGCGCTCGATGCCCGCGGCCCAGCCGATGCCCGGCGTGGGCGGACCGCCCATCACCTCGATCAGCCCGTCATAGCGCCCGCCGCCCATCACCGTGCCCTGCGCGCCCAGCGCCTGGGTCGTGAACTCGAAGGCGGTATGGCAGTAGTAGTCGAGGCCGCGCACCAGCAGCGGGTTCAGCCTGTAGGGGATATTCAGCGACGCCAGCCCCGCCGTCACCGTCGCGAAGAAGTCCTTCGAGGCCGCGTTCAGATGATCCTGGAACGACGGCGCGCCGGCGACGATGCGCCGATCGGCCTCGTCCTTGGAATCGAGGATGCGCAGCGGATTGCGCTCCAGCCGCTCCAGGCTGTCCTTCGACAGCTTGTCGCGATGCGCCTGGAAATACTCGACCAGCACCTTGCGATAGGCGGCGCGGCTGTCGCCGTCGCCCAGCGTGTTCAGCTCCAGCACGCAGCGGTCGGCGAGGCCAAGCTCCAGCAGGATGTCCCAGCCCAGCGCGATGACCTCGATGTCGGCCTGCGGCTGCGCCACGCCCAGCAGTTCGATGTCGATCTGGTGGAACTGGCGCTGGCGGCCCTTCTGCGGCCGCTCGTAGCGGAACATCGGCCCGTGGCAGAACACTTTCAGCGGCAGTTGCTGCTGCAGCCCGCCCGAGATGAAGGCCCGGGCGACCCCGGCGGTATATTCCGGCCTGAGCGTGATCGTCTCGCCGCCCCGGTCGGTGAAGGTGTACATTTCCTTGGTGACGACGTCGGACGTCTCGCCCAGCGTGCGCTGGAACACCTCGGTGAATTCGAAGATGGGCGTCGCGATCTCGCCATACCCATAGCGCTCGGCGACCGCGCGGGCGGTGTCGATGACCTTGCGGTGCCGGCGCATGTCGGCCGGAAAAAGGTCGTGCGTGCCGCGGACCGGCTGGAGACCGGACATCGTCGAAAATCCCGGGGAGTAGCTAGCGTTGGCCGAAGGCGCCGGCGACGAGCTTGTCGGCGTCGAGCGGGATATTACGCCGAACCGACCCGGAAGGGCCAACCGATGGCACGGGGCGGCCGTCCACGGTGATCTCCAGCCCGCCGGCATTGCCGGTGTCGAACCGCAGGCCGGCGCGGTCGGGGACGTGGTAGCTGTCGCCGGCGCGCAACACCTGGGCGAAAAGCGCGGGGCCGCGGCCGTCGCCGACCTGCAGCCAGCTATCCGCCATGGCGCGGATCACGATCCGCGACGGCCCCGCCATGCCCCGCTGCGCGTCGGGGATGGTGGCCGCGATGGCCGAGCTGGCGCTGCTGATCGGCGGGCGGGCCACGGCGTCGCGGGCATTGGCTTCGACCGGGCCGCCGGACCGGGGCGGCGGCAGCGCGGCCGTCGCCGTGGTGGGGCCCAGCGGCTCGGGTGCGGGCGGCGCCTCGGCCTCGTCGGCATCCTCGGCCGCGGCGGCCGAAACCTCCGGGTCCAAGGGGGATGCGTCGGTGCTCGGGCTGACGGCAGCAAGCGCCTGGGCCGGCATCGCCGCCGGCGCCGGCAAGGGCGCGGCGGTCCAGGACGGCGGCGTCGCGGCGACCGGCGCGGAACTTCCCGACGCCATCGGCGGCGGTCGAACCGATGCGGGAGGGGCGGCGGCGGGACGGGCGGCGAGCTGCGGCGCCGGCGCCACCGGCGCCGGTCGGGCGGGCAGGTCGATCGCCGGCGCCTCGGTCACCAGCCGGCTTTGAGTCGAAACGTAATACCAGCCGCCATAGGCCAGTCCCGCCAGGAGAATCGACGCGGCCAGCAACGTGCCGCCCGGCATGCCGCTCTCCGGCGTCGGCTCGGGCACGACCAGTTCCGGCTCGGTTTCCGCCGCGCTCGATTCGCGCTTGAACTGCGCGACCGCCCGCTCGCCGTCCAGTCCCAGGTGGATCGCGTAGGCGCGCACGAATCCAACGGCATAGGCGCGGCCGGGCAGATCCTCGAACCGGCTGTCTTCGATGGCGTGAAGATACGGCTCGCGAATACGCAGATAGGTTGCGCACTGGCGAACATTCTCGCCCAACGCCTCGCGCGATTGGCGGAGAACCGTGCCGATGTTCAACGATGGCGTTGGCGCCGAAGCCTCGCCCTTGCGCCCCGCGCGAACCCTGCGATGACTTCTAAACGACCACATCGTCAGCGAACATTCGCCCTCTGACCTGACGATGGCGGTATGCCACCTGGTCTTGAACCAGACGCCCCACGCAAGCGCGTGCTACCAGCCCCACAATCGTCATCCTTTGTAATGGAAGCGACGAAAACGGGCAACGGGAATTGCGTATCAGACCGGCACTTCGTGATCGCGCGCGAAGGTTCGGAGCGTTTCGCGCACGCTGTGCTCGGAGCGCTGGCAGAGCACGCGCATGAAGTCGGCCAGCGGGCCGATCTGCAGCCGGCGCACCATCGCTTTCACCGGCCCCACCGACGACGGCGACATCGAGAGATTGCGGAAGCCAAGCCCGATCAGCGCCATCGCCTCGATCGGGCGGCCGGCCATTTCTCCGCACAGCGCCAAAGGCTTGCCCGCGGCCTCGGCGTGCGCCACCAGCTCGCGCAGCAGCGACAGCACGGGCGGCGACAGCACGTCGTAGCGCTCGGCCAGGCGCGGGCTGCCGCGATCCGCGGCGAACAGGAATTGAATCAAATCGTTGCTACCCACCGACACGAAATCCGCGATGCGGAACAGCGCCGACAGCTGATAGGCAAGCGCCGGCACTTCCAGCATCGCGCCGACCTTGACCGAGCGCGGGCCGCCGCCGCGGCGCATCGCGTGCTGCACTTCCAGCTCCATGATTCGCCGCGCCGCCTCGAACTCCGCCACCTCGGCGATCATCGGGAACATCACGCGCAGTTCGCGCCCCTGTGCGGCGCGGACCAGCGCGCGGAGCTGCTGGCGCAGCATGAACGGGCGGTCCAGCGCGATGCGAATCGCGCGCCATCCCATCGCCGGGTTGTCCTCGTGCCCGCTGGCGAAATAGGGCAGCAGCTTGTCGCCGCCCACGTCCAGCGTGCGGAAGGTGACCGGCCGGTCGCCGGCGCCGCGCAGCACCTGGCGGTAGAGCTCCTCCTGCGCGCGCACGTCGGGGAAGGCGGCGCGGATCATGAACGGGATCTCGGTGCGGTAGAGGCCGACGCCGTCGGCGTTGCCGTCGTCGAGATGGCCCAGGTCGAGCAGCAGCCCGGCGTTGATGTTGAGCGAGATGGCGACGCTGTCCCTGGTCTCGGCCGGCAGGCCGCGCAGCTTGGCATAGGCCGCCTCGCGCTCGGCGCGGGCGCGGATCGCCTGGGCGAAGGCCTGTTTGGCTTCCTCGGCCGGTCGCAGCAGGACGACCGACCCGTCGCCGTCGACGATCATCGGGTCCAGCGGGTCGACGCGCGAGAACACGTCCTTGACCCGCCCGACCACCGGGATGTCGAGCGCGCGCGCCACGATCGAGACATGCGCGGTGGGCGAGCCTTCCTCCAGCACCACCGCGCGCAGCTTGCGCCGGTCGTAGTCCAGGAGCTCGGCCGGCCCCAGGTTGTGCGCCACCAGCACCGCGTCGTCGGGCAGCTCGGCCGCCGGCATGGCGCCCGCGGCCCCGGCCAGATGCTGCAGCAGGCGGTTGTTCAGGTCCTCGAGGTCCTGCAGGCGCTCGCGCAGGTATTCGTCCTCGATCTGGTTCATCCGCACGCGGGTGTCGTTCTGCACCTTCTGCACGGCGGCCTCGGCGGTCAGGCCCGAGCGGATGGCCTCGCGGATGCGCCCCAGCCAGCCGCGGTCCTCGGCGAACATGCGATAGGCCTCGAGCACGTCGCGATGCTCGCCGCTCGCCGACAGGTCCGCGGCCGCCATCATGCGGTCGAGCGCGTCGTGCAGCTCGGCGACCGCGGCGCGCAGGCGGGCCAGCTCGACCTCGGGGTCCTCGGCCACCACGCGGCGGATCACCACCGTCGGCTGGTGCAGCACCGCGCGGCCGATCGCGATGCCGCCGCAGATGCGCACGCCCGGCAGGCGCAGCGGCAGGGCCGGCTCGACGCCCGGCGCGCCGGGCAGCGCACGCGAGACCAGCTCGCCCGACGCCGCCAGCTCCGCCAGGACCATGGCGATGGTCTCCAGCGTCTCGATCTCTTCCTCGGTGTACTGGCGCATCGTGCGGTTCTGCACGACCAGCACGCCCAGCACGCGGCCCTCGCGCAGGATCGGCACGCCCATCAGCGAGTGGAAGATCTCCTCGCCCGTCTCGGGGCGGTAGGCGAAGTTGGGATGCGCCTGGGCGTCGGCCAGCGCCAGCGGCCGCGCCTCCTCGGCGATGTCGCCCACCAGGCCCTCGCCGACGCGCAGGGTCGTGCGGTGCACCGCCTCGGGGCGCAAGCCCTCGGTGGCGCAGAGCTCCAGCACGTCGCCCGCGCGGCGCACATAGGCCGAGCACACCTCGGCCACCATCTCGGCGGCGATGATCTTGACGACGCGGTCCAGCCGCTCCTGCGCACTGCCGGCGCCGGCCATGATGTCGCGCAGCCGGCGCAGAAGCTGGCGCGGCACGCCGCCCCATGCCCCCATCTTCTCCATCAGCGCGCCGCCGTCACGCGGGGACCCGCTCGGCGTCCTCGGCCCGCCGGGCCAGCGCATCGACCGCCTGCGCCACCAGCTCGTCGACGATCTCGCCGACCGGCTGCTCGCGCGTCACCATGCCCACGGACTGGCCGGCCATCAGCGAGCCTTCCTCGACGTCGCCCTCGATCGCCGCGCGGCGCAGCGAGCCGGCCCAGAAATGCTCGATCGCGAGCTGGGCCGCCTTCTGGTCCAGCTCGCCGCGGTCGACCGCGTCGATGGTCTTGCGCTGCATCTCGAGGAAGCGCTGGGTCGCGCGGTTGGCGATCGCGCGCACCGGGATCACCGGGAAGCGCGGGTCGAGCTGGACCGAGGTCACCGCGTCCCTAGCGCTGGCGCGGATGAAGGCCTGCTTGAAGCGGGGATGGGCGATCGACTCGGCGGCGCACACGAAGCGCGTGCCGAGCTGGCAGCCGGCGGCGCCCATCTCCAGATAGGCCACGATCGCCTCGCCGCGGCCGATGCCGCCGGCGACGAAGACCGGCACTTCCGTCACCGCCGGCAGGATCTCCTGCGCCAGCACGCTGGTGGACACCGGGCCGACATGCCCGCCGGCCTCCATGCCCTCGACGACCAGCGCGTCGACGCCGCCGCGCACCAGCTTCTTGGCCAGCGCGAGGGCGGGGGTGAAGCAGATCGCCTTGGCCCCGCCGGCCTTGACCTTGGCGATCGCCTCGCGCGGCGGCAGGCCGCCGGCCAGCACGATGTGGCCGACGCGCTGCGCCAGGCAGGCGTCGATCAGCGCCATCAGTTGCGGGTGCATGGTGATCAGGTTGACGCCGAACGGGCGCCGGGTCAGCGCCTTGGTGCCGGCGATCTCGGCCGAAAGCTGCTCGGGGTTCATCGAGCCGGTGGCGATCACGCCGAAGCCGCCGGCGTTCGAGATGGCGGCGACCAGGTTGCGCTCGCTGACCCAGGTAATCGCGCCGCCCATGATGGCGACCTCGACGCCCAGGAATTCGCGGCCGCGCCGCCACAGCCGGTCGAGCTGTGCGCGGGCGCTGGCGCGGTCCATGTCTTAGGCGGCGTCCAGGCCGTAGGCCGTGTGCAGGGCGCGCAGCGCGAGCT
>JADZDN010000306.1 GCA_020851015.1 Alphaproteobacteria bacterium | reverse complement strand
TGGCAAGATAGGTACCCACGCGATCCCCCCAAGCGGCCGCTGGCGGCCGGCGTCAATTCTAGCGGAAGAAATGCGGCACGAAACGGCTGGTGTTGCGCGTGACCGGCCCGTCGTCCTCGCGCATGCCGATCCCGGCGGCGCGCGAGGCGATGACCCAGGACCCGATGACGGCATGGTTGCCGTCGCACACCGACGGCGGCAGCGCGGCCTGGTAGACATAGGGCCCGCGATAGGGTCCCGCCGTCTCGGGCCGGCTTTCCGCGCCCAGCACCGCCACATTGGCACCCTCGCGGCTCAAGAGCGGCTTGCGCACGACCGATCCCGAAACGCCGCCTTCGTCGAGCGCGGCGGGCAGCAGGTTCGGGTGGCCCGGGAACATCTCCCACAGGATGGCGAGAATCCCCTTGTTCGACAGGATCATCTTCCAGGCCGGCTTGATGAACCGGGTTGTCCCGCCCGCGACATTCCTGCCGAATTCGTCGGCCATCAGCCATTCCCACGGATAGAGCTTGAACATCGCAGGGACCGGCCGATCGGCCAGGTCGACGAATTGCCCGTCCTTGAGCCCGATATCGGCGAGCGCGATGAATTCGGTCGAAAACCCGGCCTGCACGCAGGTGTCGCGCAGATATTCGGTGGTGACCCGGTCTTCCTCGCTGTCCGGATCGCAGGTGAAGTAGACCGTGCCGCCGGGCAGGCCGCAGCCTTTCCAGGCGGCGATCAGCTTCTCGTGGATCGAATTGAACTGGTCGCCGCCGATCTGCGTCTCCTCGAACCAGTGCCATTGCGCGACCGACGCTTCGAGCAGCGCGGTCGGCGTGTCGGCATTGTACTCGTAGAGCTTGGGCGGACCCGAGCCGTCGAAATGCAGATCGAACCGGCCGACGATGTTGCGTTGCTGCGCGCGCCAGCTCTTCGCCGCCAGCCCGGCCGCCTCGGCCCCGATATTCAGGCGCGTGTAGAGCTTCTCCTCGACCACCCGCTCGACCGCGGTCAGGCAGAGGCGCTCGAGCTCGTCGGTCGCTTCCTCGATGGCGTCGATCTCGGCGGCGGTGAATTCATAGGCCGCGTCCTCGACCCAGTAGCGGCCGCCGACGGAGTGGAAGCTGAAGCCGAGCGCCTCCTGGCGCTGGCGCCATCCCGGCCGGCCGGAAACGCGCACGCGCTGCATCAGCTTCCGCCGGAGAAGAAGCGGCCGATCGCGCCGAACCCGCCGCGCTGCGTGGCGCTCTGCCCGGCGCGCGACGCCGTATCGGATCGCGCCGGCGTGGTGGTGGTCGGGCTGTCGCCGCCCCACCAGCTGCCCCAGGAGTGGCCGTAGGATCCGCTGTTGCTGCTGGACGTGCCGGACGAGGAGCTGAACCAGGAGCGCGAGGGCGAACATTGCGGGTCGAGCTTGGGATCGCAGGCGGGTTGCGACCACCGGTCGACCGCCCAGCCGCCGCCGACGCCCACGGCCGCGGCGCCAAGCAGGACCAGCGCGACCGATCCGGTGCGCCGGCGTGGCGGCAAGGGTGCGGCCGTGCCGGGGGGACGCGCGGCACGGGCATCGGATGGCCGCGCCAGTTCCGGCTGGGCCGATTTTCGTCCGAACAGGCCGGATTGCCGCTGAACGGCGTCGCCGCCCCGCTCGCGCGGGTCTTGGTCCTGCGGGTCAGGCACGCGCGGCGAGGGCCTGGGCAACGCGCGCGGCGGGAGGACGCCCGAGCGCGCCGGAGATGAACCGGCCGGCCGCGGCCAGCCGGTGGAGATCGACGCCGGTTTCGATACCCAGCCCGTTCAGCAGGTAGAGCACGTCCTCGCTCGCCACGTTGCCGCTGGCACCTTTTGCATAGGGGCAGCCGCCCAGGCCCGCGACCGAGCTGTCCACCACCGCGACGCCCAGCTCGAGCGAGGCCAGGATGTTGGCCAGCGCCTGGCCATAGGTGTCGTGATAGTGCACCGCGAGCCTGTCGCGCGGTACCTTGGCCGCCACCACCTCGATCATTGCCTGCGCCTTCAGCGGCGTGCCGACGCCGATCGTGTCGCCCAGCGAGATCTCGTAGCAACCCATCTTCAGCAGCTTCTCGGCGACGTCTGCCACCGCCTCGGGCTTCACTTCGCCCTCGTAGGGACAGCCGAGCACGCAGGAAATGTAGCCCCGCACGCGCCAGCGCAGTTTCAGCGCGCGCTCCACCACGGGCGCGAAACGGTCGAGGCTTTCCGCGATCGAGCAGTTGATGTTCCGCTGCGAGAAGCTCTCCGAGGCCGCGCCGAACACCGCGATCTCTTCCACCCCGGTCGCCGCCTCGGCCGCCTCCAGCCCCTTCATGTTCGGCACCAGCACGGGATAGGACACGCCGGGCTTGCGGCGGATCACCGCCAGCACCTCGTCGGTGCCGGCCATCTGCGGCACCCATTTGGGGGACACGAACGAGCCGGATTCGACCGTCGTCAATCCGGCATCGGCCAGGCGCTCGATCAGCGCGATCTTGACGGCCGCCGGCACGACCGCCTTCTCGTTCTGCAGCCCGTCGCGCGGGCCGACCTCGACCATGCGGACCTGCTTGGGTAGCTGCATGGCTACGCCTTGTCCTCGAACACGATCAGCGCCTCGCCCTCGCCCACCTGCTCGCCCACGGCGAAGCGCACCTCCTTCACCACCCCATCCTCGGGCGCGGCGACGGAATGCTCCATCTTCATCGCCTCCATCACCAGCAGCACCTGGCCGCGCTTCACGGCGGCGCCGGCCTGGACATGCACCATCGTGACCTTGCCGGGCATGGGCGCCTGCAGGCGCCCGGTATCGGCGCCGCGATCCTCGGCGCCGGCCAGGGGATCGACGATCTCGAGCCGGCGCATGCGCGCACCTTGGATCAGCACGACCGCCTGGCCCTGGCGCAGCACCGTAGCCGTGACATGCATTCCATTGAGCACGGCCTTGATCGTGCCGTCCGGATCCATCGTGCCGCGCGCCGCGATCTTCGCCTCGTTCACGTCGAGCACGAACCCGTCGCCGCCGAAATGCGCGGTGACGGCGACGGGCGCCGCGTCGTCGCGCGCCGGATCGCGGAACATGCGGCGGTGATAGCTGTCGCCGTTGAGGCGCCAGCCGTCGGTGGCGTGCCAGGGCGACCAGGGATCGCGCGAGCGGGCGGCCTGCCGCCGCGCCTCGTCGCGCCGCGCCAGCAGCAGGCCCAGCGTGGCCAGCGCCAGTTCCCGGTCCGATGCCGGCGGCAACGGCTTGATCAGGTCGGCACGATAGCGGCCGATGAAGCCGGTATCGACCTCGCCCGATCCGTAGGCGGGATGCGACGCGACCGCGTGCAGGAAGGCGATGTTGGTGGCCGGTCCCAGCGCCTGACATTCGGCGAGCGCCGTGCGCAGGCGCTGCAATGCGGCCGAGCGGTCGCGGTCCCACACGACCAGCTTGGCGATCATCGGATCGTAGTGAATCGAAATTTCGTCGCCCGCGCGCACGCCGGTGTCGACGCGCACATTCGGCGATTCCGCGGGGAAGCGCAGATGGGACAGGCGGCCGACCGAGGGCAGGAAATCCTTGTCCGGGTCCTCGGCGTAGAGCCGCGCCTCGATGGCGTGGCCGTCGATGCGCACCTGGTCCTGGGTCAGCGCCAGGCGCTCGCCCTGGGCGACGCGGAGCTGCCATTCCACCAGGTCCTGGCCGGTTGTCATCTCGGTGACGGGATGCTCGACCTGCAGCCGCGTGTTCATCTCCATGAAGAAGAACGTGCCGGGCTCCTTGTCGGCGGCGGCCGCCCCGCCAACCCCGCCGCTGTCCGCGATGAATTCGACCGTGCCCGCGCCGACATAACCCACCGCCTTGGCGGCCGACACCGCGGCGGCGCCCATGGCCGCGCGGCGCTCCGCCGTCATGCCGGGCGCGGGCGCTTCCTCCAGCACCTTCTGGTGCCGACGCTGGATCGAGCAGTCGCGTTCGTTGAGGTGGATGCAGTTGCCGTGCCGGTCGGCAAAGACCTGGATTTCGATGTGGCGCGGGCGCAGCAGGTATTTCTCCACCAGCACGCGGTCGTCGCCGAAGGACGACGCGGCCTCGCGCTTGGCCGAGGCGAGCTGGGCCGGGAAATCCTTGGCCGCCTCGACGATCTTCATGCCCTTGCCGCCGCCGCCGGCCGAGGCCTTGATCAGCACCGGATAGCCGATGCGCTCGGCCTCGGCCGCCAGCACGCGCTCGGCCTGGTCCTCGCCGTGATAGCCCGGCACCAGCGGCACGCCTGCCTTCTCCATCAGGCGTTTGGATTCGCTTTTCGAGCCCATCGCGCGGATCGCGGACGCCGGCGGGCCGACGAACACGATGCCGGCCTTGGCGCAGGCCTCGGCGAACGCCGCGTTCTCGCTAAGGAACCCGTAGCCGGGATGGATGGCGTCGGCGCCCGCTGCTTTCGCCGCCGCGATGATGCGGTCCGCGCGCAGGTAGGATTCGCGCGGCGGCGCCTCGCCGATGCGGATGGCCGTGTCGGCCATCGCGACGTGCATCGCGTCCTTGTCGGCATCGGAATAGACGGCGACCACGCGGATGCCCAGTCGCCTCGCCGTACGCGCGACGCGGCAGGCGATCTCGCCGCGATTGGCGATGAGCAGGCTGCGGATCATCCGGCCTTGACCCAGCTGGGCTTGCGCTTCTCCAGGAAGGACGACACGCCTTCCTTGCCCTCGGGCGTGGCGCGGACCCGCGCGATGCGCGTCGCCGTGTCGTCGATCAGCACATCGTCGACCGGGCTGTGGGCCACGCGCCGGATCAGCGCCTTTGCCTCCTTCAACGCGTTGGGGCCGCAGGCGAGCAGCGCCGCGACGATCTTGTCGCCGGCCGCCGCCAGATCGCCCGCGGCGACGACCTGGTGTACCAGACCAAGGCGCAAGGCCTCCGCCGCGTCGAAGCGCTCGGCCGTCAGGAAATAGCGGCGCGCGGCGCGCTCGCCGATCGCCGCCATCAGGTAGGGGCTGATGACCGCCGGAATCAGCCCGATCCGGGTCTCGGTCACGGCGAAGCTCGCGCTGTCCACGCAGATCGCGATGTCGCAGCACGCGATCAGCCCGCAGGCCCCGGCATAGGCGGGGCCCTGCACCAGCGCGATCGTCGGCTTGGCGAGCCGGTCGAGCGTCCGCATCAACGCCGCGAGGCCCCGCGCATCGGCCAGGTTCTCCGCCTCGGAATAGTCGGCCATGCGCCGCATCCAGCCCAGGTCGCCGCCCGCCGAAAAGCTCTTGCCGGCGCCGGTCAGGATGACGATGCGGACCGATCCATCTGCTTCCAGCTTCTTGAACGCGGCGGTCAGCTCGGCGATCAGCGCATCGTCGAAGGCGTTGTGCACCTCGGGCCGGTTGAGCGTGACCGTGGCCACGCCGCGCGGGTCTGTGCCTGTCAGAAGTGCCGACGTCATCGGGAAACCGTCACTTCGAGTCCCCCCTCCCCTTGTGGGAGGGGGGACTGAAAAAGGAACATCGATATGATCAAGCTTCGCATCCCAAGCTACATCCGGAACACGCCGAAGCGCGTGGGTTCGATCGGCGCGTTGAGGGCGGCGGAGAGCGACAGGCCCAGCACGCGGCGCGTGTCGGCCGGGTCGATCACCCCGTCGTCCCACAACCGCGCGCTGGCGTAGTAGGGGTGCCCTTCGCGCTCGAACTTCTCGCGGGTCGGGTTCTTGAACGCCTCCTCCTCGTCCTTGGACCAGGTGCCGCCCTTGGCCTCGATGTTGTCGCGCCTGATGGTCGCCAGCACCGAGGCCGCCTGCTCGCCGCCCATCACGTTGATGCGCGCGTTGGGCCACATCCACAGGAAGCGCGGGTTGAAGGCGCGACCGCACATGCCATAGTTGCCCGCCCCGAAGCTGCCGCCCACGATCACCGTGAATTTGGGCACGCTAGCGCAGGCCACGGCCGTCACCATCTTGGCGCCGTCCTTGGCGATGCCGCCCGCCTCGTATTTCCGGCCCACCATGAACCCGGTGATGTTCTGCAGGAACACCAGCGGCACGCCGCGCTGACAGCAGAGCTCGATGAAATGCGCGGCCTTCTGCGCGGACTCGGAAAAGAGGATGCCATTGTTGGCGATGATCCCCACGGGGTAGCCGAAGATATGCGCGAAGCCGCACACAACCGTGGTGCCGTAGAGCTGCTTGAACTCGTCCAGCACCGATCCGTCGACGATCCGCGCGATCGCCTCGCGCGCGTCGTAGGGCTTGCGCAGGTCGGTGGGCACCACGCCGTGCAGCTCCTGCGGGTCGTAGAGCGGGTCGGCCGGGTCGCGCAGGTCGATCTGCGGCTTCTTGGCGGCGTTCAGGTTGCCGACGACGTGCCGGACGATCGACAGCGCATGCGCGTCGTCCATCGCGTAGTGGTCGGCCACGCCGGAGATGCGGGCATGCACGTCGGCGCCGCCCAGGTCCTCGGCCGAGACCACTTCGCCGGTCGCCGCCTTCACCAGCGGCGGGCCGCCCAGGAAGATCGTCCCCTGCTGGCGCACGATGATCGCCTCGTCCGACATCGCCGGCACGTAGGCGCCGCCGGCGGTGCAGCTTCCCAGCACGGCCGCGATCTGCGGGATGCCGGCCGCGGACATGGTGGCCTGGTTGTAGAAGATGCGGCCGAAATGGTCGCGGTCGGGGAACACCTCGTCCTGGTTGGGCAGGTTAGCGCCGCCCGAATCGACCAGGTAGATGCAGGGCAGCCGGTTGTCGCGCGCGATCTCCTGGGCGCGGATGTGCTTCTTGACGGTGATCGGGTAGTAGGTGCCGCCCTTGACGGTGGCGTCGTTGGCGACGATCACGCATTCCCGGCCCGACACACGGCCGATGCCGGTGATGATGCCGGCGGCCGGCACCTCGTCGCCGTACATGCCGTGGGCCGCGAGCTGCGACAGCTCCAGGAACGGCGAACCGACGTCGAGCAGCGTGCGCACGCGGTCGCGCGGCAAGAGCTTGCCCCGCGAGAGGTGGCGCTTGCGCGCCTCCGGCCCGCCGCCCTCGCGGATCTTGCCCACGGTCTTGCGCAAGTCGTCGACCAGCGCGCCCATGCGCGCCGCGTTGTCGCGGAACGCGGCCTGGCGCGGATCGACTGAAGAACGGATGGCCCCCATCGCGTGCTCGGCGTTTCCCCCCAAGAGGTTGTAGCATGGCCTTGGGTTGAGGTCCGCTTCAAGGGGGTTCCCGCCGCATGCTGCCGTCGCTCGCCGATCTGGAGAATGCCGCCCAACTGGTCCATGCCGTCATGCCGCCGACGCCGCAATACCGCTGGCCCCTCCTATGCCGGCGCGCGGGCACGGAGGTGTGGGTAAAGCACGAGAACCACACGCCCTGCGGCGCCTTCAAGGTGCGCGGGGGCATCGTCTATATCGACCACCTCAAGCGCGCCGAGCCCGGGGTGAAAGGCGTCATCGCGGCGACCCGCGGCAACCACGGGCAGAGCGTCGCCTTCGCCGCGCGGCGCGCCGGGCTAGCGGCGGTGATCGTCGTGCCCAAGGGCAACAGCGTCGAGAAGAACGCCGCCATGCAGGCGCTGGGCGGCGAGCTGATCGAGCACGGGCACGACTTCCAGGCGGCCTACGAATACGCCCAGGGCCTGGCGAAGAAGCGCCGCCTGTACCCCTTCCCGTCCTATCACGACGTGCTGGCCCGGGGCGTCGGCACCTATGGCCTGGAGTTCCTGCGCGGCGCGCCGGATCTCGACACGGTCTATGTGCCGATCGGCCTGGGCTCGGGCATCTGCGGGGTGATGGCGGCGCGCGATGCGCTGGGCCTGAAGACCAAGGTGGTGGGGGTGGTGTCGGAGAACGCGCCGACCTATGCCCTGTCCTTTGCCCAGGGCAAGCCGGTGCCGACGAATTCGGCCGACACCATGGCGGACGGCGTTGCCTGCCGCGTGCCCAACGCCGAGGCGCTGGCTGCGATCCTGAACGGCGTGGAGCGGATCGTCGAGGTCGGCGACGACGCGATCAAGGCGGCGATGCGGGCCTATTTCGCCGATACCCACAACGTGGCGGAGGGCGCGGGCGCGGCGCCGCTGGCGGCGTTGCTCAAGGAACGCGGCGCGATGGCCGGCAAGCGCGTGGGCGTGATCCTGTCGGGCGGCAATGTCGACACGACGGTCTATCGCGACGTGCTGGCCGGCGGCTGAACCGCCTCAGTTGCGCTGCAGCTCGGCCTGGATGGCCGCCATCCAGCGCCGGGCGCGGGCCTTGTTGGTCCCGAAGTCGTAGTAGCCGTAGACCGAGCGGCTGTAGAGCGCCACGCCGGTCCTGCCGGTGACCGAGGCGACCGCCTGGATGCGCACGATATCGGGGAAGCGCAGCCAGGGCGTGCGCTGGACGAACACGATCTGCGCCATGCCGACGTTCACCTCGGCCGGGCTGGTGTAGTCCTCGGCGGCGGCGACCTTCAGCGCCGCGACCAGCACCTTCTCCGGCGGCAGGTCGACCATCGGGCCTTCCTCGTCGACCGCGGCCGCGCACAGGGGCTTGGCGCAGATCAGGTAGTCGTTCGGCGAGTCCGGGCGCTTGATCGTGCGCAGGTCCTCCACCCGCGGCTCGACGCCGCAGCCCGCCAGGGACAGCAGCAGGCCGAGCGCCATCGCGGCCCGCCCGAGGGCCCGGCCGTGTCTCACCATCCGCCGGTCTGCAGCCAGCGATCGATCTGGCCCAGGCGGTCGGCGCCCCAGAAGGGCTCGCCGTCCACGACGATGAAAGGCGAGCCGAACACGCCCTTGGCGATGGCCGCTTCGACCTCGACGCGCAGCCGGTCCTTGACCGCCGGGTCGTTGAGCGCCGCCAGCATGTCCTCGCGCTTGACCCCCAGATTGGCGGCGAGGTCGGCGCAGGTCTCGGGCTTGGCGATGTCCTGCTGGCCCGGGAACGCGGCGTGATAGGCGGCCTGGGCGAAGCGCCGCGCCAGACCGGCGTCGCGGTCCTGCAGCCAGTAGAAGGCGCGGCTGGGCGCCACGCCGTTGAAGGGAAAGGTTTTGGGCATCTGGAACGGGATGCCGTAGAGCCGCGCCGAGCGCGCGAAGTCGCGTAGCGAATAGGCGCCCTTGAGCGGCACCGAGGGCAGCGGACCCATGCCGGTGGTCTTGAACACCACGCCCAGCAGGATCGGCCGCCAGGCAACCGTGCGGCCATGACGCGCGGCAATCTCGTCGATCCGCGTCGAGGCGATGTAGCCATAGGGCGAGGCGAAGTCGAAGTAGAAGTCGATCGGAGTGGCCATTGGGGTCAGCTCTCCAGGATCTGCCGGCTGATCACCAGCCGCTGGATGTCGGACGTGCCTTCGTAGATCTGGCAGACCCGCACGTCGCGGTAGATGCGCTCGACCGGGAAGTCGTTCAGATAGCCGTAGCCGCCGTGGATCTGGATCGCGTCCGAACACACCCGCTCCGCCATCTCCGAGGCGAACAGCTTGGCCATCGCCGCCTCCTTCAGGCACGGCTTGGCCGCGTCGCGCAGCCCTGCGGCATTGAGAACCAGGCCCCGCGCGGCCTCGATCTGCGTCGCCATGTCGGCGAGCCGGAACGCGACCGCCTGGTGGCCGGCGATCTTCTGGCCGAACGCCTCGCGCTCTTTGGCATAGGCAAGCGCGGCCTCGTAGGCCGCCCTCGCCATGCCCACGGCCTGCGCGGCGATGCCGATGCGTCCGCCCTCGAGGTTGGACAGCGCGATCTTGTAGCCCTCGCCCTCCTGGCCCAGCATCAGGTCGGGCGTCAGCGCCATGTCCTCGAACGCGATCTGGCAGGTGTCCGAGGCGCGCTGGCCCAGCTTGTGCTCGACCCGCGCGACGCGATAGCCGGGCGTGCCGGTCGGCACGATGAAGGCGCTGATGCCCTTCTTGCCTTTCTCCGGGTCGGTCACGGCGAACACGATCGCGAGGTCGGCATTGCGGCCCGAGGTGATGAACTGCTTGGTGCCGTCGAGCACCCAGGCGTTGCCGCGCCGCCGCGCGCGCGTGACGATGGCCGCGGCGTCCGAGCCCGCCTGCGGCTCGGTCAGGCAGAACGCCGCCAGCTTCTCGCCGCGCGCCATCGCGCGCAGGAACCGCTCCTTCTGCTCGGTCGAGCCGTATTTCAGGATCGGCATGCAGCCCACCGAGTTGTGCACGCCCATGATGGTCGAGCACGATCCGTCGCCCGCCGCCACCTCCTCCAGCGCCAGCGCATAGGCGACATGGTCGGCGCCGGCGCCGCCCCATTCCGGCGGCACCAGCATGCCCATGAAGCCGAGCCGGCCGAGCTCGGCCACCGCCTCGCGGGGGAATTCCGCCGCGCGGTCCCAGGCCGCCGCGTTGGGCGACAGCTTCTCGCGCGCGAAGTCGCGCGCGGTGTCGCGGATCAGGGCCTGTTCGTCGGTCAGCGCCATCGGGCCCGCGGTCGTTTCACCAGGGGACGGTTTCGCCATTGTAGCGCAGGAAGCCGCCGCTGCGCTCGAAGGTGAACTTCTCGATCACCTTGCGCATGCCGTTGACGCTGTCCCGCACTTCCAGCGTCGCGTTCTTGCCGCCCATGTCGGTGCGGACCCAGCCGGGATGCAGCAGAAGGCAGGCCACTTCGCGCGGCTTCAGCGCGATCGACAGCGACTTTACCGCGGCGTTGAGCGCCGCCTTGCTGGCGCGGTACGAATAGGCGCCGCCGGTCGTGTTGTCGCCGATGCTGCCCATCTGCGAGGTGACGAAGACCATCAAACGGCGCTTCGAGCGGCTGACATTGCCGACCAGCGCCTCGGCCAGGCGCATCGGGCCGATCACGTTGATCTCGAAGCTGCCGCGCCAATCGTCATAGTCGAACTCGCCGAGCTCGACGTTGCGGTCCAGATAGACGCCCGCGTTGTTGATCAGCACGTCGACCGGCTCGCCGGCAATCGCCTCGGACAGCGCGGCGACCGAGGCCTGGTCGCCGACGTCGAGCGCCTGTTTGACGACATCGCCGTTCACCTGGTCCAAGTCCGCTGCTTCCGCCGGATTGCGGCACGCCGCTATCACATGCCACCCATCGGCGGCATATTGGCGCGTGAATTCGAGCCCGATGCCGCGATTGGCGCCGGTAATCAGGACGGTTGCCATGAATCCTCACATCACCTGGAAATGCGCTTCCGTCGGCTGGCAGGCCGTGCCGTTGATCGGCACCATGTCCTGCGGGCAGGCCGAGAACGCCACGATGCAGTCCATCTCGGCGCGCAGGATGACGTAGTCGCCCTTCTTCGTCACCGGCGGGTCGAAGCTCAGGCCCCCGTCGGGCCGGATTGGGATGTTCATCCACATGTTGAACGGCGCCGGCGTCTCGGGCGGCTTCAGCCCCAGTTCCGCGAGGCCGGCCGCCAGGTTGTCGGTGCAGTTGTCGTGGTGTCCCTTGCAGCCCAGCTGTTCGTAGCGGTAGCGGTCGCAGGCCGCCATCACGGTGTCGTGGATCCCGGGCGAGGTGTCCTCGGCGATGGTCAGGATCGGCCGCCGGCGGTTGGTCACCAGCGTGTGGCCGGCCTTGGGAAAGACGGTGAGCAGCGCCGTGCGCGTGTGCTCCATCGACATGAACTCGCCCAGGTCGTGGCGGTTGAAGGCCCAGGTGTCGACCACCTGCTGCCCGTGCGTATTGATGACCTTCAGGTGCTGGCCCTTCGCCAGGGCGACCGCCTTGCCCTTGCGCGCCGGAATCGCGACGACCCCGCCCATGTTTTCCCCCGCTCCTTGGCCCCTCGAGCGACCGTTCCAATAGGACGGCCGCGTTATCATGACAAGTAAGAAAGCGGTGACCCGCTACCTGGTTTCCTCGAACAATTCGCGGCCGATCAGCCAGCGGCGGATTTCCGAGGTTCCCGCGCCGATCTCGTAGAGCTTGGCGTCGCGCAGCAGCCGGGCGGTCGGGTAGTCGTTGATGTAGCCGTTGCCGCCCAGGCACTGGATCGCCTGCAGCGCCATCCAGGTCGCCTTCTCGGACGCATACAGAATGGCGCCGGCCGCATCCTTGCGCGAGGTCTCGCCGCGGTCGCAGGCCTTGGCCACCGTGTAGACGTAGGACTTGCACACGTTCATCGCGGTGTACATGTCGGCCAGCTTGCCCTGCATGAGCTGGAAGTCGCCGATCGGCCGGTCGAACTGCTTGCGCTCGTGCAGGTAGGGCACCACCACGTCCATGCAGGCCTGCATGATGCCGAGCGGGCCCGCCGCCAGCACGGCGCGTTCGTAGTCCAGCCCGCTCATCAGCACGTTGACGCCGCGGCCCAGCTCGCCCAGCACGTTCTCTTCCGGCACCTCGCAATCCTCGAACACCAATTCGCAGGTGTTGGAGCCGCGCATGCCCATCTTGTCCAGCTTCTGCGCGGTGCGGAACCCCTTCATCCCCTTCTCGATCAGGAAGGCGGTGATGCCGCGCGGCCCCGCCTTGGGATCGGTCTTGGCGTAGACCACCAACGTGCTGGCGTCCGGCCCGTTGGTGATCCACATCTTCGAGCCGTTGAGCACGTAGCGGTCGCCCTTCTTGTCGGCGCGCGTGCGCATGCCGACGACGTCCGACCCCGCGCCCGGCTCGCTCATCGCCAGCGCGCCGACATGCTCGCCCGAGATCAGCTTGGGCAGGTATCGCTTGCGCTGCGCCGGACTGCCGTTGCGGCGGATCTGGTTGACGCAGAGGTTGG